>JADFKK010000062.1 GCA_022564995.1 Planctomycetota bacterium | reverse complement strand
GGTTGACGTGAAAGGTAATCTCGCCCGTGATCAGATCCTCCGGCAGACACGGCCTGATGACCTTTTCAATCACAAATTCGCGAATCGTTTCGTTATCCACCTCGGGCGTGTGCTGTGTGGAGACGACAACCGTGTCGATTCGCACCGGGGTGTCTCCGTCGTACTCGACGGTCACCTGGCTCTTGCTGTCGGGCCGCAGCCAGTCGACCTCGCCGTTTTGGCGGGCCTCGGTAACGCGGAGAATGATTTTGTGCGATAGGGCGATTGGCAGCGGCATTAGCTCCGGCGTGTCGCGGCAGGCATAGCCGAACATCAAACCCTGATCGCCGGCGCCGGTTGCTTTGCCGGCCGCGGCATCGTCGTCGACGCCCTGGGCGATGTCGGGGCTTTGCTTGTCGATAGAGATCATCACGGCGCAAGTGTCGGCGTTGATGCCTGCCGCGTCGTCGGTGTAGCCGACCTCGCGGATCACGTCGCGGATGACTTGCGAATAGTTGATGATCGCCTTGGTGGTGATTTCACCGGCCACAATCGCCACGCCGGTGGTGACCATGGTCTCGCAGGCCACCCGGCTCTTGGGATCCTGGGCAAGCAGTGCGTCGAGAATTCCGTCAGAAATTCGATCGGCGAGCTTGTCGGGATGCCCCATGCTAACCGATTCGCTGGTGAACAAGTATTTACCTGATGCCACGGCTGTATCTCCTGTCGACAGAAAGCTGGAATTCCCTGCTGGGTCCGATGAAAACGGCGATTCACTACAAGAGGATAGTATATGCGCTGCGGTGGGGCGCGAGCAAGCGAGATTATCCAGCGGATGGTCCCCGGAATCTGGCTCCGCCAGGGAAGCCTGTGCTGCGAGCGGTCGTTTGATACCATGGACCCACGGGTTATTGTTGACCACAATCGCAGCGGATGAGGACACCATGCCGGCCGAATACAGCAAAATGGGGGCTCGTTTCTCTTATCCGGAAAACTGGACGCTGGACACGGACGAACTCAACGAGAAAGGCAACAGCATCACGGTGTATAGCCCCGGCGGCGGCTTTTGGTCGCTGGGGGTCCATCCGGCCGGCACCAACGCGGGCCAACTCGCCGCCGAGGCCCTCGAAGCGATGGGCGAGGAGTACGAACATCTCGAATCGCGCGAAATCAGCGAAACCAACGCCGAAGATATCATGGTCGGATACGATCTCAACTTCTTCTATCTCGATCTGACCAGCACCGCGAAAATCCGCTGCGTCAGCCGCTCCGGTGCCACCTACGCCATTTTCTGTCAGGCCGAAGACCGCGAGTTCGAGCAGATCGGCGAAGTTTTTCGGGCCATCACCGCGAGCCTGCTGTATGAATAGGCGAACGTCGCCGCGCGCTGTTACAATCCAGCATATCCCCAAGCCTAGCCCTGGCCGGGAGGCCGGGGTCTGGCCAAATCACAACATCGACCGCAGCCAATTCAAGGACTCATCTCGTGCGGTGCCTCATTGCCATTATCGCGGTTAGCTGTCTCGCGCATGCCGCAGGCTGCAACGGTCGGTCGCGCGATAACTCGACGGCGCCGATCAACACCGCCCGACGGCTGTTGAATGAGCAACGCCAGGAGCAGCGGGCAGAGCTGGAGCGGCTCGACGAATTGATCCGCAATAACCCCGATGATCCGGCGCTGTATGTCCAGCGCGGCTTTCTCTGGATCGAGCGGGAGGATTATTTTAGCGCGGAGGATCAGTTCGACCTCGCGCTGCGGATCGAACGTCAACATCCGGGGGCCCTGTGTGGAGCGGCGGTCGTGACATTCTACACAAAAAATGATCTTGAATTGCTGGAACATCTGGCGAAGACCCGCACGCCGCAGTACGCGCCGGTCCATTATTGGCTCGGCCGGGCTCGGCAATCGGCGGGCGAATACGACGATGCGATCGAAGCCTATGGCAAGGCGATCGAATTGAACCCAACCTACGCGGAAGCGTATCGGGCTCGCGGCAGCACCGCGATTGAACAGAGCGCCGCGATCGAACAGAGCGCCGAATTGCAGCAGGAATCGGACGATGCGGCGGGCGCCCTGGCAGATTTTCGCCAGGCCATTTTTTTCGATCCGCAAATGGCCGTGGCCTACACCAATTCGGGCGATGTGCTGATGGATCAGGACGAAGTTGAAAGAGCCCTGCGCAGCTACGCCCGGGCCATTTCTATCGAGCCTGCCGACCCGTACGCTTATAGCCGCCGTGGCAGAGCTTTGGCAGCCATGGAAAAATACCGTGATGCCGCCCGTGATTACGCTTTGGCGCAGGAACTGGCGGAGCGAACCGATCGCTGGGAGGTGATCGCGGCGATGAACTTCGATCGGGGCGTGGCGCTGTTCCACGTCGGTGACCATTACGAAGCCATGCGGGTGTTGAGCAGCGAGATTGAATCGGATCCGCTCAACGCCGACGCAAGGTGTTACCACGCCGACTGCCTGATGGAAATTTGGGGACGTGCCTGGGAAGCCAAAGGTGAATACAGCGAAGCGATCCGGCTGTATGAACAGGCCAAGCGGGACGACGATCCCGAATACGACGAAAGCATGCACGCCAGGGCGCTCTACGGCCGGGCACGCGCCCACGAAGAAGCGGGCAGCAGCAGAGCCGCAAAGCGCGACCGGAGTGAGGCGAACCGCGTCGATTCCGATTACGCGGACGAGGATCGCTGAGGCGTTTGTAGGAGGCGTCTCCGACGGCGACCGTCAGCCACCCGGCAAGAAGATCGCCGACGGAGTCGCCTCCTACAGTTCCAGAAAACCACGACGAGACCACCATGTCCAAGAGAAAATTCTCGCTCCAGCTCGACTACCTGCCCAAGCTTCCCAAGAACAAGAAGGTCGGCATCGGCTGCATCGGCACCGGGTTCATCATGGCCGATTGTCACTTGGTGGCCTATCGCAATGCCGGCTTCAATCCCGTGGCGATCGCCGGACGCAACGTCGAGCGAACCCGCGAAGTAGCGGCGCGGCACAACATCCGCGGCGTTTACGAAACATATCAGGAGCTGCTCTGCGACCGCCGCGTCGAAGTGGTCGATATTGCCGTGCCGCCCGACGTGCAATTGGAGGTCGTCGAAGAGGTCGTCAAACACAAAGACCACGTGCGCGGCATCCTGGCCCAAAAACCGCTGGGCGTCGATTACCAACAGGCCAAACGCATCGTGCAACTCGCTCGCCGGGCCGGCATCACCCTGGCGGTCAATCAAAACATGCGCTACGACCAATCGGTGCGGGCCTGCAAGTGTCTGCTCGATCGCGGCGATTTGGGCACGCCCGTGCTGGCCACGATCGACATGCGGGCGATTCCCCACTGGATGCCCTGGCAGCAGCGACAAGGTTGGGTCACGCTGCGGATCATGAGCATCCATCATTTGGATACGTTTCGTTACTGGCTCGGCGACCCGGTGCGTGTGTTCGCCAGCGTGCGGCCCGATCCGCGGACGAAGTTCCGCCACAGCGACGGCATCTGTCTGTACATCCTGGAATTCGCCGGCGGCGTGCGGGCCTCAGCGTGCGACGACGTCTGGACCGGCCCGGCGCGGGAGGGGGCCGAAAGCGACATCGGCATCCACTGGCGCGTCGAAGGCACCGACGGCATGGCCCGCGGCACGATTGGCTGGCCCAGCTATCCCGACCGCACGCCCAGCACGCTCGACTTCACCACGAAACGCCAGCCCGGCTATTGGTTTCAGCCGCGCTGGAACGAAGTCTGGTTTCCCGACGCCTTCGTCGGCCCGATGGCCCAGTTGCTGTGCGCCTTGGAAGACGACACCGAGCCGGAAATCTCCGGCAAGGACAACCTCAAAACGATGGCCCTGGTCGACGCCTGTTACCTGTCCGCCAAACAGCATCGGGCCGTGAAGATCTCGGAAATCACACGGGGCCGGCCGGAAAAGCACTGAGCCGATGCACAAGATTTGAAGTTGCGCCTCTTAGTCCCGGAGGGACGGCAGTCAATAGCCTGGGGCGCGAGCCCCAGGAACAATGACGAATGTAAAACGGAAAGCCCCGGAGGGGCGACACGTTACGTGGCGTCACCTGTAGAGACGAGACGACGAGACCGCAAAGACGAAAGAGACGAAAGAGAGACGAAAGATGCCTGTCCTTTTTCGTCCGACACGTCACATCCCTTGGGCTCGTTGGTTGCGGTTGAGAGACTCTGTTTGATCATCAACGATCGACACGCCCCTTTCCGGCTTTGAGGCGGAGGATTAAAGTAATTCCGTTACAAGTCCCGATGGCCCAGGCGTGATGCGAATCAACGGCACTAATATCAGACCAGCCCCAATGATATCGCATCCAGGGATCGACGAAGGGAGGCCAATCGATTTTGGAGGGTTGCCATGTCTTGCCTCCGTCAGAAGTTACAGACAGTCCGTTGTAAAGTTTGTCATCCCATGAGCCCATCCAACCAACCATCGGACTTCCGAAATCAATTGGGCACAAACAATCTCCGCGCAGCTTCACGGCCTTGAGGTGTGACCAGTGCGACCCTCCGTCGCCACTGTGAGAGTAGCCTTCTATACCAACCGCAACAACATTTTGAGCGTCAGCAAACGCGACCGCCTGTAGACCACGTGTGCCTTTCGACTGTTTCCACTCTTTGCCGTCGCTACTTGTGAGAATGCCGACGTATCCCGCCGCACACAAATGGTCACCACGTAAACGGATGGTTCGATATGAAGCCCCGTCGATCGGGCCGTAGACCGGCGTCCATGACTTTCCTCCGTCGGTCGTGTGCAGGATGCGACCATATAAGTCATAGCCTTTCACCCTCTCCTTTGAAATTCCGTGTGTAACCGCCCAACCTTGTTTGGCGTCCTTGAAGGCCAAGCCGTCAATCGTCTCGGGGATATGGTGTTCTCCTGGTCGACCATTTTGGATCAGTGCTGTTCTCTGCCAGGTTTTCCCTCCGTCCACCGTGCGCCAAACGCAGCCTCTGCTAGCAGTTTTTCCGAAGGGGATTCCGTGTGTTGCATCTCCGCCGCCCAACCAACCAATCTTTTCGTTCAAAAAAAACACGCTGGTAAAATCGGCTTCTGTCGGCAAGAACCTGTGTTCCCAAGTATCACCGCCATCAGACGTGCGACTGACACGACCGCCAGATCCGACTGCCCAGCCCGAATTCTGATCCGTAAAGTCAATACTCCAAAGTTGGCTGCCCAGATAGCTTCGCGACCAGCTTTTTCCGCCGTTGTTGGTGATGTAAAGGCTGGTTAAATACCCTCCTTGCATCTGTTCGGATGCCGCCACAATGTCCTTGGAAACAACGTGATACTGATGCTCAAAGTTCCGAGTTATAGGGTATCCGCCTGGTAGAGTTTCGCGAGCTAACAGTTGTTTCACGTCTATTTCGTCGATGGGCAACTCGCCATGTTTATAAATCAACGAACCACCCATCGTGTACACGTGGACCGATCTGCCAGATCGAATGACTCGCCAAATGCTGGGGGTTTTGTCGGGGACGGCGACCTTTTCGACTTTCCAACTCTTTCCTCCGTCGCTTGTGGTGCGCTTCAGCACGCCTTGGTAACCTCCCGCCACAAGGGCGGTCCCATTGTCCTTGTCGCGAAAGTGAATAAATCGATGCTGTTCTTCATCCTTGAAGCTCGCACCAGCAGTTTTTTCGGCGGCGGGATGAACATGACGCCATGTCTTGCCGCCGTCTGTCGTGCGCCAAGTAAGGCCGTACCCGGAAATCCACGCATGCCGTTCGTCGAGAACATCCAGACAGGTGACGCCGTCTTTCACGTTCTCCAACGGTGCCTTTTGCCGTTGCCAAGTCAGACCATCTTTCGTGTGGTAGATTCGTCCATTTCTGGATACTGCCCAACCGAAACATGATCCATTGGCACGCGTTAGAAGTTGAACTCTCTGGACGCCCGCCGCGTTATCCGGGCGTGGCAACGTGATGCTATGCCACGTCTTGCCGCCGTCCGCTGTCTTCAGCAGGCTGTCACCGACCGCCATCCAAGCACGATTCTCATCCACAAAGCAGACATCGCTGATTTGCCCCACGCCAACGCCGGGTAAGACTCGCCAGACGGCATCGGCCCCTCGTACCCGGCCATGCAGTTTCTCTGGAATAGGGGCGTTTTGGGGGGAAAGTATTGAATAATTCTCCGTGGATTTCCCCTTTTCCTTTCCATTCTGGGCGCTGCTGCGGATCTGGTTATCGTGCTGATTGTTTTGGGCGTTTTCGGAGCAGCCTATCATGACGACGCCAGCCCCAATGGCGATTAGGAACTCCAAGCCGATCGCAGCCAATTTCAGCCTTGCCATAATACTCCACTCCGAACGGTCGATTCACTCGTCTCTTGAACCAGTATCCAATGTCGTACACGCGACGGAATGTGTCAATAGTTTTGAAGCAACGATAAAGGACAGGCATCTTTCGGTCCATCGCAAACGCCAAAGGATTTATGCCTGTCCTTTTCCCTTTTTTTTTCCCGGTCCATCGCAAACGCCAAAGGATTTATGCCTGTCCTTTTCCCTTTTTTTTTCCCGGTCCATCGCAAACGCCAAAGGATTTATGCCTGTCCTTTTCCCTTTTTCTTTTTCCTCTTTTCCTCCTTCTCCTCTTCCTAAAAGTCTGTGGGAGGCGTTCCCGTCGCCGATTTCAGCGTGAAACGTCTATTTTCGGCGACAGGAGTCGCCTCTTACAAGCGACGGGAGTCGCTTTCTGCGTCAGACCCCGAGGGGCTCGGGGTTGCCGCTTTTATAGCTTCTGACGGCACGATCTACTGGCATCAGCAGTTTTTGCCATAACTGGCGATTTTACCGCTAGCGAACCGGCCCGAGGCAGGATACATTTGGCGTTTTCGTCCGTGAACAGCGAGGTTGACGGCATGAGGGCAGAAAACGATCTTACGGGTTAGTTGGTGGGAAAATGTCTGAAACACTAGTTATTTTAGGAGGCAGCGTCCGCGCCGCGGCTTTTTCCGCGCAGCGATCCGGGTTTGATCCCTACTGCGCGGATTGCTTCGCCGACGTCGACTTGGCGGGGCGATTTCAAACGACCCGCGTCGCTGACTATCCCGACGGCCTCGCGGCACCGGCGGCCGAGGCGCCCTTTGGCGGCTGGATGTATACCGGCGGCTTGGAGAATTGTCCCGAGTTGGTCGACAAAATCGCCTCCAAACGCACGCTTTACGGCAATCCCGGCTCGATCCTTAAGCGGGTTCGCGACCCCAAACGCCTGGTCGATGCCTTGGCCCGCGGCGGGCTGCCCTATCCGGCCGTCAACCCGACGGCGGTCAACCTGCCTCGCGATGGTTCTTGGCTTCGCAAACATCGCCGATCGACCGGCGGGCGGTTGGTGCAGATTTGGGATCCGCGTACCGCCGCGCCGCGTGACGACCCGGATTGGTATTTTCAGCAGCGCATCGCCGGCAGGCCGGTATCGGCCGTTTACGTCTCGGCCGGCGGGCAGGCGACACTGCTGGGCGTGACCGAACAATTGGCCGGCACCGATTGGTGCAACGGCAAGTTCTTCTGGTATTGCGGCTCGCTGGGGCCAATCCAACTCGACTCGCCCATCCGCAGCATCTTCGAACAAATCGGCAACCAGCTTGGTTACGAATTCGGTTTGATGGGACTGTTCGGGGTCGATGCGATTCTGGCCGACAACGTGATCTGGCCCGTCGAAGTCAACCCGCGATACCCGGCCTCCGTCGAAATTCTCGAACGGGCGATGGGGATCAAGGCGATTGAGATTCACGTCGATGCGTGCCGTCGCGGAAAGCTGCCTGAATTGGTCACCACGAATTCGCGCCGCTGGTCGGGCAAGGCCGTGCTGTATGCCAAAAAAGATTGCGTCATTAACGACGCCTTCGCCCAACGCGTCGTGGCCGAAAACCACGGCACGACTTGGCCCGCCGTGGCCGATATCCCCGAGGTCGGCAAAGAAATCGCCGCCACCGAGCCGATTACCACCGTTCTGGCTGAGTGCGAAAGCCGCGAGCAGCTCGAACAGATGCTTCGCGATCGCATCGCCCGGCTAGAAACGATGCTGTTCGGGTAGCGGGTCAAGAAAAAACTGCCCCGTGCGTTAGTCGACGTCGTCCGTTTTCCAACGTCGCCCGGCCAACTGCGGTTCGAAATCGTCGCAGCCCGCCAGCAGGGCGATCTCGCGCATCATTCGTAGCGTCAGTTTCAACTGCGTTTCCCGATTGTTCTTACGCTCCGTGTACTGGCTAAGGTCGATCGGCTCGCCCACCACCACACGAGCTTTGGCGATTGAGAAGAGCGGGGCGAGCAGGCTGCCAGCCTGTGGGGCGCCCTCGATGTAGCAGGGAATCACCGGCACTCCGGCTCGCAAAGCCACCATCGCGGCACCAGGCCGAGCCGGCAGCATCAGATCATCGGTCAGATTGATGCGACCCTCGGGAAACATGCCGACCATCCGCCCCTGCTCCGCAAAGCGAATGGCCGCCTTGGTCGCCTTCGTGTCGATGCCTCCGCGTCCGACCGAAATGATGTTTAGGGCCTTCGCCAATCGCGACAGCAGCGGGCCCTCGATATATTCGCGGGCAACCATCCAACACACCGGCCCGGGCCGACGATTGGCCAGATGGAGCAAGATCGGATCGTAGGCATTGCGGTGGTTACAAACAATCACCGCGCCCTGGCCATCGGCCACCGGAAACGGTCCGTTAATCGTCGCCCGCCAAACGATCCTCGAATAAAACACCTGAGCCAATAGCAGCGGCCACTGCGCCAACGACTCGCAGTTCCGATACAAATAGGCGGCCAGCCACGCCAGCGTCGTCGCGCACAGCAGCAGCATCAAACATATCGACAGCGCGTTGGTCAATCCGGGTGAGAGCATAAGAGGCCACGGGAGCACACAGGCGGGTGAGTCTCGCCGCCAGTATCGCAGCGCCGCCCCCGTTCAATAAGGGGAGGTCGTCACGTGGGCCGCGGTGCCGACGACTCCGAATCCCGCTCCAATCGTCCCCTTCGCCCGTCGTTGGCAGCCGGCCTGCGAAAAACGGCGCTGCCCGATGGCTTGTCGGAGCCGTGGCGAAGATCGCCGACGTATTCGAGTTATATCGAGTTTCGGCCGGATCTATGACAAGTGGGCGTGCGAGGATTTGAACCTCGGACCTCATCCTTATCAGGGATGCGCTCTAACCAACTGAGCTACACGCCCGCTTCGACACGGTAAAGATAGCTTATTCTATGAATGGACCGCAAGTGGGACGGTTCACTCCTTGAGCACCATGTCGATGCACATCACGGCGGCCAAGATTAACTGCCGCACGGGGTTGTCGGGCGGAACCTGGTCGGAGATTTCCAGGATGTAGTTATCGGCGCTGGTGAATAGCTCTTTGCCGAGGCCGGCCCATTTCTTGCTGACTTTGGCCAGCTCGTTGTCGCCGGCCGAGAAACGAAAATCCCAACCGGTGAATTTTCCCTTGAGCGTACATAGCACCTGGTCATCGGCTCCCAACACGTTGAACGACCCGCCGATCGAGAACAACTTCTGCTTGAATCCGCCGATTCGCCGGTCGTTATCGTCGAAGACGTCGACCTTCGACAGAAAAATCGAGATTCCCCGGCTCACCCGCACCACCGGCTCGCCCGAGGGCGTGGTGATCACGACGTTGAAGGGCGTGTTCCGTTTATAGTCGGTGAAGCGGAGCATCTTGGTGAAAAACCCCAGATTGGGCTCCCGGCAATGCAGCAACTCCTCGCCGGTCTCGGGGCACAACACGTCGTAGTTATTGGCGGCCTTGAACATGCCGACGTGTTCTTTGACGAAGAAGGTGTTACGGCTGAGGACGGGGTGCATCGTGGAAACTCCTTGAATAAAAGGGGCAGCGGCGCCTGTCCCGGTGCCGCTCACATATCGAACGTGATTGTGACCCGCCGCGGCACGTTTGACAAGCGTCATCATACGTCGGTCGTCGTCTTGTTTCTCTGCGCCGCGCCCAGTCAGATGTACACCTTGGACATCACGCCCGAGGCGCCGGTCGAGAGACGCAGCCCGTTCAAGTCCATTTCGACCAGCCTGCCGGTCATTCCCCGGTTCGCTCAGCGAGCCGGTACATTTGCTACCGCACGGCGACGTGGTTTGGCGACTCGTGTGAACGGGGCGGAGATACGAGAAGTATTCCGGACCGCTCGATCAATTCTCGACGCATTGGCACTTACTTTGGCCGCCGTCAGGGTGAGCCGCAAGGCGCTAGCCGCGGGTTTTGTGCGGGAAAACGTAACATGGGATCACCGGCGGCTAGCGCCCTGCCGCTCACTTGCGACAGTCGTTGATCGAACGCGCTTCAAAAGCAGCCGGCGACCGACGAAGGCGTCAAACAATTGACAAACATCGCCCTTTATCCCATAATCGCGCCGCTGCGGGCCACTTAGCCTGAATTATGTTTGCCGGCTGATGGAATCGAGCGCCATGAAATCGAACCCAGCCGAAGCCGTCGACGCCGAGACATCTGTGATTGACGGCGCATCGCCCCAGTCGGGAAGACCACGCCGGTGGTGGAACACGTTCAAGTCGGCAATCGTGTTTCTATTCGTTTCTTGGCATTTGTTCTTCTTGGCGACCCGTAGCAGCCTGGATCTGGGCGGCGATGAGTTCGTGGCGTTCGCCGAGGGATCAGCGTGGTGGGAGTCGGCCGAGCCAGTTTACCAGTGGACCAGCGACACTACGTCGAAATACGAAACAGCGCTCGATCACGACCAAGGGTGGTCGATGTTCACCTCACCGCTGGCGCGAGGTTGTATCTTCTTGGCGGTTCGCGTCGAGTTTACCGATGGCAGCCATGTCGTGGTCCGCAGTGAAAACGAGCCGGACGATCCGTCGCATTTCTTTCGCATCGGCAGGCCTCGACAGCGCAAGCTCGAAGATTGGCTTGTGAGTAGATCGAACGATGAGCGTCGCAGCGGTTACCGTCGGCCGCTATGGGAACAGACCGCGCGTCGCTACTTGCGTCGCTGGCAGGGCGAAAACCCAAACGATCCGCGAACGCCACAGCGGTTGGTGATGCTTTGCCGACGTATCGCCATTCCGAAGCCCGATGAAGCCCCGGGCAGTTACCGAGAGGCAACCGTCAGAGAGGTGGCTACGTTCGACGCCGACGGAAATCTGTTGGAATGAACGCAAACGAGACAAACGCCGAAAACGTGACGCGGCTGCGACGGATGTTGCGGGTGGTCGTCGCCTTTTGGAGAAGGCCAATCTCCGCCGAGCCGCTGGCGATGTGTCGCATCGTGACGGCGCTGACCGTTCTCATTGGAAGCCTGCTGGGCATCGCGCCAAATCTGCATTGGTACTGGTCGCCCGAGGGTGTGTATCCGTCGGAGGTCGCCGACCAATATCTGAAAAACAGTGGGCACATCAGCCTGTTGCGGTCGCCGGAGAATATACCGCTAGTCTCCGCCTTCATTCCACAGGCGGTTGTCGACGCCTGGCGCGACGTAACCGACAACATGACGGCGGTCATCGGGTTGTTTTCGGTTTGGATGCTTGCGCTGGTGTTCGTGGCCGTCGGGCTTTACACGCGAACGTCGACGATCGTCGCCTGGCTGTTGGCCCTCTCGTTTCACCAACGGATGATCTATGTTCTCAACGGCGGTGACGACGTAGCTCTACAGTTAATGTTCTATCTGATGCTAGCGCCCGCCGGTGCGGTCTGGTCGATCGACAGTCTGCGGCGGCGCTGGAAGACCGAACGTGTGCAATCCGCCGTGCAACATCGAAACATCGCCCTTGCGCCGGTAACGATCGCTCCCTGGTCCGTGCGATTGATGCAGATTCAACTTTGCTGTATCTATCTTGTCACGGGCTTCTCCAAAATGAACGTCGCCGAAACGAACGACTATCTGACTGGCGAGGCAGTCTATTGGGCGCTGAACGACATCTGCCTGGCGCGATGGTCCTATGCTCAACTGCCCGTGCCAATGTGGATCTGCCGGTTGCTGTCCTGGGGCACGCTTGTCTTTGAATTCGGCTTCATTCCATTCGTCATGTTTCGTCGGCTGCGGCCGTGGTTGCTGTGGGGAGGCGTCGCGTTTCACGTGGGCATATTGCTGACCATGGAAGTCGGTTGGTTTAGCCAATACACGCTCTGTTTTTATCCCTTGTTCTTGACCGCCCCGTCGGTGCGGCAGTTTGTCGCAAGAATTACTCGCTAACGCACTCCCATCACACCCATCACGCGCATTCTCGCCATAGGTGCATTCTCCCGGGCTAGCGCTCTGCGGATCGTTCTGGCGTGGTCCGCTTGACATGTCAGACGCCGCGGATCAAACTGGCGGGTTCTACACACACCTCTCGCTTCCGCTGTCTGAGAGTATTGAGGCTCCCCGATGAAGATAATTATCCACGAAAGTTACGAAGAGATGAGCGTCGCGGCGGCCCGCGTGGTGGCCCAAACGCTCAATTCCAAGCCGAACGCCGTGCTCGGGCTGGCCACCGGTTCGACACCGCTGTCGCTGTACGAGGAACTCGTGCGGATGCACCGCGAGGAAGGGCTCGATTTTTCGCAGGTCACGACGTTTAACCTCGACGAATACGTGGGGCTCACCCGCGATCACGAGCAGAGCTACCACTACTTCATGCGCGAACACCTGTTCCGGCACATCAACATCTCGCCGACGAACATCTACATCCCCTCGGGCACGACCGACAACTACGAAGCGTTCTGCGCCTGGTACGAACGACGGATCGTCGAATGCGGCGGCATCGATCTGCAGATTCTCGGCATCGGCTCCGACGGGCACATCGCCTTCAACGAACCGAGCAGCTCGCTCGGCTCGCGCACGCGGATCAAGACGCTCGCCAAGATAACCATTGAAGACAACGCCCGCTTCTTCGAGCGGGAAGCGGACGTGCCGATTTACGCGATCACGATGGGCGTCGGCACGATCCTCGAAGCGCGAAAGATCGTGCTTGTGGCCAACGGCAAGAACAAAGCCGACGCGGTGGCCCAGGCCATCGAAGGACCGGTGACCAGCATGATCACGGCCAGCGCGTTGCAGTTACATCGAGACACCGAGATTTATCTCGACCGGGCCGCCGCCGGCAATCTGAAGATGATCGATTATTACGACTGGATTCAGGCCAAGGGACCGGCGGCACCGACGACCGAACACTGGCGGGCCGATGAGGCTCATGCGCAAGGAACCGATGCGGCGGCACACGCGGCACGGGAACATAGTAGGGAAACGACGTAAGCTAAAGGTTCGGGCGGAAAAAGTCGAGCCGGTTTGGGAGATCGGAAATTCAAAGCACGAAATCCTAAACAAATTAGAAATCTGAATCTCGAATGTCGAAAACGTCGGGTATGCGAGAGTTTTTTTGACCTTCGTGCTTTGAATTTGTTTAGGATTTCATGCTTCGGATTTGAATGGCCATATCGCACAACTTATTCCTACGCGAATCGCAACGTAACTAAAGTCGTGGTACAAGTGTCTCGCCTGTGAATCACTGGCACACGCTAAGTTGTTCCCCGATCCACGAACCCACACGGAAGCCCCCCGATGCGACTGATCCTGTTCGATCGCCCTTCGCCGAAGCGTTTTCACTTCGATCCGCTGGCCCTCAGTCGGCCGATCTGGGATTTGCGGATCGGCATGTCGTCGCTGGGCGATAAGATGATCGCCAAAACGGGCGCGAGCGACGTGGCCTGCTTCGTGCCCGACTACATGGCCGAGGTGCATCGCGAAACGGCTGAATGTCCGGTCAACGACGCGAGCAAACTGGCCGGCGACGACTTGCTGCTGGTTCACGGCCGTGTCAGGGCATCGGGTTTTGACGTCGAGACCACCGGGCCGAGTCAGTGCGGATTAGACGCCGACGGCGAAGTGCTGTGGGCACGCATCGCCCAAGCCGATCTGGCCAAGCTCAACGCCGATTCGATCGATGCGCTGTTGGCCTCGGTAAAAGAGGCGCTGCCGAAAGCCGAGGGCGAAACGGCCGCCTGGAATTACACCTGGGAACTGGTGCTGGAAAATCCCGATCAACTCACCGAGGACATCCGCGCCGCCGGACGTAGCGGCATCGAGGGCAGCGTCGAAGAGCCCCGGGCCATCCGCGGCAGCGACAAGGATATTTACGTTGCCCGCGGCGCCGTCGTCCATCCGCTGGTTGTCATGGACGCCGAGCACGGGCCGATTTATATCGACGAGGACGCCGAGATTCATCCCTTCACGCGCATCGAAGGCCCCTGCTACATCGGCAAGAAGTCGATTCTGTTGGGGGCCAAGTGTCGCGAGGGCAATTCGATTGGCCCGATGTGTCGCATCGGCGGCGAAGTCGAGGAGTCGATCATTCACGGCTATTCCAACAAATATCACGACGGTTTTCTGGGGCACGCCTACGTCGGCGAGTGGGTCAATCTCGGGGCGCTGACCACCAACAGCGATTTGAAGAACGATTATTCAAATGTCGGAGTCAGCCTCGACGGCGGCAAGGCGATCGACACCGGCAGCACCAAGGTCGGCGCCTTGATCGGAGATCACACCAAAACCTCGATCGGCACGCTGTTCAACACGGGCGCCTACGTCGGGGCCATGTGCCTGATCTCCGGCACCGGCAAGCCGCTGCCCAAGTTCATTCCGTCGTTCGCCTGGTTCCTCGAAGGCGTGGTGACCAAGGGTTTCGGCAAGCGCAAGCTCTACGAAACGGCCGCCATCGTGGCCAGCCGCCGCGGTCGCCAGTGGACCGCAGCTCAACAGACCATGTGGGACGACATTTTCCAAATCACCGCCGGCCCCCGCGGCGAAGCCCTCAAGAAAGGCCGCCGCGTGTTGGCGGGGAGGTAAGGGAGTTCGGAGGGGGGAGCTAGGAGTCAGGGGCTAGGAGCTAGAGACACGGACCGAAAGCGTTGCCCATGTCTAAGGCCCGGCATCCCCAGCCCCCAGCCCCTAACTCCTAACTCCTAACTCCTAACTCCTAACTCCTAACTCCTAACTCCTCCCGTTCACCCTCAACCAACAAGGAAACCCTCCCCATGCCATCCGTTCAAGACCGAGTCGTCGCCGTTACCGCCCGTGTGTTGCAGCTTGACGAGAGCGAGATCAAGCTCGAACAGAACTTCTCCGCCGACCTGGGCGCCGAGAGCGTGCAGTCGATCGAGTTGGTGGCCAACTTTGAAGAAGAATTCGGCATCGAGATGGAAGAAGACGCCGCCCTCAGCGTCGACACCGTCGCCAGCGCCGTCGAGTTCATCACCAAAGTCTGCGAAGAGCAGGGCGTGGCGGTGTGAGGGAAAACGTCTGTTGCGGCACGTCAGGATATTTCGGCGTGACGATAAACGGGGTTCTTCTCGAGACCGCGGCGCGGGCACTTTTAACTAGCCCAGGCATTTATGCCTGGAACCCGATCGCCGTGCCCCCCTTTTTTCGTCGCCCCTTCAGGGGCAGCGCAACGGCAGTTGTTGGATCGGCGCAATCTCGGACGCCAAAGCCCCTAAAGGGGCTGGGTAAACAAAAGGTTCCGTTCGTACCAGATTCCCAGGCGTAAACGCCTGGGCTAGTTAAAATTCCCACGATGGCTGACAAAGCCCGGCTCATGACGCCGCCGGGGTTCGCAATCGCGATTTCACCAGCCGCATTAACAACTCCGCTTGGGCGAATTGATCTAGTTCACGCTGATCTTCGGGCGTCGCAGCGCCGTCCGCCTGCCGATCAAGCAGATCGGTCGCCCGCTGCTGAACGGCCGGCGATGGGCGGAAGGCAAGTAACTCATCGCGACTAGGGCTGGACGCGAACAAGTCGGCGATCTCTTCCATGATGCGAAAAGGAGTCTCCGTGAGGGCCATGATTCTATCTCTACGCACAGGGATCCACGTTACTGAGAATGAACAGCCCTTGGCTCGATTATAACTCCTGGGGCGGCTTCGCACAGCGTCCGTCCACCGGCGAGACGCCCTAGAGCTTGCCGAATCAGCGTAGTTTCTCAACCGCAGCGCCCGGGGCTTTCTCTGCGCCGCTCGATGCGAGCCCCCCTGTGGACGCTTGTGTGACGCAGAAAATCCGTCATAATGATGGGTTCTGTCTTGATCCACCCGCGGCCGCCGTAAACTGTCACAGCGTTGCAGCGCCCGACCCAATTCGCCGCACACTACCGAAATCCCAAGGAGCCTCGCATGTCTGTTGCCGATCGCAGAAAAGACCATCCGCTTATCGACACGACCGAACCGAACTTGCTGGAAGAGACGTTCGATTACAGCCTGCCGCCGCTGATTAAGTTCGACGGGCCGATGGTTGAGACGATCGACGGCGAGCAAATTACGTTCGACCCGAATGCGGCGGTCAAGCGGGACATTCACATCACCGATACGACCTTTCGCGATGGACAGCAGGCCCGGCCGCCCTATTCGATCGACCAGATGGTTCACATCTTCGATCTGATGGCCAAGCTGGGCGGGCCGCAGGGCGTGATTCGGCAGACCGAGTTTTTTCTCTACACCAAGAACGATCGCGAGACGCTCGACCGCTGTCGCGACCTGGGCCACGATTTCCCCGAATGCACCGGTTGGATTCGCGCCGTCAAGGGCGACTTCCGGCTGGTCAAAGAGGCCGGACTGAAAGAGACCGGCATGTTGACCAGTTGCAGCGACTATCACATCTTCAACAAGCTCAAGTTCAAAAGCCGCCAGGAGTGCATGGACTCCTACTGCGAAGTGGTCGACGCCGCGTTCGAGGCCGGCATCCGCCCGCGCTGTCATTTGGAAGACATCACCCGGGCCGACTGGGACGGTTTCGTGATGCCGTTTGTCGATCGGCTGATGCGGATGAGCGAGCAGGTGGCCGACGAGCTGTCGGTAAAAATTCGCATCTGCGACACGATGGGTTTCGGCCTCCATTATCCCGGCGTCGAGCTGCCCCGCAGCGTGCCTAAGATGGTCTACAAACTGAACCAGGAGTGCGGCGTGCCCAGCAGCCGGCTGGAATGGCACGGGCACAACGACTTCCACCGCGTGCATGCCAACGGCGCGACCGCCTGGCTGTATGGATGCGACGCCTTGAACGGCACGCTGTTCGGCTTCGGCGAGCGGACCGGCAATCCGCCGATCGAAGGCGCGATCATGGAGTACATCGCCCTGAAGGGCAGCCTGTGCGGCATTCAGACCGAAGTGATCACCGAGCTGGCCGAATACATGCGTTCGATCGGCCTGCCGATTCCGGAAAATTATCCCTTCGTCGGCAAGCACTTCAACACGACCCGGGCCGGCATTCACGCCGGCGGCTTGAGGAGCGACGAGCGGATTTACAACATCTGCGACACCACGGCCCTGCTCGGCCGCCCGCCCCGCGTGGCCCTGACCGACAAGAGCGGCGCCGACGGCGTGGCCCTGTGGGTCAACGACTTCTTCGGCCTCAAAGGCGACGAGCGGATCAGCAAGATCAAAGTCCACAAGCTGGCCCGCTGGGTCATGGACCAGTACGAAGTCGAAGGCCGCATGACCGCCATCAGCGACGAAGAGCTAGAGCAAAAGACCGAAGAGCTGATGCCGGTGTACTGGGAAAAGTTCAAAGGCGTGGCGGTGTAGCAGGACCCAAAAACATCAGCCGCAGGGCGCTAGCCCTCGGTTCCTGCGGGTTGACGATCACGACGAAAACCGGACGCTAGCGCGTCGCGGCTGATGGGCATCAGCCGCAGGGCGCTAGCCCTCGGTTCCTGCGGGTTGACGATCACGACGAAAACCGGACGCTAGCGCGTCGCGGCTGATGGGAAATCACGATGAACTTGGATGAGCCGATCGCCTTCTTCATCACCTGGACTGTGTACGGCAGTCACCTCCAAGGCGATGAGCGCGGCTGGCGACGGCGACGTAAAGGCGCGCAGGAACCGCAGCCGCGGTTGGCGCAGTGGAGGCGGGAACGCTTGAAACACGCTGTCCTGCTGTTGACGCCTGAGCAACGAGCGACCGCCGAACGGGAGTGTCAGCGACATTGCGATCATCGGAGTTGGCACTTGTGGGCAGCGAGCGCTCGCTCAAATCACGTGCATGTCGTGGTAACGGCCGTCGGGTATTCTGGCAAGACCGTGCGAGATCAACTCAGTTAGCCCTCGGTTCCTGCGGATTGACGGCTACGACGCCAGACTCACGGCCGATAGCGGTGAGTCGACCACTTGCATCAGACGGCCGCCGCTTTCGTACCAGCCGTGCTTGGTGAATCGGCACCAGGTGAGGTCGATCAGAAACCCGGCCCAGCCGTCGTCGTCGGTTTCCAGCGATACGATCATGCGGCGATAGGGCAGCGGGCTTTGATGGAAAAACCCCAGCCCTCGCTCAGAGAGATGCTTTCCGGCGGCCACCACCGGCTCGCCTTCGGGCGTGTGTCCGTCGGCGCCCACCGGCGTCAGATGGACCAATTTGGGGTAGGGGTATCGGTGATCGGTTCTGCGTTCGTTGGATTGCCCTTGGCAAGGTTGAATGCCGAGCAGGCCGTAGACCTGCGATCGAATTTCGTCGTCCGTCGTGGCCGCATCCGGCGCTTGCATCATCAGGGTGCTCATCGTGGATTTCCTTCAAAAAAGACCAACCAACCGACATACTCCACTCGTACTCAAACACGAGGCACACCGGAAGTCCGACGCGATTGACAAAATGAATAGCCGTCTCAGCGAGCGCTGCGGCAAGGAAACGTGGTGATACCAGAGGCCGAGAATTCGTTGGGCGCCATAGGCGAGTGCCTCGGCAACGACCGTCGCCAAAGGTATCTACCCTACAGACGCGGCTTGGTCAAATCCTTAAGCTGTCGCCAGACCCCGATAACCGTTGCGACCGGCGGATGCGGAATGACGAATGACGCCGCCGCTGACGCCTCCTACTTCGGGGCCTCTGATCGAGACGGCGACGTGACGGCCCGAGCCTGGCTGGCCGGTGTTCGCTTTTTCTTCTGCTGCTGCATGTCGAGCACCTTGCGATGATTTCTCGTTAGCAGCGCCCGCGCACCGCCACGCTGCATCGCCAATTCCAACAGCGAGATGGCCTCGTCCAGCCGCTGTTGTTCGGCTAGCTCGACGGCCCGGTCGTTGAACACGTCTGACTCGATCTGGCGCAGCGCCTCGCCGTCGGCCCCAAGGTGCCGCTCGGCATCGAATAGCGCCAGGGCCTCGTCCAGCGATCCTTCCGCCAGCAACCGAGTTGCCCAGCGACGGCACACCTGGAGCCTGGTCTTGCGGAAAAACTTCTCGTCCGCGCGTCGCCGTTGGGCCACGTCGAGCGCGCCCCAGGCCTCGGCAAAACGATGGGTGCGACAAAGTGAAGCGATCCAATGGCTATGCAAATACAGGTCGTTGTCCAGCAGCGGCGCGTAGCGGCCATCGAGCGACAGCCCTTCCAGCAAAACCTTGCGGGCAGCGCGAAACTGCTCTTTCTCCGTCAGTTGTACGGTGCGATTGTTCAGCGCCGCCAACAGATTGGCCCGGGCCGCAAGGCTCTGCGGGTCGAGCTTTAAGGCGGTTCGATTGAGCTCCGCCGCCGCAACATACTTTCGCTGGTGAAGCAGATCGACGCCTCGATTATAGAAGATCATCGCTACGAGTTCCAAATCGCCGATCTCTCTCGCGGGCCGCTGCCCGCTCGACACGCGATGTGTTGAACGGGCCCGATGGGTCGAACCAGACCGTCGAGCCAAGGGCCGAGGGCCCGCTTGGGTCGCGTCTTGCCAGCGGACCACGGTAGTCTGAATGTTAGTGCGCGGTCCGGGGCCGACCAGACGGATCCAAACGTGACCGGAAGTTTCTACGGCGACCGTCGACAAACCAATTTCTGCGCACAGACAGCGAAACAGAATCGATGAACTAACGCAGTTGAAGCTGCCCCGTCGCAGGGCGCCGGCGACGCTCGTGCCGTGCTTCTCGTATCCGCCCGTCAATATCTCCGCGTGCATGAACTGGTGTACGATCCGCGCCCGCTGCTTGGGCGAGGCGCCCACGACGTCGAGCCTGCCTAGCCGGCGGCGATGTCGGCGCAGACGGTCGTTGCAATCGCTGAGCACGCCTGCGTCCTCGACGCCGTCGGCAATCAGAGCTGCTTCGAGGAGCGAGTGCTGGTCGAAATGCCGGTCGGCCGCATCGTCGAGTAAGCGC
Organism: Planctomycetota bacterium; assembly: GCA_022564995.1. Taxonomy (GTDB): domain Bacteria; phylum Planctomycetota; class Planctomycetia; order Pirellulales; family JADFKK01; genus JADFKK01. The sequence continues at coordinate 11,703 of JADFKK010000062.1, read as the reverse complement.
GTCGTCGCCGAATCAACGGACACACGGCCGGCGGGCCGCCGGTCGGCAGGAGGTGTTTCGTCCGCGGCAATCGAGTTGCCGACGCCCAGCCACGCGCACCACAGCGCAATCCAAATCAACGCGAACTGGGGTTTGTGGACGGCTCTATGTAGAGGTATATGGTTTTCGCTCATCGGTCGTAGCTGGCTGGTCAAGGGTGCCGTTGTCGGACCATGGGGGCTGCGGCGGGCGAGTCGCGGCGCCATCCGTTCCACCGGAAGAATAGGTTGCGAAAACGCACCGCGCGCGGTTTTTGCAACGCGGAGTTGGCCGAACATCGCCAAATGGGCCACTTTGCCTCCGGTGGCCGCTGCGTCTCAGGTGGTAAAACAGAAAAAACCGACATAACCATTGCAATCGACTCTGGATGTGCAACAATGGCAATCGACAGGGAGCGGCTAAGGAACCGGGCACCGTGAGTTTTGGCGCGAACCGTCTCAACTCCCGTGGTGGCTGATCCCGACAGTATGGCGTAGGGAGATCCCATGCAGTCATCCATGAACCATCGCGAAGAAAGCGGCGATTTCGTCCTCGGTAAGGGGCCACAGGTTTGCCATGCGCGGCGCCGCGTCCTACAAGCGGCTTCCCAGCAGTCTCCTCTGCTGCTCCGCGGCGAGGCCGGCACGGGTAAAACATTCTTGGCTCGACAGCTTCATCAGCACGGCCCGCGCGGCTCGGCTCCGTTTGTGCCGATTCGGGGCGAGACACTCTCTTCCGCATGGGTCGAGAGTCAGTTGTTCGGTCACGCCCGGGGCGCGCTTCCCGGCACATTGGGAAGTTCGTTGGGTGCCGCTCGCTCGGCCGATGGCGGCGTGCTGTTCATAGAAGAGGTGGTGGAATTACCGCTCCCCGCGCAGATCAAACTGCTGCGCCTGCTGCAGCATCAAGAAGTGACTCCGCTGGGCGAAGAGACCGCGGAGACGGTTGACGTGCAGGTAATCTGCGCAACGACGCACGACCTGGAGTCTGAAGTTGCCGGCGGTTCGTTTTTCGAGGCGCTGCACCGCGAGTTGCGACTGTTTGCGGTCGACATCCCGTCGTTGCGCGACCGCGCCGAGGACATTCCCGCGCTGATCGACTTCTTGGCCGCCAAGTTCGCCAGAAAATATCAGCGGACCGCTTGGCGTCCGCGACCGGAAGTATTGCAAGAATTTTGCAACTACGACTGGCCCGGCAATATCCGCCAGCTTGCCAGCGTCATCGAGCAAGGCTGCGTGCTCGACGCCGCGCCGGCCGTGCCGAGTTGATGCGTTTCGCTCAAGTTCTGTCGCATGTGAGCGGCACGGCGCTAGCCGCCGGTGAGTGTTGCGACGTTTTCCCGCACAATACCCGCGGCTAGCGCCCAGCGGCTCACCTTACCCCTGCGGATACTGTCGGCAGTATTCGTACAGGGCCATGACCGTCGCGGTGGCGACGTTGTGGCTGTGCGGCGGTCCATAGACCGGAATCTCCACAACCGCATCGAGCAGCCGCAGCACGTCGTCGGTTAGCCCCTGCCGCTCGTTACCGACAACGAGCACCGCATTGCGGGCGAACGGGTAATCGTACAGACACGTCGAACCACTTGTTTGCTCCAAGCCGACCAGCGGCCGGCCCTCCTCGCGGAGCTTCTTGAGCACCGGCTCCAGCGAACGATGTACCTCAACCGCCAGCGTCCCGCCAACGTCGCGGGCGATTTTGTCCAGCAGCTTTGCCGTCCCGCAGCAGATCAGTTTCTGCACGCCGCAACACCCGGCCGCCCGCGCAATCCGCGACAGGTTCACATTGCTGCGCGTCGGCGCGCAGGCCACGATCAGCTCCCGCGGACGTTCCAGCAGAGTTGGAGCTTTGTGTCGCTGGTGCTGAAAGTCGGACATTTCAAAAGCAGTATCTTGAAGTCAAATCTGAAAGTCAAATCCTCTCTTGAACCCCAGCCCTGGCCGGGAGGCCAGGGTTCCGCGGCCTAACGAGTCACGCATCAACCCATCAATCAGCTTCACGAGATCGGAAATCCGAAATCCGAAGCACGAAACAAATCAGAAATCCGAATCTCAAATGTCAAAAAACGTCGGGCGACAAACGTCACGATTCAAGGTCGCGCTGCAAAACTAAACCAACGCCAATCCCCACCCCGCTAGCGCTCCGCCCAAAACCAACCAGGCCGGGTTGGGTTTATAGCGAAAATAAACCATCGTCGCCACAATCGCGATCAGCAAACTCCGCCATTGCAGTTCCATCGCCGCGTCCGTCTGCGTAATCTCCGGCGATCTCAGCAACACGTCGAACGCCAGCTTGAGCGTCACGGCCGCCATCAATCCGATCGAGGCGGCGTTAACCGCATCGAGAAAGGCCGAGGTGATTCGCGCTTTGCGGAGCTTGGGAATGATCGGATTCAGGATCGCCACGAAAAAGAACGAAGGAAGAAAGATCGCGGCGCTGGCCACCGCGGCCCCGGCGAGTGCCATCGTTTCGCCGCCCTCCCTGTGCATCACCACGTAACCGACAAACGTCGCCGTGGAGAGAATCGGTCCCGGCGTGAATTGCCCGATCGCTATCGAGTCGAGCAGCTCCTGTCGGGTGAGCCATCCGTCGACTACGCCGCCTTCGAGATACGCGATCAGCACGTAACCGCTTCCATACAGCACGGCGCCGACCTTCAAAAAGAACAGCCCGAGTTGCCACAGCCCGATCGACCCGACGGCCGCGGCCGAGCCCCCGGCGCCCAACAGCCAGCCGGTCCCCAGCCATCGCGTCGAGCCCGGCAAGGCGACGGCTATCGCGCCGGCAACCATCGTCCCCGATCCCTTGTCGGATCGCCGCTTCGCCAGATAAATCCACAGCGTTCCGGCCGCGGCCCCGATCAATAATGCGGTGAACTCGCTGATGAGCAGATCGCTGGCGAACTGGCGGACCGCCAACGGAGCGGCGGCCACCGCGATGGCGATCGTTATCGTCCGCCGGTCGGTCAGTGCCTTGCGTCCCAGCTTCCAGCCGGCGGATAGGATGATCGCCATCACCGCCGGCTTGATTCCGAACAGCAGCGGCGCGACGTGCGGCAGCTCTCCGTAACGGACATACGCCCAGGCGAACGCGGTCGTGATCGCCACCGCCGGCAGAATGAAACAGGCCCCGGCGACCACCAACCCCACGGCGCCGGCCCGAAGATAGCCGACGTGCATGGCCATTTCGGTCGAATTCGGCCCGGGAATCAGATTGGTGGCCCCGACCAGATCGAGAAACTGCTGCCGGCTCAGCCAGCCGCGCCGCTCGACCGTTTCCTCCTCCATCGTCGCGATATGTACCGCCGGCCCGCCGAACCCGATGGTCCCCAGTTTCAAGAACAGCCCGGCAAGTTCTGCGAGTCGCGACGGCATGCGCCCCAGCATGACGAAGCGCGGGCGAGTTGGAAAGGCCGGGCGCGACCAACGGTCGCGGCTTTACAAAATCGCCGTCGGAGACGCCTCCTACAGAGCTAACTGAACTCGTAGCCCTTGCGCTGCTTCCGTTTGACCCAATTGTTGTTGATGTCGTCATCGCCGACGGCCAATTCTTTTTCGGCGTCCCAGGTGATCTTGCGACCGAGACGGATGGCGATGTTGCACAGATGGCAAGTCGTTAGCATGCGATGGTGCGTGTAGACGTCGGACATCGGCAGCTTGCGATCGCGGACCGCGTCGAGAAAATTGTCCATGTGGCCCTTGGGCTTGCGGCCGGCGAACAGTTCGACCACTTCCTGCTCGAACTTCTCGTTTTCTTTTTTGTCTTTGCGAACCGCCTCGATCGGTTTGCCGGTGATGCGTCCGCGGTTGACGAAGATGCGCCCCTCCTCGCCTTCGATCAACACGCCGTTGCCCGGCCCGTCGACGACGAACAGCTCGACGCCGTTGGGGAACACGCATTTGATGTTGAACTTCGTGGCCGTGTTGAACGCATCGTCCTTCGTGGGATAACCATCCTTGAACGGCACCGGATGCGTCGCCGAAATGCCCTCGACCGTCTTCGGCCCCGTGTTCTGCATGCCGATGGCCCATTGGGCAATGTCGACGTGATGGGCGCCCCAGTCGGTCATCTTGCCGCCGGAGTATTCGTACCACCAGCGAAAATTTCCGTGGCAGCGTTGGGCGATGTAATCGACCTTGGGCGTCTGACCGAGCCAGAAGTCCCAGTTCAATCCTTTCGGCGGAGCGCTCTTTTTGAACGGCCCGGCCTTCGGCGCGCCGCCGATCGCCGCGGTGACTTTCTTGATCTTGCCCAGCCGTCCGCTTCGGGCCATCGCCACGGCCCGCAGGAAGTTACGTCCGAATTCGGTCCGCTGCTGCGTGCCGACTTGCAGGATTTGGCCCGTCTCTTTGACCGTCTTGACGAGCATCTTGCCTTCGTCAATGGTCAGCGTCAGCGGCTTCTCGCAATAGACGTCTTTGCCCGCGCGCAGCGCGGTGAGCACGATCCGCGTGTGCCAATGGTCGGGCGTGCCGATGGTCACCGCGTCGATGTCTTTGCGCTCCAGCAGCTTGCGGAAGTCTTCGTAGACGGTGATCTTGTCGTCGCCGCGGCGGAATCGATTGGCGTGACCCGCATCGACGTCGCAGACCGCCACCATGTCGGTGCGGCCGCGCAGTTGATTGCCGATTCCGCTGCCCCGTCCGCCCGTGCCGATCGCGGCCGTGGTCAGCCGATCGTTCTTGGCCTCGGCCTTCGCACGGCTGGCGGTCAGCCAATACGGCACACTCGCCCCGGCCAGCGCGGCCGCGGAAGAAGTCTTCAGGAAATCACGACGGGTGGGGGAATGCTGACTCATGATAAAAATTCCTCGATAACGGAGAGATCAATGAATTCGCCATTCGCCGCTCGCGGCGTAGCAGACCACAGCGGCCAACACCCAAGAATATAACCACCCAATCCGCCCGACGCCACTGTTTTCAGGCCCGAACGCGACCCGCGGTCGCGGCTTTATGAGGCGCGCGGCCCACATAGATCGTATTAACTTCCTCCTCATGCACCAGCGGGTTGAAAAACGTGATTTCGTGGGTCTGCACGCCGCGCAGCACGCCACCCAATCGGGTGATAAACTCCTCGTCCGGCCGACCGGCCGCCCACAGCGCGAACAGCCCGTCGGGCTTTAGATGCCGTGCCATCTGCCGTAGCCCGGCCGGTTGATAGAACGCCGCGTGCCGCTCATCGAGCAAGCTGCCCGGCGAGTGATCGATGTCGAGGAGGATGGCGTCGTAGCGTTCGTCGGTCGGCTCGGCCGCAACAACCCGGAAGAAGTCGTCATGCACCAGCCGGCAGCGTGCGTCATCGCACAGTTGCCTGCCCAACGGAAGCAATCCGGCCCGGTGCCAACCAATCACGGGCTCCAACGTGTCGATGACCGTCAAGTGACGAACATTCTCAAAGGCCAGCGCCGCGTGGGCCGTATATCCCAGCCCCAGCCCGCCGACCAACACGTCGATCTCCCGTCGTCCAAGTTCCCCCAGCGTGCGCTTTGCCAGCGCAATCTCCGTCTCGTTGACCAGGCTCGACATCAGCAGAGCCCCGGCGAGCTTCACCTCGACCACCTCCGCCCCGTCCAACGACGCCACTCGTCGTCGGCGCAACACCAACTCGCCCAGCGGCGTCGATTGCACGTCAAGCTCTTCAAAGGGAAGGGGCATAATATCTCTAGCGAAAAGATTGAACACAAAAAACCCCGAAGGGGTGAAAGTCAATAGCCAGGGGCGTCAGCCCCTGGAATCCGAAGCAAGAATAGCAAAAGCCCCGAAGGGGCGAAAGAAAAGGAACTGCAAATCGTTGTCGATCAATGAGATTCGGTTTTTCGTGCTGAAGACGACACGCACATGGAAGGAAACGAACGATTGTGGCATGGCTCTGTCACTCCTTCGGAGTTAGACGACGGGGTGGGGTTCGCGGTCCAGGGGCTGGCGCCCCTGGCTATTGACTTTCGGCCCTTCGGGCCTGTTTTTTCTTCCCGCCGCGCTTCACTCCGCCCATTTCTTTGGCCATGCGCTCGAAATGTTTTTTCATAGCTGCCAATCGCTCCGGCTCCTTCGCGGCCAAATCGTTCAACTCGGCGCGATCGCGGGCGATGTTGTACAGTTCCCAGTTCTTGCGGTCGATGTTCACCAGCTTCCAGTCACCCATTCGCAGAGCGTTATTCTTGCCGTAGAAGGTGAAGAAGATCGCCTCGTGCGGCTTGCGTTTCTTACCGGCGAAGATCGGCGCCAGGCTGTGCCCATGCAGCGGACCGATCGGCTTGCCGGCCTGCGTCTTGGGATAATCGACGCCGCCCACGTCGAGACAAGTGGCCATGATGTCGACCAGATGGCCCGGCTGGTGCGTGATCGTGCCGCGTTTCTTGATGCCCTGGGGCCAATGCGCGATGAGCGGCGTGCTGATGCCGCCTTCGTGTTGGTTTTGTTTGTACTGGCGAAACGGCGTGTTGCAAGCGTGAGCCCAGCCCCGGTCGTAGGTCCAATACGACGCGGGATCCCACGGCATCAGCTTTTCGTCTCGCGTCTTCTGCGCCGTCCGCTGAAACGGGCAGGCCCCGTTGTCGCTCAAGAACAGCAGCAGCGTGTTTTCCCAGGCTTCCATCTTCTCGAGCTGCGCGATCAGCCGACCAATGTTTTGGTCAACCCGATCGATCATGCCGGCGTAGGTGGCCATCAGCAGATCGTGCTCGTCCCGTTCCGCTTTGCCGAGCGTGTCCCACGCCGGCACGTCCGCGGGCCGCGGCCCGAGCTTCTGGTTCGAGGCGACGATGCCCAGCGACTTCATCCGTGCCAGCCGCCGTCGCCGCAGTTCGTCCCAGCCGATCTTGTACTTGCCGCGATATTTGTCGACCTCTTCCTTCGGCGCCTGCAACGGATAATGCGGCGCGTTGTAGGCGACATACAAAAAGAACGGCTTGTTCTTATCGGCCGCGCGCAAAAATCGGATCGCGTAGTCGGTGTTCGCGTCGGTCGTGTAGAAGCCGGTCTTAGGCACCTCGAACGGCTTGTCGTCGAGGCGAAACGTGTCGTCGCCGGTGAAGAAGTTACAGGCCCCGCTCAAATGTCCGAAGTAACGATCGAACCCGCGTTGGATCGGCGTGCTCTTCAAATGCCACTTGCCGGTCATCAGCGTCGTGTAACCGCCGGCCCGCATCGCCTCGGCGATCGTCACGCAGTTACGCAGGTTGCGGATGCCGACCGCCGGGTGATATTGCCCGCTGAGCAGCGTGGCTCGGGTCGTTTCGCATTTGGCACAATTATAAAACTGCGTAAACCGAATCCCGCGGCTTGCCAGGCGATCGATATTCGGCGTCTTGATCTCGCCGCCGTAACACCCCAGGTCCGAGTAACCCATGTCGTCGACCATGACGAGCACGATGTTGGGGCGCTCGGCGGCGCGGGATGACGAAATGAAGCTCGTGGCGCACCACCCAACGGCGAGTATTCCAGCGACGCCAAGGATGGAGCGGAGAAAATGGTGAGACATTAAAACTCCTTCACGGCATGAACAGCACGAAATGCAAGAGGATTCACCGCCCATCGTAGCTTGCCGCACCCACGCTTATCAACCACGCGAACCGGCGATCTCCAAATCGGGGGAGTAGGCATCTCGGGCGGCGTCGGCGATACTGACGGGTCGCCATTTTCCGTGCCGCAGCAGCCGAGGCCGACCCATGCAAATCGCCGTGACCGGAGCCACCGGCTTTCTGGGCCGTTATATTGTCAACCGACTGGCGAGTGCCGGCCACGCCTGCCGCTGCTGGTTTCGGCCCCATGGCGATCGTGGCGGGTTCGACGGGGCGGGCGGATCGATCGACTGGCTGCCGGGCGAATTGGGCGATATCGCGGCCGGTGAGGCATTGGTCGAGGGCTGCGACGCGGTGGTTCATGCCGCCCTGTATCGCACCGCCGAGACGTTTCGCGGCAGCGAGCCTGATCTGAGCGAGTTCGTTATAAAAAACGTGCTCGGCACGATTCACCTGATCGAAGCCGCTCGAGCTGCCGGCGTGGGGCGATTCGTTTTCATCTCGACCTGCGCCGTGCATGAGGAAATTCTTGACGACCGGCCGCTCGACGAGGCGCATCCGCTCTGGCCGAAGACACATTACGGGGCGCACAAGGCGGCCATCGAGAAATTTGTTCATAGTTACGGCCTGGGGCAGGGTTATCCGATTTGTGCCCTGCGGCCGACCGGCATCTACGGAGCGGCGCGACCGATCGAGACCAGCAAGTGGTTTTCGCTCGTGCAGTCGATCGTTCGCGGCGAGGACGTCGAGTGCAGCCGCGGCGGCAAGGAAGTTCACGCGGACGATGTCGCCAGAGCGGTCGAGGTGCTGCTGCGGGCCGAGGAGATCGCCGGCGAGGCGTACAGTTGTTACGACATGTACGTTTCACTGTTCGACGTGGCGACCATCGCCAAGCAACTCTCCGGCAGCAGCAGCACAATCCACGGCAGCCAAACGCAGCCGAAGCACGAGATTGTCACCGACAAGATCAAGCGGCTCGGCATGGAGTTTGGCGGGCGGGCAGTGTTGGAACGGACGGTCGGTCAGTTGGTCGAGGCCGTCAAGTAGAAGCGGCGCGTGCGTCGCTTTCCTGTGACTGGAAGTCGCAGAAATACCGATAACGCGGCAAGATGCCGCGTCTACCATAGCGAGGAAACCAACCATGCCGCGCGACCCTTTGGCGTATTACTTAACCGACACCGCGACCGAAGCGTCCGACGGCCAGCAGCAAGTGGCCACCGTGACGTCCGACGACGGTGGCGAGGCGATTTTGCTGTTCGACGACGGCGCGGTGGCCGCCGATTTCTGCGACGCATGGTCGGGCGGCGACGGCTGGCAAGTCGCCTACATGAACGACCGGCCGTTCCTCAAGTGGCTACGCGAACAAGCGCAGTCGTGCCCATATGTACTGCTCAACCCCATCTACGACGGCCCCGACGACATCATCGGCGAGATGTTCGACACGCCCGGCTTTGCCGATGAGCTGGCCAGTGGGGAGCAATCGCGCGGCGGAAAGAAAAAAACGGGGCGGCGGTAGCTGGTGGTGACGGGCGATTCCTCGCTGGCCGGCTGGGGACTGGGGACTGGGGACTGGAGGCTGGAGACTGGAGACTGGAGACTGGCGAAACGCTGCTTCGTTTTCCCCAGTCTCTAGTCCCCAGCCCCTCGTCCCCCGACTTCTCGGAGACCGTCAACTGCCCGCCCAGCCTCGAATCCTATAAATCCGGCTGCGGCTGCTTCTCCGGCTCGCCGCCGCCGAACTGTAGCTCGCCGCTGCTGTAGCTCGTGCCGGTGTTCTTGCGCAGCGTTCGCACCTGGCTCAGGGCGTTGTCGAGGTCGGCTTCCTGCAAGGTGGCCAGCGGATGCAAGAACGTCGACCAGATGGTATCGCCGTTGACCGCATACTTGGCGTCCAGGGCGCTGTGAAAGTTCGCCTTGAGCAGCTTGAGCAGCAGATCTTTGTCTTTGTCCTTATCGAACTTGCGGACCGGCATCATAATCCGCATCCGGTTGGCCCGCTCGTCGGTCACGATCATCAGCAGAATGTCCTTCTCACCCTTCTTCTCCGCCTCAATCGGCACGATCCAAAACCCCTCTCGCCCGCCGAGTTTGTCGAAGCGTTTTTTCAACAAGGCGCCAAGCCGGGCGTTGGTCATCTTGGCGGCGGCCTTGGGTTTGGGTTTCTTGGCGTCGGCGTCGCCCTTCTTGTCGTCCGCCGCCACATAGGGAACGAGCAGAAGCAGGGCCACGGCCGCAACGCACGACAAGGCTCTCGCGAATCGTCGGATTTTTACTCTGTTATTCATGGCAATTGCGTCCTTTGCGATGGTGTTCAAGTGATATACGCGCTCGTTCAACGGATTCTCGCCGGCCCAATTTCACTGCCTCGCCGTTTTCGATCCTCTTTTCCTCCGTAGCGATTTCATCCCGCCACTGCTCTTTCGTCAATTCAGGGCCCGGCGGAGGGTCGAGACTCAACAGCAGCTCGTGCGCCAATCTGGCACGGTCGGCTTCCGTCAATCCAAGCGCCCTCGATCGTAGATGGGATGCCGTGCTCATGGAACGTCTCTCGAACGCGATAAGGGAACATGCATCGAAAGTATAAGCGAAGCGAGGAGACGGACCAAGTGCCACACGAAGCCCGGCAGCCGAGCGGCTACGATTGCCTCGCCTTTTCGAGTTCTTTGCGAATTCGTTCCCGAACGATATCCCATTCGGTCGCCTCCGATTCGCCGGCCTCGTAGGCGGCGACTCGACGTTCGAGTTCCTCAGCGAAATCAGGATCGTCTTCGCTCAACATGGTCATCTGTTTGTGTCGCGGGCGATTACCCCGACACCTCCCAATCAGCTTCGGCCACGGGATCAACAGGATGGTCGTATTTCAGCACCGATCCGCGTAGAGGGCGGCTGCCGGGCCGCGCCGGTTGATCGGAATCTACGCGAGCCGATCGTGAACCGTACCAGTAGAACATTGCCACAAGCAGCAAGCCGATGATTCCACCAAGAACAACGCCTTGCGTGAGACCCTGACCAATGCCAACGGCAATCGGGTCAAAGTTTGGATCGCCACCGTTGGAAAATACGGAGCGATAGTAACCCGGAACGAACGTGCCCAGTGCCGCGCCAATTCCCAGGCCGATTAGGCCGCCCAAGAACGCAGAGCCAAATACGGTCGCAGCACTCCACAACAACGACATCGGGCCCGAAGCAGTCGCGATCACCACAGTCTTCGGAGAGTTGTACGGGTTGTCGGCAGCCATAAGTTTCACTCGTTCTTCATTTTCCTGGCCGACACCGTGTCGGCAAACGTCGATGATTGGCCTTTTCCCCATTATCTCCATCAGGCAGCGCTTCGGTCAAGTTGCGATCGACCAGGCGTTATATACGGCGTAAACGCCAAACCGCATGAATGCGGTTACTACAAACCTATTCATCCGTCACACACCCTTCTGACGCGTTCTTCACGTTCTTGATGTACTTATAAAGCGTGCCGCGCGTCGATTTGAACGCCGGCATGGTCCAGGCTTCGCGGCGGGCGGAAAGCTCTTCGTCGCTGAGGTCGACGTCCAACCGATTCTGCTCGGCGTCGATCGTAATGTGGTCGCCGTCTCGCACCAGGGCCAACGGGCCGCCTTCTTGAGACTCTGGCGTGATGTGGCCGACGATGAAGCCGTGTGAGCCGCCGGAGAAGCGGCCGTCGGTCAACAGGGCCACGTCGGAACCGAGCCCGGCGCCGATGATGGCGCTGGTCGGCGTGAGCATCTCCGGCATTCCGGGTCCGCCCTTGGGGCCTTCGTAGCGAATGATAATCACGTCGCCCTTTTCGATTTTCTTTTCCTTCAAAGCGTCGAGCATCTCTTCCTCGCTGTCGTACGCCTTGGCCGGGCCGTTGAAGGTCAGGCCCTCCTTACCGGTGATCTTGGCCACGGCGCCGTCGGGCGCCAGATTGCCACGGAGAATCTGAATGTGCCCAGTCTTTTTGATCGGGTCTTCGAGCGTATGAATCACGTCCTGACCCTCCGACAAGCCCGGCAAGTCGGCCAGGTTTTCCGCTAGCGTCTTGCCGGTCACGGTCAGGCAATCGCCGTCGAGTAAATCGTTTTCCAGCAGATACTTCATCACCGCCGGCGTGCCGCCCACGTTGTGCAGATCGGCCTGAACGTATTTTCCGCTCGGCTTCAAGTCGG
>JADFKK010000372.1 GCA_022564995.1 Planctomycetota bacterium | reverse complement strand
CAAACTCGCCAGCCAACTCGACGACCGAGGCGTGTATCTGACTCGCAAGGCCCTGGGCGAGGAACTGGCCCGGGCGGAAATCGCCGACGGCTCGGTGCCCATTGACGAAGACACGATTGTTGTGCCCGTGCCCGACACCAGCAAGGCGGCGGCCGATTCGATGGCCTTTGAGCTGGGCATTCCGTCGCTAGAAGGCCTGATTCGCAATCGCTACAGCGGGCGCACCTTCATCGAGGGCGGGGCGGGCCGGCGTCGCAAGGCCGAGATCAAATACACCCCGCTGCGGGAAATTCTCGAAGGCAAGCGGGTGCTGTTGGTCGAAGACTCGATCGTCCGCTCGACCACCATGCGGGTGTTGCTGCGGCGCATCCGCGAGGCCGGCAAAGCGCGTGAGATTCACGTCCGCGTGGCCTGCCCGCCGATCATGGCCCCGTGTTTCTACGGCATCGACATGTCGACCATCGGCGAATTGTTCGCGCCGCCGTTTCTTGACGATGGGCAGTTGACCGATGACGCCCAACGGGCGATGGCCGCCGAGTTGGGCGCCGACTCGCTTCGTTATCTGCCCGTCGAGTCGATCGCCCGGGCCATCGGCTTCGACAGCGACCAACTCTGCCAGGCTTGCATCACCGGCGATTACCCCACGCCGGCGGGTCAGCAGCTCTACCAGATCGCCCTACAAAACGGCAACGGCGGAAGCACGGATCGTCGGACGTACGACGATCCAGCGCCCGAGGTGCCGGCCGTGCCGCGGTAGGCGGTCAGTCGCCCTGCACCCGATCCTTCGGCCGTGGTTTTTCACTCCAAATGCGCCGAAATATCTTGCAATTGGCTGGGTTTCTATTATGTTGGACCATTAGTATCCGGAGAACTCAAGCGGGACGTTGTAATTGTTTGGCTTCCCGTCGTCAATAATTAGACCTATCCCGAACCTGAAGATGAGGAGAAGAGCTATGTGCAATCGTCGTGTTTTCGTGCTAGCAGCGGCAATGTTGGGGTTGGTACTGCCGGCTCCTTTGTCTGCACAGCCGCTTGGCAATCAGGGGAATCTCGGACGTCTGGGCTTCCCGGGCCGCTCCGGAGGCTCTGGCGACATGGGGCACACAGGCCGCGGAGGGGCGGGAGCGGACAGTCGACAAGACAGCAACCTTTACAACATTTTTTGTGTCCTGAATTTTGAGGTACGCCCGTTCTCTGGATCGCCCGGTGGTGTCGGGGGGCTTGGTGGCCGCGGCGGCACAGGCGGCCCAGGTGGGCGAGGTGGTTCCGGAGGCATCGGCGGCACTGCAACCAGGTCCTTCACTAGTGGAAGCTCCTTTATAAATAACAGCGTGGTTTTTATCGGCGGAGCTCCAGGAACTGCGGGAGCCCTTGGAAGTGATGGTTCAGTAGGATTCCCCGGAACTCGTGGTCAAAGCGGTTTCTCTGGGGGAACAGGAGGCTCCGGAGGGGGCTTTCCTGTGGGAATTGGAGGCACTGGTCTCCCTGGTGGAGGAACATCCCCTGGAGGCGGGGGCTTGGGCAGCATCGCGGCTTTCAATGGAGCCGGTGGCGGCCCTGGAGTTGAGCCTAATGGCGGCGGAGGCGGAGGCGGTGGCGGCGGCGCGTGCTTGTTTGGGGGTGCCGGCCTTGGAGGACCTGGTGGAAAGGGATACGGTAGTGACGGCCTTCCTGGTAGACCAGGACGGTCGGTCACCCACGTTCCTCCGCTGCGAGATCCGGTCGGGGCGGTGGTGCCGCTTTCGCTTACGACCACTGGCAGTGTCACGAATGACGGCGCCATGACGATTGGCGGTAATGGTGGTAATGGTGGTGCGGGCGGCAGGGGCGGCAGGGGCGGCACGGGCGGTCCTGGTGGCGATGGTGGCGATGGTGGCGGCGGCGCCGGCGCCGCCGGCGGCAGTGGAACCTTTACCCCCAGTGGTGCCGTAGGAGGTCGCGGTGGTCCTCGAGGACTCGGCGGTCCCGGTGGCACGCCCGGCGCGGCCGGTCCCGGCGGAGATGGCGGTCTCGGCGGTTCTGGTATCCTCGAGATACTTGCCGGTGCATCTTTTCTCAATTCCGGGGACGTCATTGTTGGTGGCACCGGCGGCAGGGGAAGCGGAAAGCTCGACAACTTCGGCGCCCTAAACAACGCCGGCACGATCACTCTCCACGCGAACGGAACCTTGACCAACCAAGTCGGCGGTATCATCAACAACGACGGTGAGATCGATGCTGCCGCCATTTCCAACTGGACCAATAGCGGAACGCTTACCGGTACGGGTCTCATCATCGGTGATTTCATCAATGAAGGCATCTTCGCTCCAGGAAATTCCGCCGGCATGCACACCATTGACGGCAACTACGACGAGCGGGGCACGCTGAACATTGAGATTGGCGGGCTGATCGCGGGCACGGAATATGACTTCGTGGATGTGACCGGATTGAATCGATCCGTAAGCTTGGACGGTGCCACGTCGACCCTGGAGATCTCGTTTCTGGATGGGTTTAACGCCAGCGAGTTGAGCGTCGGAGATGAATTCGACATCATTCGCTACACAGGATCTCTACAAGGAACCTTCAGTTCCATGGTCCAGCCGTTGGACTCGCCGGGCCTGTTCGAGATCGACTATGCCGATGACGGAAGCCTGACATTACGTGTCACGAGAACTTCGCCATTGAGCGACTTGACCGGCAACGGGTTCGTCGACTTCGAGGACTTGACCGTGCTGCTGGCCAATTGGAATAAAGAGGTCGGGGCCGATGCGGGCAATCTGGTGAACGCCGACACGACGGTGGTCAATTTTGAGGATCTGACAGTGCTCTTGGCCGCTTGGACCGGACCGGGACCGGCCGGATCGCCAGGGGCCGCTTTGGGTAACGAAGCAGTGCCGGAGCCGTCGAGCTTGGTGCTAGCCGTGCTAGGGCTGCTGGGCTTAGTCGGTTTTCGTCGGCGAAGGGCGTGATGATCAGCCGCAGCGCGTTAGCCCCCCGTTTGTGCGACGATAACCGAATACGAATCAGCCGCAGGGCGTTAGCCCCCGGTTATTGGGCTTGGCCAACTCTCTCGCAAAACGCGGGTGCAGTTTGCCTTGAGTTGATCCCGGACTTTACTACCAGCATATTCGCCGGCGGTGACCACCAAATGAACGTGATTTGTTCTCGCACTCTTTGCCCTGTAGGAATGTTCCGTAAACCGTCCAGGTGATAAAATAGGCGATCGGTTCGTCGTTGTTCATAACGATGACCCATACCAGAGGAGACCGATGCGGGTGAGTTGTATCGGGGTCATTGTATGGGACGCATCGGACGTTTAACAGAACCGGGGCCTAACGGCCGGCGGCTGATGGGGATCAGCCGCAACGCGTTAGCGTCCGGTTATTGTATTGGACGCAACCGACGTTCGACGGAACCGTGGGCTGATGGTGGCGATCGCTCCTAAAGAGCATTTTGGCCGAAGCTTTATTTCTAATTGCCCCGAATTTCTTTGCAATCGGATCGGTTCTTGGTATATATGATCGTGATTCGCGCGGCTATGGGATGATCTTGACACGGCTTCTTTCACCTGCCCGGAGGGAAAAATCGAATGAAATCCTTGATTCTTACCAACCTGAATTTCGTCCGCTTGATGTCGTTGGCCACCGCCGCGATCGCCGTCTGCTGCGCGGCTTCGATCGTCGAGGCGGCGCCCTACCAAGACGCTGTTAACGCGCTCTTGCCGACGTATTATTACGAGTTGAACGAAACCGACACGCTGGGCGGCGTGATCGATAGTACGGGCAATGCCGACCCTGGCACGTACAACGGTGACTACGAATTCGGCGCTCCCCAAGTCGGAGGCCCGGGGCCGCTGACGGTGTTTCACGAGGGCGAACAGATTCCGGTGCCCGGCGTGGGCGGCGAGGCGAACGTGGCACACTACAGCAATAACGAAGGTCACATCCGTCTGGGCCCTAACACCCTCTATGGGAGCAGTGCCATTACCGTGGCGATGTTTTTTAAGGCAGGGCCCGCGCAGGGTGGCGACCGGTTGTTTACGAACAATCTCGCCGACCCCCTGAAGAGCTTTCAGGTCAATGTCGCCAACGATGGCTTAGTCATCGCTGTCGATCCGTCTCAAGAGGGATTTAACGCCGAGAGAACGCTCTTCATGCCCGATAACAGTGGGCCCGACCGGCGGCTGATCCAATCGGGATCGGGTTGGTTTCATGTGGTGGCTACCACTCACGGTAACAGCGGGGCGGAACGCGCTGAGAACATTCGCGTGTGGATCAACGGGGAAGACCGCACCGACAACTTGCAACCGAACGTCGTGGGCTGGGGGATCGACACGGACATGGCCAAGATTGGTGGACGACACGCTGATCCAAGGGCAACGACTACCCATTCCGGCGCTCAGGACGAAGTGGCAATTTGGATCGATCGCGCCCTGTCGGACGACGACGTCGCGTCACTTTGGGCGGCTGCCACGGGCACCGGCGGGCCGTTGAGCGACCTGAACGGCAACGGCTTCGTCGACTTCGAGGACTTGACGATATTATTGGCCAACTGGAACAAGGACGTCGCGGCCGACGGGGGCAACCTCGTCGAGCCCCAAACGACGGTGGTCAATTTCGCGGATCTGACAGTTCTCTTGGCCGATTGGACCGGCCCCGGACCGGCCGGATCGCCGGAGGCCGCGTTGGACGCCCAAGCCGTGCCGGAGCCGTCGACCTTGGTGCTGGCGATGTTTGGGCTGCTGGGCTTGGCCGGGCTGCGCCGGCGAAGAAGGTAGTGTAACCCAGCAATCGCTCGTACTCGAAGCTTGGCTGGTTACCGTCGACGTCGGCATTCGAGGAGGAGGTACGAGGACGATTGCAGCGCCATGCTAAAGCATAGCCTACTTCTGAAACTCCGCCCGGTAGACCGCTCGGCCTGATTTGCGGGTGCGTCGTTCAAAGTTGGTGTGGTAGTCGAGGTCGTGCTGCGACGGGCGTTCGGCTACGTCTGTCGGGCCGGCGAGCGACGTCACTTCGGCGATCAATTCGAGCGTTGCGTCGAAATACTCCTTGACGTCGGTCCAAAAGTGTAACACGCCGCCGGGCAGTAGCACGCGCTGGACATCAACCAAAAATCGCTCGTTGAGCACGCGCCGCTTGCGGTGCCGCTTCTTCCACCAGGGGTCGGGGAAGTAGACGTGAACCTCGGCGATCGAGTCACCCGGCAGCTTGCGGAACACCGTGAGCGCATCGCCCGCAATGACTCGGGCGTTGAGCAGCTCTCCCTTGGCCAGCCGGGAAGCCGTGTACCGGGCGTATTTTCCGGCGATTTCGATGCCCAGGTAATTGCGCTCCGGATCGTCCTCGGCCGCCGCGACAAGAAACATGCCCTTGCCGGAGCCAACTTCGATGATGACCGCGGCCGGGTGCTTGAACAGATCCGCCGCGCACAGCGACTCGGGCAGCTCTTCGGCGAGGACGAAATGGGCCGAAATGTCCAAATCGGGATCGATATTCCTCGCCAGTGGTCGACCCATCGTTCCTGTTGCCGTCAATTTTCGTCGTTTTGGTGTATCCCCGATGCATGATAGCAGACCGGCCAAGCCGCCGGCAGCGGATCATCCTGCGCGAACCCGTTGGCGCTCCAGATAATCGTCCAGCAAGGAGGATCGACGTGTCAATCTACAGCGTGTCTTTCGCGATAATCGTCGTCGTCGCAGCGGTGCTGGCCGCCGCTGATGATGCAAATGCGTCTCGCCGGTTCGGCCGCCGTGGCTGCAATTGCCCGGAAGCATTGCGGCGTTGAATGAGCAATCCGACGAAGTCCCCGCTCCGCGACGTCGCTGGCGGCGACTACGCTGGCGCAACTAATCTCGCCATTGCCGAAGCGAAGCCGCCATGGTGCCGAAGCCGTTGGCGAACGTCTGTTCGAGTAATTCGAGTTTCTCGGAGTCGACGATTCGTCTGGCCGCCTGTTCGGCACGTTGGGTCTCGACGTGGAGCGGTGGCCTGTCGGTCCCGTACACTTCTTTCTTCAGTTGCGCCGTGTTGTAGGGCTGTTTTTTCGCTCTTTTCGCGTTAATCCAGCTTGCTTCGCTTACCTTTGGCGAGACACCGCAAAGATACCAGGCTTCGACGGCGGGCATTGCCAATCCAAAGGCCACACGCAAAGAACGGCGTCAACGAGAATACGGATCGCGGCTTCGTCGGCCGGGGATTCACTTACGATGGCGATCTTCATGATCCAGTCGGCACACCGCCAAGGATTCCCGTATACCAGACGTGACCCAGCGGAGCGTCGGCGAGAATCTCGCTCACGTTGGGAAGATCGGAAAGTCGCTGAAACTGAACGCCGTGTTGCGTCTTTTCCGCAATGACGACTTCTTCAGGGTGATCTTTGAAAAGATCGAGAAAGTACGGAGAGTGCGTCGTTGCGATGACCTGCACCGGCTCGCGACTGTCGCCAAAGTTCTCTGGATACGCCAATCGGTAAATCGCGTCCTGAACTCTTCGCAACAGCCGCGGGTGAATGCCCTGGTCCGGGTCTTCGAGGCCGATGATGGGTGGAGGATCGGGCAAGTAAGACAGCGTCAGCAACACAAGTGCGAAAAGTGTCCCGTCGGACAGATCAGTAGCGCGTATCTCATGACCCGTGTTTCGTATCCGCAGCGAAAACGACCGATTCCCATCCGATGGAACTTGGAACAGAATTCGATTGAACTCCGGGAGCCATTCGCCGAGTTCGCGGTTCAGATCCTCGAATCGCTCCGGCTCGTGGTCTCTTAGGCGGTCAAGAACACCAGCGAGGCCGCCACCCTGACCGTTGAGCTCCATATGGGGTTCCAGCGTTACGGGTGCGGCGATGGAGTTTGCATCCAGCGAGAAAACGCGAATGCGACTAAGTTGATTGGAAAGGTCTCTTCGAGCTTCCCTAGTTGTCTCCGTTGGGTTGTTTTCAATCTGTGTATTTTTGTCTCGCTCCCAAACTACGCGCCAAACGGCGCCTTCATAGGGGTCTGCCCAATTCAGTTGAACGATGACTTGCGCGTCTGTAGAATCCCGATGACTGGCCGTCACAAGATCCTTGAAATCACCGTTGCCCCCTCTCGCCGAAGTGATCCCAGTCAGCGCCGTCGACTTCCCGCTCCCGTTCGGACCCACAATCAGCGTAAAACGCCCCAGCGGAAGCTTGGCGTCTTCCAGCGCTTTGTAGTTCTTGAATTGAACGGATTTCAACATGGCTTTGGTTCCCAGCCCTCAACCTACCAGATCGGTCGAGGGCGATCCAGGTTCACCCCTTTTTGATTATACCCGCTGAACCTGCCGACAGAACGCTCCAACCCGCTGCGATTGCCCGCCTTACGGTTCCGGCGTATACTGACTCTTCGCGCCGCACGACCCGATTCCCACCCCCCCACGACCCTTCCCGTCGATCATGTCCGACCCCTTGGAAATCATCTCGCGCAGTGACGCTCAGGGGCCGTTTTTTGTCGGGCTTGATTTGGGTGGAACGAACATTAAGGTCGGCGTGCTCGACGACTGCGGACGGACGCTGGCGCGGCATCGTGTGAAGACGCTGATCGAACGCGGGCCGGAGGATGCCGCCGAGCGGATGGGCGGGGCGGTGCGTGAGGCGGCAAGGCTGGCCGAGTTGGAACTGAGCGACGTGGCCCGGGTGGGGCTTGGCTCGCCGGGCACGATGGACATCCCGGCCGGCATGTTGCTCGGTCCGGTGAATCTGCCGGGCTGGGAGGATTTTCCGATTCGCGACCGGGTGCAGCATCACTGCGGCCTGCCGGTCACCTTCACGAACGACGCCAACGCGGCGGCCTACGGCGAGTATTGGGGCGGCACG
>JADFKK010000371.1 GCA_022564995.1 Planctomycetota bacterium | reverse complement strand
TTTGAAGAGGGGGGAGGCAATGTTAAGTGCACGGCATACAGCTATTGAGGCACGAACGGGAAACCAGGATACTGATCTATGTTGGAGCCTACCCATCTAACATTCCTCCTCTACTCTACCGGGCAATGTTTTTCGTTGCTTCGCGGGCAGCTTGACGCTCTTGCGATTCAATCCACGGCCAGCGCGAACTCTTCTCGAAACGCCGTCCACCAAGATCGGCACTTGTCGGACGGGTCGTGCTGGCCGAAAGTCAGAAAAACCTTGAAGGCGCTGCTGCCGGCCGGGTCATAAAACTGAATGCTCAGCGTCGGCACTCCGTCCAGATGGCCGGGCTTCTCGACGGAGAACACGGCGGCGATTTGCTCGTGGCGGATGTGCATGTCGAGCGTTTTGGTCTGCACGTTGAAGAACGGGCCCATCGTCGAGAAGCCGCCGAATTGGCCGAAGGCCTCGACGGTCGTCGCGGCGTTGGAGACGATGACGTGAACCTGTTCGTAATCGGCCAGCCGGTCCATCATGTCGGTGAACCGCTCGGCGGAGAGTTCGGCGACCTGATCCTCCGGCAGATGCCGCAGCACGTCGGCCTCGCTCATCTCCAGTTCGCGCGCCGCGACCATCGTCATCGCGCGGGGATGGTCGGTGAAGTAATCGGCCACCTTGACGGCCGGATCGGTTGTGGATGCGGTGGTCATGATTCGCCCTCGTTGTTTTGATGAAAGCCGGTTTGTACCCGAATCGCCTTATCAAGGATACGTCACCGTTCGCAGCGCGAAGGCGGCTTTGTAGGTTATGCTTCAGCACAACATCGCCGCTCGTTCGGTCATTGTTATGCTGAAGCATAACCTACGCGCTCGCCGTGGATTCGTCGGCGGATCGCGACGCCTACTCCACCTCCGTCGGCCCGGTTTCCGCGGTGTCTTCAGGGCTCGACTCTGATGTCGATTGCGGCGCTCCGTTGCCGGCCTCCGTCGACGCGCCGGCGCCCACAGTGGCCAACTCGCTGTCCTCCTCACCCGCCCCGACGATCTTGATGAGCGACTCGGGCAGTTCGATGCCGCCGATGTCTTTGAGCACGTTGAGCATGGGCGGCATCGTGCGGGCCAAGCCCTGCAAGAAGTTGCTGGTGCTCGTCTGGCCGTTTTGGCCGGCCCCGTTTTCCCAGACGATGACCTTGTCGAACTTGATGTTCGAGATCGCCTTGGCCGAAACCTCGGCCAGATTGTCGAGGTGTTCGAGCAGCATCAGTTGGAAGGCCTCTTTGGCCCCGCCGCAGGCGTCGACGATCGTCCGCAGTCCATCACCCTTCTTGGCCAGAATCTCATACTGACCGCGGGCTTCCGCGTCCAACTTGGCGAAGATGGCGTCGGCCTCACCCTGAGCTTCCAGGCGATACTTGGCGGCTTCGGCCTCGGCATCGACGATGACTTTCGCTTTCTCGGCCTTGGCGGGGGCTTCGAGTTCGGCCCGACGTTCGGCCTCGACGCGATCGGCTTCGGCCAGGGCGGTCTTGGTCATGGCGCGGTTTTGGATCTCCAGCACGGCCGCTTCGGCTTCCTTCTTGCGACCTTCGCCCAATTCGTAGGCAACGGCCTTCTTGACCGACAGCTCGGCCCGCGAGGCGGCGACCTTCGCTTCGGCCGTGTTTTCGCCGTCGATGGCGGACGCATCGGCGTTGGCCACGGCGATACGCTTTTCCCGTTCGGCGTCTTTCACCAGCATGTCGCGCTCGAACTCGGCCTTCTGTTCGCCGACCGTCTGTTCCTTGGACAACTCGGCCACCCGCACCGCCCGTTCCCGCTCGGCGACCCGCGTGCCGATGCTCTGATCCTTTTGGGCGATGGCCACTTTGACTTCTTTTTCGCGCTCGGCGTCGGCCACGCGAATGGCACCCATCTTCTCCCGGTCGGCCACGTCGCCGCGGGCTTCCTGGATGGCCTGCGAGGCGGCTTTCTGGCCGATGGCGTCGATGTAGCCCGACTCGTCGGTGATGTCGGTGATGTTGACGTTGATCAGCACCAGGCCGACCTTCTTCAATTCCGGCTCCAAGCTGTTCTGGATGTGGGCGAGGAACGTGTCGCGGTCGCGGTTGATGTCTTCGATACTCATCGAAGCGATCACTTGGCGCAATTGTCCGAAGATGATTTCCTCAGACTGCTGACGAATTTCGCCGGTCGAGAGACCCAGCAAACGCACGGCGGCGTTCTGCATCACCTCTTCCGTCGTCCCGATGGCCACGGTAAACACGCTGGGCACGTTGACGCGAATGTTCTCGATCGATAGGGCACCACGCAGCGGGATTTCGATCTGAATCGGTTCCAGGCTCATGTAGCTGAAACGCTGAATGACCGGCACGATAAATGTCGCACCACCATGAATCGCCTTTGAGGCCCGATCGCTACGGGTCCAGCCGGAGACCACCAGCACGCGGTTTGGTGGACACGTCTGGTAGCGTTTCGAGAACCATACCAGGAGCATGGTGAAAGCGACCACCAGAAAAACGACGATAACGATCCACCATGGAATTTTGTCCAGCAAACCGTCAAGCGAATCCTGGGCTAAGAGCATGGTCGTATGCATGGCATTTCCTGTGGCGATGGGACCGTGTGGCACTGGGCTTACACTTCGACTGTTTCCAACAGCGGCTCGACCTCGACGGTATCGCCGCTGACGACGCTGACAACAACAATCTTAGCACCTGTGGGGAGCTTTTCCGGCGATGGCGTGACCGCTTGGTACTCTACGAAGCGGCCTTGCAGACTTAGCTGGATTTTACCGGCACCGTCGTGATTACCGGGAATCGGGATATAAACGGTGCCATGCTTACCGACGGAGCGTTCGATACGAACGGTCCCGTCTTGCTGCAACCGCATCAGCGATTTCATAACCCAATACGTGCCGTACATCGCTCCGAAACCGGCGACAATCGCAGCCAAGGCCGACGGAGTCTCACCGGCGTCGAAATTGTTCAGCGAAGTCAATCCGACCAGTCCGAAAAACGTCACAGCCGCCGTCAGCGTGCGAATGCTCAGCACGCCGAGAAACCACGAATCGCTATGGCCGCCGGCCGATGAATCGCCGTCGAAATCCGTGTCGGTATCGAAATCCAGATCGCCGTCGCCCAGCCCGACGAGCATCATAACCATCTGGATCAGCAGAAACGTCCCGCCGGCAATGGCACAGCCCAGATAAATGTACTGCATGTCGCACCGCCCTTACGCCCTTGAGTGACTCATCAACGATACGTTGCCAGTCCTATGTTCGCCCCTGGCGCGCCGATATTTCCAAAAAAACGTGGCGAATATCCGTATCATGGGGCGCGAAAGGGGGGATTGTCAATCGGGCACGCTCAAAGCCGCAAAACGGGCCATATCGCAAGGAGGCGAGACGGATGGCTGCGGCTAGAATCGTAACGTCACTTCAGCAGAGGGTGCCGCATGAACCGGCCATTACCGATTGCCAGCGGCAACACCTTGCTCGGCGCGACACAATCGCCGTACAATGGGTAGGCAGCCGCATTGAGACCTCGTCGCCGCCGGTTCACCCAACTGGTTTCTACGGCAACGCTCTGAATGGTAACGGATTGAAAGGAAGCAAACGGCTATGAAAGAGATCATACGCAGCGGCCTAAAATTTCCGCTCGAAAACGACGATCATGAAATCCCCCCGGAACTCGGCGAAGAATTGATGCAACGGAATCGGGAACTGATCGATGAGAAGAATCGCCAGGCACGCGAAGTATCGAGCGAAACGCAGCGAACTGGCGAAGAAGTATCTTGTTGAAGATGAGTCGATACCGCCCATGCGCGTTTTCCATGCCTCGGACGACGAGGAAGTGCGGATGCTGGCGATTGTGCCTGTTGAGGCTGCGGATGTCCGACGAAGTTGAACGCAATGTCTTCCGGAGTTTCAGCGGCGATGCACGACTTCTACACCGTTGACGGATTAGGACAGTTTCGCGACGGATTGCAGCTTGATCTTGAACGCTTCGAGGATTTGAGTCCCCCCGAACTTCAGCAGCATGTGGACCACATTTTTTCGGAGGGCGTCTCGCGTCATGGTGACGAGCATTTCCTAAAGAACACGAGTCGTGCGTCTGTGGCCAGTCCGGCCATTGAGCTACTTTTCGAGTATGTCAGGCGCGCTCACTTCCCAGATCGACCTTCTAGATTTCAATCCTGGTTTGGAACTTCTGATATCCAATCAGCTCTGGAATTCAGAACGCAATATCGCGGAGCGTCGGACGCGCTTTGGGTTATCTCGGCGGAGCACAGTTTTCGAGCGAATATGCGTCTACTGACATCCGATCGGTCGACGCTGATGTATTCGCACTTCGCACATCTGTATTGGAGCGGGGAGCAGGGTCCGATTTCCGCTCTCTGGGAAAACCTCCTCGTGCCACCGGTTCACGTAGTGAGACGCGTTTCACAGGAAGAAATTCATGCTGCGCAGCAAATCCAGCCGCCTCAAGGTTTGAGTGCATGGCTTGACGAGTTCACGTCGATCCCGTAGTTGGTTGGAATATCGAGAACAACCCGGCGATGCCCGAGCGGAGTTGAGGATGTCGTAAGCAGGCACACATTATCCGCCCGAAATGTCCTCTGGTGTTACGTCCCGTTGGGCCGAGTGTCGAATGCAGAGGATTCGCACCGCGTCATCTTCAACCGCGTACAACGCACGATGAACATTCTTCTGCCTTCGATATAGGAGTTGGCGAATCTCCGCGGCGAACTTATGGTTCTCGCGAGCATAGCCAAAACGGAGCGGGTTTTCGCTTAGCGAATACAGGGTCTCGATAAATCCGTTGTACCAAGCCGTGGCAGTCTGCGCAGAGTATCGAGTGCTGAGATACTCGTACGCTTTGTCCAGATCGTCAAACGCTCTGGGTTGAATGATGACGCGATAGCTCATCAGTTCGGCGCGATGCCGTGCTTCTTGCGGAGCAGTGCATCGGCTTCAGCAAGTGGAATCCCCTCACCCCGTTCGATCGAATCAAGCCCTTCTTGGATCGCGCTGATCGATTCGACCTCGTCACGAAGCAGACCAACGGCAGCGTCGAGGGCGTCTTGCCGGCTCTCGAACTGTCCATTCTCGACGGCGCGACAAATAAAGGCTTCGTTGTCTGGAGATATTTCAGTCGACATGGCTCGTTTCCTCCTCCTCGGCATGGTATCACAAATCGCGACACGTTACCCCTCACTTCGCCGCCGCACGCCGCGCAATGTACTGCCGCACCAACGGGATTTTGCTCTTGGCGGCCAGGGCGATGGCGTGCTTTTTGTCGAGCGGCACGAGCGGTTCGATGCCGTACCAAATCATCAGCGGCAGGTTGTGATCCTTAGCGTCTTCGGCGTGCGTGAGCAGGCCCTCGGCGATCGGCCAGCGCGCCTCTAGCGGGATGCGCTGCAACGCCGAGGCGAGATACAGCCGCACGAGTTGTGATTTATCGTTGTGGGCCATGCCGGCGAATTGCATCAAGACTTCCTTTGATAGCGGGCCCCGATCGCACAACAATCGCACGGCCCAGACGCGCACATGCTCGTCTTCGGCGGCCAACAGGCTTTGTAGCGGGCTCTCTCCGGCACGACCGATGGCGTGAAGCGCCCACAGCAGTTGCAAGAACATCTCTCCGTCGAGCGGCGCGTCAGACGCAAGTGCAACGATCGCCGCGTAAGCCGCGTCCATCCGCCGTCCTGCCGCGGCCCGTTCTTGCAGAATTCGCCGTGCGTGGCGTACATACCACTGATTCTTATGGGCCAGCAGCTTGACCAGCCCCGCATCGTCGAGTTTTTGCAAATCGAACGGTTTCTTGGCCGCCTTCTTCGCTCCATACATCACCTTATAAATCCGCCCGCTGGTGCGATGCACGCCGTCGTTGTCGTGACACTCGCCGTAGTCACACCAATCGATGATGAACACGCCGCCGTCGGGCCCGTATTTGAGTTCCAGCCCGCGAAACCAGGGATCGTTGGCGAAGAACATGTCGCGGCCGTGCTTGCCGACGTAGCCCGATCCGTGCCGCTCCAATCGGTCGTTGTTCAGCCGGTAACCGTGGATGTTGAAGGTGAACATCGTGCCGCGGTATTTGTCGGGCCAGTTATCGCCCAGGTAAATCATCGCCCCCACATGCGCGTGTCCGCCGCCGGCCAGGCTGTGCTTGCCCTGTCCGCCGCGGGCCTCGTTCCACTTGCCGCCGCCCCAGTGCAGGTGATCGCTGCATGCGCCGATCAGCCCGTAGCTGTGTGGGTTGAAATCCTCTCCGTACATCCGCTTGTAACGCGCCCCGGGAATCAGATGCCACAGATGGCCGATCACACAGTTGGTGAAGAACGCCTCGCCCCGGGCGTCGAAGTCCAACCCCCAGGGATTCGTCGTGCCGTGGGCCACCACCTCGAACATTTTGCGCGTGGGATGATATCGCCACACGCCGCAGTTGATGTCGACCCGCTTTTCCGCCGGCGTACCCGGCTTGCCGACCCGCGACGGCCCCTGAATGCCCTGCATCCCGTACAGCCAACCGTCCGGTCCCCAGGTCAGCCCGTTGATGATGTTGTGGCCGACCTTCTTGGTGTCCCAGCCGTCGAGCTTGGTCACTGGCGGCCCGTCCGGCTTGTCGTCGCGATTGCGGTCGGGAATGAACAGCAGCTTCGGCGCACAACAAACCCACACGCCGCCGAAGCCGAGTTCGATCCCGCTGAGATTCGCCAGTCCCTCGGCAAACACTTTTCGCTTATCGAACCGTCCGTCCCCGTCGGTATCCTCAAAAATCAGAATTCGATCCAACCCGGTCGGCTGCCACTTCCTATACGAATAACACTCCGCCACCCACAGCCGGCCTCGATCATCAATGGCCATCGCAATCGGCTGCGCCACGTTTGGCTCCGCCGCGAAGAGCGAGACGCGAAACCCGTCCGGCAGCGTAATTTTCTTCAAAGACTCCGCCGGCGAAGGCGGGTTTTCGCCCGGTTTTTGCGAGTTCGTGACGCCGTCGGGGATGGCGGCGGTGGCTTGCGATGTTACGAAAACCAGCAGGAGAGCCAGTGAGATTAGATGCTTCTTCATGTAATGAACCTCATGTAATCGTACCCCGCACGATGATGAAGGGCTCGTTTAACGGCAAGCCGTAGGCGACTGCTTTTTGAATCGCGGACCGGCTTAGAAACGCAGGCTTCTGC
The DNA here is from genome assembly GCA_022564995.1 of Planctomycetota bacterium. Classification (GTDB taxonomy): domain Bacteria; phylum Planctomycetota; class Planctomycetia; order Pirellulales; family JADFKK01; genus JADFKK01. The sequence continues at coordinate 643 of JADFKK010000371.1, read as the reverse complement.
GGCTTGCCGTTAAACGAAAAAGCGTGCCGTTTTCATCCGCGCGCAGTTCATCCATATTTGCGAAGTCGAGCCTCTTCGATGATCTTTTCGCATTCCTCGTCTGTAGGTGGCGGGCCCTCGGTGGCGAACAGCCCGACAAGACGGCGCAAGTCCTGGGATTGCCGTGCCTGTTCCGCCGGCAATGAATCGCCCAGCGCGCGGAGGATGCGATCGGCAAACTCAATCTGCCTTTCCTCTGGCCACTCACTGACGCGATCATAAACCGCGTCGAAATCGCTTGAGTTAGATGTTGCCATGAGTCATCTCCTCCAATCGATCATAACCCGCTCAGAGTTTCATGCCACATTTCTTCAATAGTTCGTCCTCCAGAATGCGCTGGCACTGTTCGTCATCCGGTGGCGGCGTGGCGCCGGCCCAGAGTCCCAGCATTTTCATCACCGATTTGCCTTCGGCCGACTGCCTCGGGGCCTCGTGGTGGAGCGATGCAAGAATCTTGTCGGCCAACTCCCGCCGCTCATTCGGCGGGAGGTTCGCGACGTGACTCCAAAGCTCGCCCAGCGGTATGCTTGAATCCAGGGACATCGAAGCGTCTCTCCTCGTATCATCTCGTTTTTGTCGACCTTTCAGCATTATACGACAACAC
>JADFKK010000370.1 GCA_022564995.1 Planctomycetota bacterium | reverse complement strand
TTTCCTTTTCCACCTGCAGTAACATGAACTTTGTCAAAGAATGCATCTAATCCATCATTGTAATCTTCCTTTGCCATTTCCACGAGCTTCGATGCCATTTGCTTATATGTTGCATTATCAAATGGTTTAATCTTTTCCTTGGAGTCAGAGTCAGCTTTATTAATTGGAGCTTGCTTTATCATTTCGTTCATACCTAAACAATCCTTTTTATCAATATCTTCAAAATTATCATCAAAGCTGAAACAAAGAACGAATTCGTCTATTAGCAAGCACAATGGATTATAAAAGTCAGGATGAAAGAAAAGCCATTTAGCATCATCGTCTTTACAATCACTACTTCTTAAGAGTTTATATGATAATGATTTTACTAACCCATTTTCTTTTATGCCTTTTTCATCAATTAATGTTTGTCTGTCATAGTAAAATCCTCCCACATCATCAAGATAATCAGTAAAGGTGGCACGCCATCCAATTTCAAATGCAATATCCAACTGTCGATCCAGCTTATACCTGAACCCGACACCGAAAGGTATGGCCGGTTGTATCAAAGAATAAGGTTTTGGTGGTTCTCTTCCAAGGCTTCCATCAGCTAGTACAGCACGTCCTAATCCCTGCCCTTCAGTGCTTAAAGGTTTTAGAGCAACCCATTTTCCATTAATTTTTGCTTTGGGGTTATGCAAAAACATAGCAAACCCGATAAAAGCATAAGGTGTATAATCAGGTCTTTTCTTAAAGGTGCCCCGGTTTTCAAACAGGTCAAATATAGCATCTAATTTAAATTCCAGCAAATCATTTCTGAAAGACAAATTCCTGTTCCATCTGAATTTATCATTGCCTGAAGGTTTAGATCCTTTTCTGTCTTCCCCCATTATTCTGCCTACCGCCAATACGAAAAGATCAACACGAAAAGTCCAGACCAAAAAGGATGAAACGGAGCCGCCGCTGAACGGCGCAAGCACTTCATTGTGCTAACTTCGCTCAAAGTGGCGCTGTCCAACATGTTTCCCCTAGATCCCAGCCCCTAACTCCTAACCCCTTCCCCACTGCCGTGATCGAAATCAGAGACCTGACCAAAAAATATGGCGATCTGTTCGCCATCAAGTCGCTCGATTTGAAGCTGGAAAAAGGCGACGTGTTCGGCTTTATCGGGCCCAACGGCGCCGGCAAGACCACCACGATGCGCGTGCTGGCCACGCTGCTCAATCCGACCTGGGGCGAGGCCTACGTCTGCGGCTATTCGATCTACACCCATCCGAAAGAAATCCGCCGGGTGATCGGTTACATGCCCGACTTCTTCGGCGTCTACGACGACATGAAGGTGACCGAGTATCTGGAGTTCTTCGCCGCCGCCTATCGCATCAACGGGCCGCAGCGCCGCAAGATTTGCAACGAAGTGCTCGATCTGGTCGACCTGGGATACAAACGCGACGCCTTCGTCACCAGCCTTTCGCGCGGCATGACGCAGCGGCTCGGGCTGGCCCGCGTATTGCTGCACGATCCGCAAGTGCTGCTGCTCGACGAGCCGGCCAGCGGGCTCGATCCGCGGGCACGCATCGAAATCCGCGGGCTGCTCAAAGAGCTGCGCAACATGGGCAAGACGATCATGGTATCGAGCCACATCCTGCCCGAGCTGGCCGACATCTGCAACAAAATCGGCATCATCGAGCGGGGCACGCTGCTGGTCAACGCTTCGGTCGAAGACGTAATGAAGCAAGTTCGCCGGCAGCCCGTTCTTAACATCGCCGTGTCGGGCGATCTTGAAGCGGCGGCCCGGCTGTTGGAGCAGCACGACATCGTCGAGAGCATCGAGCCGCGCGACGAGATGCTCGTCGTCACCATCAAGGAAGACATCGAAGACTACAGCGACCTGCCGACCATGCTGATCGAAGCCGGCATGCGCCTGACGCTGTTCAAGGAAGATGAGCTAAACCTGGAAACGGCGTTTATGGCGCTCACCAAGGGAATCACGGCGTAGGCCGCCGGCTTGCCGCGGCGCCGCTTACTTTGGCCGCCGCAAGGGTGAGCCGCAAGGCGCTAGCCGCGGGTTTTGTGCAGGAAAACGTGGCGTACCTTCACCGGCGGCTAGCGCCTTGCCGCTCAAAGGAAGTACCATTAGGATGACGCCCCGGGCTATTGAATTCCTCCCCGTTGGGGATCTTTTTCAGGCAATTTGCGCCGCGTTTGACGTTGTGTGTTCAGCCTCGCTTTTCTATTCTTACGCGCCGCTCTTGGCAGCTCGATACGCTCTCTCTTGGAAGGTCACGGATGGACCGCGCCACGACGTCGACACAATCTGTTATTGCCCAGTCTCTTCAGGCCGCCAACTCGTGTGTCCGTCGTGACAACATGGGCAAGTTCTTCGCCGTCGGCCTGCTAGCACTACTCCTCGACGCGGCAATATGCGCGGCGCTGTCCAACTTCGGCGTCGACGCCGTCATCGCCCAAGCCGCCGCGTTGGGCATCGCCAGCGCGCTGGGCGGAGCGCTGATGCTCCGTTGGGTCTTTCGCCCGCTGGTCGTCGTGCGGCTCGAATCGCCGCGGTGGCGGGCCGTGCGGATCGTTGTGATCGGGCTGTTCGCCCTGGGAATGCGCGGGGCCGTGTTTTCGGCATGTTCGCAAGCGGCAGGCTGGTCGGATACGGCGGCCCTGGCAGCGGCGATCTTCATCGCCGCAGCGGTCAACTTAATCGGAGCCGCCCTGTTTCTGCTGCCTGCCGAAACGTCCGACGTTTCGCGGGCCACCTGGTGGCGCAGCTTCGCGCTGGCGATGGTCGTTTACTCGGTCATCATGCGGTTGCTGTTCGCCGGCGCGGTCGATCTGATCCCGCAAGAGGCTTATTACTGGCTGTATGCCCAACACATCGACATCGGTTACCTCGATCACCCGCCGATGGTCGCCTGGCTCATCTGGCTGAGCACGGCGGTGTTGGGCGACAGCGAGTTGGCGGTGCGATTGCCGGCGTGTTTGTCGTGGCTGGTCACGGCGACGTTCGTGTTCTTGTTCGCCCGCAATTTGTTCGGTCGCACGGCCGCCTGGAAAAGCGTGCTGCTGCTGGCCGTGCTGCCGGCCTACTTTGGCGTCGGATTTATGATGACGCCCGACGCGCCGCTGTATGCGGCTTGGGCCGGCTGCCTGTTTTTTCTCGAGCGGGCGTTGATCGCCGAGCGGCGCAGCGCCTGGCTGGGCATTGGCGTCTGTCTCGGGCTGGGAATGCTTTCCAAATACACGATCGCCCTGTTGGGTCCGTCGATCGTTCTGTTCGTGCTCCTCGACCGCCGCTCGCGGCGTTGGCTGCTGCGGCCCGAGCCTTATCTGGCGATTGTCTGCTCGCTGATAGTTTTTTCACCCGTGATTATTTGGAACGTGCTCAATGATTTCGCCTCGTTCCGCTTCCAAGGCCCGCGGCGTTGGGCGGGCGGGGCTCAGTTTGAATTGTTCGAGTTGATGGGCAACGCCGCCGTGCTGCTCACTCCCGTCGGCTTCTTCGGCGTGTTGATCGCCATGCTGCCGACCCGCTTCGGCGGAACGAAGCTTGTAGGAGGCGTCTCCGACGGCGATCCCGGCGCTGTTCGCCAGCGCCGCTTTTCGTTGATCTTCACCCTCACGCCGTTGGCGGTATTCGTCATTCAAAGCCTGCAAAACCCCACTAAGTTCAATTGGACCGGCCCCGTGTGGCTGGCCGCCTTGCCGCTGATGGCCGTCGACATGACCGCCGCGGCCGGCGAAGTGCGGGGCCGCCTGAAGACGCTCGGCCGGGCGCTGTGGAAACCAACTCTACTGGCCGTGCCCGTTTTTTACGGCCTGGCGATGTCCGTCATCGCCATCGGCCTGACCTCCAGCAGCAAAATGTCGTTGCCGGTTGCCTGGCAGGAACTGGGCCGCGAGGTGGAGATCATCGAACAACAAATCGCCGACGACACGGGCGAAAAGCCAATCGTCATCGGCCTGAACGATTACCACATCTCCAGCGAGCTGTCGTTCTACGATACGGCCGGCGAAACCCGCCGCGGGCGCGTCGGCAGCCAATCGCTCTTCGGCCGCCCCGCCGTGATGTGGAAGCACTGGTATCCGCCCGAACAAGCCGAAGGCCGCAACGTAATGCTGATCGACGTCCGCGAGCGCGATTTGTCGCTGCCCGAAGTCGTCGACCGCTTCGAGCGCGTGAGCGAAATCCGCCAACAAGACGTCCAAAAAGCCGGCCGCGTGGTGGGGCGGTTCTATTATCGCGTTGGCTACAAATATCACCGCCCAGTAGAATCGCGCGAAGCGCCACTGCGGCGATGAAAAGGCGGCGCGCGAGGGTCGTCAATCACCATCGCAGCGATACCGCTTCAGCCGTTAATAGAAACAATTGGCGGGAATAAGATCATGAATAGCTCAACTTTCGGCGACAAACGCCGAGCGGTCCGCGATTCGTGCCGCTTGCTCTGCTAACACGTCGACTCTAATGTACGTTTGCTTCATGTGTCCATGGTATGTGATGTCGACGACGATCCACCTGTCATTCGATTTGCACTTGATGGTGAGTGTGCGTCTGTCCTGAAAACTACTCTTTGTCACAGATGGGTTTAGCCGCTCTTGCCTCAGATACCGGAGAATCCGAGCTTCTATCTGCCCAGTTTTCTCGGAAGACCAATAGCACAAAGATTCTGAATAGAACGCTCCGTCCCTAATCCCTTGATAGTACGCCGCTTGGTCGATTGGGAATGCGGCGATGAGCTTCGACAACGGCCGCTCAAAGTCCGAAGGATGCGTGCCCTGCTTTTCCCAATACGCCAGATTGGCGTCGTAGGAGTACCGGCATTTCGTGCAGATAACCTTGGTTTTTTCTCCCATGCCAACACACCCGCCAGGCCAGAACTCCAAATTGGCCGCCTGTTCATGTAGCTCAGGAGTCCATGCAAGGAGCCCGTACAGAACGGGAACGTCTTTGAGTTCTTCATGTCCATTAGGGCAATGAGTGAAGCTCTCTTTGGTTACCGTCTTGCCCCACAACGACATCGTGATGACATCTTCACGATGTGATTCACGGTATCCATACCATGCCAATAAGCCGCTGCCTACGACTAAGACCAGTGACACTACGACAATACGAGGTCTTATCACGATTGGTTCCGCGCCTGTCCAGCAGTTTTCTGACCGCCTACGTGTCGCAAAGTTTGAGAACCTCACGCGAGGTTGGCACGGTCGGCGGCCAGCGGCTGCCCCCGTTATCCCGTCCAGAACGGGGGAGAGCAAGGGCACAACGACGACCGGATGGATTGGGTTTTCATCGCTCTTGGCCGAACGGGAAACAATAAACGATAGATGCCTAGTTGGACAGCGCCACTTTGGATTTTCCCCACCGGCCTTGTGCCGGTGGTTTATTGGTTTGGGTACTACTACGGCACATGGCGCCGCCCCGTTTTTTTCCGTCGTTTTCGCCGCCAAAGGCGGCGGAAACGACGGAACGGGATGAGGGTTGGGCGCAGCTTCGATTAGTCGCCAAACCAGCAAGCCACCGGCACAAGGCCGGTGGGGAAAAAACCTGACGGCGCAATGTGTTACGTTCAGCGGTTTAGCCGAAGTGGCACTGTCCAGCTAGTGTCTTGATAGGTTATCGGATAGTTGCTTGCTGTGTCTTATCAAGCAACAAATCCCGCTGCAAATCATCGAAAACGCCGTGCGTTGGATGGCCGCCGAGCAGAAACGCAGTAAATAGCCCGCGGCTTTTGGATTAGCCCGAAACAGTCGGTAGGCTTCCTTCACCCGCCTCATGCTCGGCGAGCGCTTCGCCCGCTAGCTTTGCTAGAGCGTCTTGCGATCCGCCAAACAAATTCGCCCAACGGGTTTCCGAATTTAATTCCTTCAGCAGCCAGTCAGCGAGCGAATCCTGCTCCTCCGTGGAAAGCCTGGACGCTACGGCAAAGGCCTGTTCGAGAAGTTCAGTCACGACGTAATTCCTCCAAGCGAATTATAGCACGAACGCGCGTCAAGGGCATGTTCGCTACACCCGCATCTCACAAAACTCCCGCACCCGATTCTTGATCGCAGGCTCGATACGTTGAATTGCCGCCGAGCAGAAACGCGGCAAATAAAACGCGGCTTGACGCAAGACAGACCTTGACCCACGATTCAACGTGAGTCCGCCGTCTCTGCCTCCGCGCTCACTTTTCCGTCGGCCGGCTGTGGCCTTCCGTGCGGTAACGCTTTAGCAGCGTCGTCAGCCGCTTGACCACTTCCGGCTTTTCCAGATACACGTTTTTCTTCTCGCCCGGATCGTCGCCCAGGTGATAAAGCTGCCCCTTCGGCTCGCCCGGTTTCGGCTTGATGACCCGCGGCGCGGTGAAGCCGCCGGAGCCGCGGCCGAGGACCAGCTTCCAGGGGCCTTGTCGAATCGCGAACATGCCGCTGACCGAGTGATGCACGGTGGCCTCGCGAATCGGCCGGTCTTTCGCCTCTCCGACCAAGGCCGGCAAGATGTTGTAACTGTCTGGCCCGGCACCGTTGGGTAGTTTTTCGCCAATGACCGCGGCTACCGTGGCCAGCAAGTCGGTGTGACAGATGGTCTGGTCGCTCGTCGTACCCGGCTTAATGTTGCCCGGCCAGCGGGCGATAAACGGCACGCGATGCCCGCCCTCGTGGATGTCGGCTTTCTGACCGCGGAGCTGACCGTTGGCCCGGTGTCCGAATTTCTTGATGTCGGTCGGCAGCCAGTGGGCCCCGTTGTCGCTGGTGACGATCAACAGCGTGTTGTCGAACTGCTTGGTCCGCTTGAGCGCCTCGACGACTTGCCCGACCGTCCAGTCGACCTGTGCGGTGAAATCGCCGTAGGGCCCGGCCCCGCTTTTGCCGACGAACTCCTTGGTCGGCATCCACGGTGTGTGCGGGGCCGAGAGCGGGAAGTAGAGGAAGAATGGTTTTACCGCGGCGCGGTCGGCCTGCCCCTCGATAAACTTAACCGCCTCTTGGCTGCACGTCGGTAGCACGTCGATGTGCCGAAAGCCGGGCGCGATGCCCCCGCCGCGCCAAAAGCCGCCGCCGCCTTTGCGCCGCATTCCGCTGCCGGCAATCTTCTCGGTCGGCAGCGCCACGACCCGTTCGTTCCTCACGAACACATAAGGCGTCATGTCGAGCGAGGCGGGAATGCCGAAAAAATAATCGAAGCCGAGCGAATTCGGACCCGGGGTGAGCGGCTTGGTGTAATCGGTCTTGGCGGCCGAGCCGAGCCCCAGATGCCATTTGCCGACGCACCCGGTGGCGTAGCCGTGCTGCTTGAGAAACGAAGCGACCGTCACGCGTTTGGGGTCGATCAGCGCCCGCGAATACCCGCCGAGCACACCGCGTTTCATTCGCGTTCGCCAGGAATATCGGCCGGTCAGCACTCCGTAGCGCGTCGGCGAACAGACGGCCGACGGCGAATGCGCGTCGGTGAAACGCATCCCGTCGCGAGCCAGTGAATCAATGTTCGGAGTCGGTATCTTCGACTCGGGATTGTAGCAGCCCGGATCGCCGTAGCCCATGTCGTCGGCCAGGATGAAGACGATGTTGGGCAGACGAGGTGTTTCGGCACTCTGTGCTTTGCTGATCGGGTGTATTGACAGGCAGGCAGCGCATGTAAGAAGAATAAGTGTAGCAATTCTGTGTAGTAAACGGCCGGTGAAGTGACTGGGGCAACGTGTTTTTCGGACGGTGAGCAGCGGCATGGGGAGCCTCAGAGAGAGGGGTGTAATCTAGTAGTGGAGGTGTTTATGCGGCGATTTTCGCGTGATGTTGGCGCGGCGCTGGGTAAGGTCGTAGGTCGGTTGGATTGCGGGTTTTCAGATATGTGGCAAAGGTTGCTGGCCAAGTCTTGCTCAG
>JADFKK010000061.1 GCA_022564995.1 Planctomycetota bacterium | reverse complement strand
ACGCGATGCGCTGAGGTTCCGCCTGGCGGGCGGGATTGGGCGATTGCAGGCGGCGGCGGTGGATCGGGCGATGGGGGAGGAGTTGGAGTTGAGGCTGGTGAGACGCCGGCCGGCATTCGCTCGACGTGGTAGTATCTAGGCCGCCGTGGAGGAGGCCGCCGTCGGCTTTCTGCCGATGGCCTTCAACACGGGCATCGGCGCCGAGGTGCAGCGCCCCTTGGCCACGGTCGTCATCGGTGGGTTGATCAGCGCCATGGTAATGTCGCTGCTGGTACTACGAGTCCTCTCCATGCTCGTCGCCGCCCCCCGGGCCAGCCGCGAATTGGACGCCGACGGCTCGTTCAGCTACACGCCCGACGCTGGCTTTGTCGGTATCGACACGTTTACATATCAGGCGGCCGAGGGTGAAGAACTCTCCGAAGTCGTCACGGTAACGATCGACGTCAATGCCCGGCCGCTGGCCGGCGACAATCAATACCAGATTGACGAAGACAACACCCTGATCGCTCCAGTGGCCGAAGGTGTGCTCGCGGACGACAGCGACGCGGGCGGCGAACCACTCACCGCCGTTCTCGTTTCCGACGTCAGCAGCGGCACGCTCCAACTCAACTCCGACGGCTCGTTCACCTATACGCCGAACAACAATTTCTTCGGCACCGACCAGTTCACATACCTCGCCAGCGACGGCCGCCTGGAAAGCGAGACGGCCACGGTCACGATCAGCGTTGCGTCGGTCAACGACGTCCCGGTCGCCGTCGATGACGCATACGAAGTTCTCGCGGGCGAGACCCTTACGGTTGCCGGGCTCAGCCGCGATGCGGCGCTGCAGTTCAATCCAGTCGCGCTGTGGCGGCTGGACGAAACCGCCGGTGGCACGGCACTCAACGCGGGTACTGTGGGTAGTGCGATTAACGGTGCGTACGTGAATTTGTCTGCCGCCGATCTCAGCGAGCCCGCGTTGGCGACGAAAGCGAGCGAGGACACCGCCGCGCGGTTCAACGGCGTCAATGCCCGCGTGAACATTCCCAATCACAATAGCCTGAATTCCGACGTGGCCACCTTCTACGTCGATAAGACGATTCACCTTTACTTTCGGGCGGAGGATGTCAACCGGGCCACCGAACAGGTGCTTTACGAACAGGGTGGCATGGTACGCGGGCTGGCGATCTATCTCCGCTCCGGCAAGCTATTCGTTGGCGGATGGAACACGGACGGGCTAACGACGCCCTGGGTGGCGAGCGACGGAGACGCGACCGGTAGTGTGTACGTCAGCACCAGCGAGGCGCTCGAGAATGACGCAATCTATCACGTTGCGATGGTGATGCAGGGAAGCGCAACGGGCACGACTGGGACCATCACGGGTTATCTTAACGGAAAGATGTTTGGTCAGAAGTCCGGCGCCGGTCGGCTGGTCAATCACCTCGGCGCCATTGCGATCGGAGCGATGCGCGACGGCGCCTACTTCACGACCGGCGCCGTTTCGGGCGATGGCCGATACTTCGCCGGGACCATCGACGAAGTGGCACATCATAACGCGGCCCTCACCGCGGAACAGATCCAACAGATCGTCGCCGCCGGTGGCGTCTTAAATAACGACATCGACGCCGATGGCGATGCGTTAACGGTCGTTCTGGTCGACTCGCCGCACAGCGGTACACTCGAATTGAACAACGACGGCACGTTTCTTTATACGCCGCAGGCGAACTTCGTCGGCGTCGACCGCTTTACCTACCGCGCTAGCGATGGAGAGGATCTGTCGAACGTCGCCACCGTCACTATCGAAGTCCTGCCCAATCCCGGCGACGTGGTGATCAACGAGGTGCTGGCCCACAGTGACGAGGCTGCCGGCGATTGGATTGAATTGCGCAACACGACCGGCGCGGCGATCGATCTGGGCGGCTGGTTCTTGAGCGACGAGGCGGCCGATCCGCTCAAGTATCAGATTCCCGCCGGCACGATGATCCCGGCCCGCGGATTTCTCACGTTCACCCAAACTCAGCACTTCGGCAGCGAATTCTCACTGAGCGAACTGGGTGACGAAGTGATCCTGCAAGCCGCTCGCGACGGGGCGACGCTCAACTTTCAGCACCGCGTGGAGCTTGGCGCCAGCGAAAACGGCCGGACGTTAGGGCGATTCGTCAAGACGACCGGCGGCGCGGACTTCGTCGCGATGGAGAACGCGACCTTCGGCACCGCCAACTCCGACCCACTCGTCGACCCGGTTGTGATCGAAGAGATCATGTACAACCCGGGCCCCGTTGGCGGCAACAGGGGCGGCGAGGAATTCATCGAGCTGAGAAACATTACAAGCGAGCCCGTGCCGCTGTTCGATCCGGCCCGCCCGGCCAACACGTGGGCGTTCACCTCGGGTATCAACTTCACGTTTCTGCGCAACGACACGCTGGCGGCCGGCGCGCTGGCGCTGGTCGTGCCGAGCGACCCGGCCACGTTCCGCGCCGCGCACAACGTCCCGGCGGAAGTGCGCATCTTCGGGCCGTACGCCGGTTCGCTCAACGACAACGGCGCGAAGATCGAGTTGAGCCGACCCGGCGAGCCGACTCCCGAAAACGTCGTGCCGATGATCGCCGTCGATCGCGTTACCTACGAGGACACATCCCCCTGGCCGACGCAAGCCGACGGCCAGGGTTGGTCCCTGCAGCGCAAGGCGTCCGATGAGTATGGCAACGACCCGATCAACTGGAGCGTGACGATACCGGATGGCACGCCGGGCAGTTTCGTCGTCGCGCCGCAGGTGACCGAGGTGCTCGTCTCCGCCAGCGGCTGGTCGCCGGCGATGCTCGATCGACTCTCCGCGGCGGGACTCGGCGAGGGCGGTTTTTCGATTCCCGCCGGCGCGGATCAATTGCGAACCGTCACCTGGACCGGCGTCGATCGCCTCAGCATCCGCTTCAGCGAGCACGTCGAAGTTACCTCCGGCGATCTGCGGATCGCCGGCGTTAACGTACACGAATACCGCATCATCGACTTTCAATACGACCGCCCCGCGCTAACGGCCACATGGACGCTGGAGCGACCCGTCCGGACCGACAACCTGCTCGTCGAATTGAGCGCCGCGGTGCGCGACGCCTCCGGATTGCCGTTGGACGGAAATTGGGAAAACGCGGTGAGCAACTTCCCCAGCGGGAACGGCGCTATCGACAGCGACGATGCGTTTCAATTTCGCGTCAACGTCGCGCCGGCCGACGTGACGGGCGTGTCGAGCGGGCCGATTTGGTCGACTTGATTCATCACTTGGGTGATTCAAGCACGACGCCCGAGACGCTGCGCCGCGATCTGACGGGAGACGGGCGGGTCGACATGGTTGATCTGCGGGCCGCGTTGTTGCGGCAGGGGGCTACGCTGCCGACCGCCCAGCCCGAGCGGCCCGGGTCGGCTGCGCCGCAAGCCGCGGTTGACGCGGTGTTCACGCGCGCCGCTGGAGCTTCGCCCGGTCAACCTTTGCTCGCCGTCCCGCTTGGAGAATCCATCGGATCGGATGGTTCGACGCGTGCCCAGCGCGAACGCCTCGACTCGCGGCCGCCGTCGCTCGGCCGTTCGATCGACACCATCAACCGATTGGTAAGCCGCGACCACGCAGCATCGCGCCGTGCCAATCGCGGTAACAGCCTATCCTTTCACGAAACATCGCTCCGTCGCCTCCAAGCCGCGGCGGTCGACCGGGTGATGGGCGAGGAGTCGACGCCGGACCGGGAGCGGCGTCTCAGGCGGCGGGCGCCGTATCCCGTGGGGTCAAAAAACTCAGCCGACCTCTAACTCTCGGAGATTCTTGCGTTTACGTCATTATCACCAGGAAATAAATCACCAAGGCCATGGCAACAAGATCATCGAGCCGAAGGAAGAAGTTGGTCGGGGCCACGGTGAGATCGAGTGCCGTGAGCGCCTCGGCGGACTGCTGCGATACTACCATCGCAAGGCAGCGTAGTAATCTGTTCGTTCGCAGTCGTCCACAACGCGCCTCCCGTGCGCGCCAATCACCGTGATTGTCATCGCGGCGTCCGACTCCGCGCGGCTGTTACCCTCGCGTCGGCCGAGAATGTGACTCGGCAATGCTTTCAATACCCAGTTGCCAAAGGGTTTGAGCGCCGTTTTAGTATTTTGACTGCACGGATTCTACTCGTGCATGCGGCCTTCGCGAAACAGTCTACTGTTGCGATCACCGTGGGAGACGACATAGGCGAGGAGGTCGAGTATCTCCTCCGGCGTCAAATGGTCCAACAAGCCGCTCGGCATGATGGAAACGGCTGACTTGCGGCGAGCTTCGATCTCGGTCTGCCTGATCTCGATCGGGCGGGAACTGGCCAGTGGGTTCTCGATCACTTTGACGACGTCTGCCGTCTCTTCGACGATTAGCCCGCTGATGATTCTGCCTGATTCCAGCGCAAAGATGTACGTGTAAAATTTGTCGTTGATCTTCTTCGAGGGAGCGAGAATCTCCGCAAGAATGTCGCTGGCGCCGAGCTTCGGATCAAGTTTCGTCAGATCGGGACCAAACGCGTTACCCTCTCCGTTCAAACGGTGACAGGCGACGCAGTTTGCAATCCGGAATAGTTCCTTGGCCCTGCCGAACGATCGGCCGTCGGCGAGCCGCTCTAGAGAAGGCTCCAGTTGCTCGAGCGTCCACTGCGTGCGAGACCGGTTGTACTTGAGAAGCTCATCCAGAATTGGCAACGGATGTTTCGCCAAATAGGCTTTGGGATCGGCATCGTACGCTTCAAGATCGGCGATCACGACCATCGCTCCGAACATGCGTCGCCAGTGGCCGGGATATGTGCAAACGTACGGATAAATGCCCGGCTTGCGAGGTGCGACGAAACTCAGCTTCTCTTTTTGGCCAGGCTGAAGTAGCTTCGTGGCCCAGAGTATTTTGTTCGACTTCGGGACGTAACCCTTGGCCCGTGCGTCGGGCATGGCCGCCATGGCTTCGGCCGCCGTGCCGATTTCCTCGTGCGAGCCCGGCCTCACGATGACCAGGTTGTGCGGCATGATGTCGTCGTTTTCGAGGATAATCGAAACGCGCTTGCCGGCCTCGACCACGATCTTGGTTCGGTCATAGAGCATCTGATGGTGGATCGTTTTGATCAGAAAGACCGAGACGGTCATGCTACGGAGCGCCTTGCGGAGGCTCAGGGCTTGATCCCTGGGAAGCATCTCGATCAGATCGTATCCCAGGGCCATCGCCTCGATAAAAGTGCCCGAATCGCGTTGGACCACCGGCACCCCTTTGGCATAAGCCAGAATACTGTCGGCCAGGGGGCCGATCTGCGCTGCCGGCCATGCGGTTTTGTCGATGCGACGGATCGAGACGATGGCTGCCTCGCGTCCTCGATCGTGCTGGATTAGCTTGGCCAGCGTGGCAAAGGTCTGCGTGGCGTGGCCAGGAATGTGACTGACGGCGTCGATCGCGGCGTTGCGAACCTTGCCGTCGGGTGACCGCTGGATCAGCGACTCAAGCTTGGGATAGAAGGCCTCTCGCAGCTTGGCATTCGGGATCATCGGCAGCGCACCGATCAGGTTGACCAAAGTGTCGTCGTCTTTTGCCGCGGTCGCCCAAATACGATCCAAGGCGCCGTCGGCGATGACGATCGCCGCGAAGGCAACGCGACGGGTCAGGGCGTGTTGAGATCCGGTGGCGACTTGCTGCAGGGCGATGCGTTTCGATTTGAGATCCTTTGGCGGGGCAGTTGTCAGTTGCTCGGCCAGTTCGTGGAGAACGCTTGCGTCGCTATCGTCGCGCCGGTCGAGCCGCTTGATGCCGGCGATCAACTCCGCCATGCGGTCGCTCTTGTTCAGCATCGAGAGACCCTTGATCGCTTCGCTGCGATACTGCGGCCCGAGGCCCGGTCGCGATAAGAGCGCCTCGTAGACTGGGCGGTACTTGGGATCGGTGGTATCGCGCGGGACCAGCACGAGTCGCTGATTGGACAATCGGCGAAGCTGATACGCAACGACACGGGGACTGGTGTAGATGATCCGCGGTTTCGTGGGTTGCGGCGATTTGGCCGGCGCGTCCTGCGCGGTTACCTTCGTTTGGAATGATCGCACGCAGAAGTCGACGTTGATCGCGGCCACGGCAAGAAACAACACCAACGCCTGTTTCATCGATTCGACCTTGTTTGAAAACTGACGCGATAGGGCGACCCTATCGTCCTCTCTTGTGTCTCTCAATCCGCTCGAAATAGTCCATGGTCCGGTCCAAAGCGTGCGTGAGTCCCGGATCCATTTTGTGTTCGGCGGCCCCCAACGCGGTTTCCTTCGCCTTGGAGGACTTGCTGAACCCGCAGGCCAACACGGCCTGCAGCCGCACGCGCGGGTCGGGGTCGTCGATCCGCCTGGCGAGCAGATCAATCGAGCCGTCGATCCGATCCTGCCAAAAACGCAAAACGTGTGTCGCCGCGATTCGGGCGCCGGGCTGTTTCGCCCCGAGCAGTCGCTTGAGCAGATCGACGTCAATCGCGTCGAGGCCCTGGCGAACCCACAAGGCTTCGACGAGATGATGTTCGTAGTCCGCCTCCGAGGGTTTGAGGGCCGCGATCCACTTGTCTAAGTGCGCAGTCACGGCCTCGCGCCCTCGCTGCTGCAACTCGCGCCGCGCGAACCCGCGCGTCGTGTGCTCGTGCATCTTGAGCAGATCCAGCAACTCGGGGACGGGCCGATCGACGATCTTTGGAGCAGCGAGCAGGGGGCGATTCTTGCAAGTGATTCGCCAGATGCGCCCGTGCGAATGATCCCGACCGGGGTGACGCTTCGAGAAATTAACGTTCTCGAAGATGTGTGAATAGAAGTCGGCAACATAGACAGCGCCGTCGGGGCCGATCGCCATGGCGACGGGGCGGAATGTTTTGTCCGTCGATGTCAATAGTGAGGGCTTGTGCTGCTTCGCCTTATAGAGCGTGCCGTCGGGCGAGAGCGTGTACCAGTGCGTGCCGACGTCGCCTTCGCAGTGGTTCACGAGGAACCGGCCCTGCACGTCCGCCGGGAAGTGGCCCGTATTGAGCCAGTCGCAGCCGGCCGCGATCGATCCGCCGGGCGCGAAGGACAGATGGTCGCTGCGCGCCTTCCGCTTAGGATAAACGAAATTAGCGGACAGGACGTCCATGGGGTAATACTGACCGGCCGACGCATCCAGAACGATTCCGCGCCCCCAGCGTCCAAACAGATTCCCATAGGGGTTCCAGAATTGGTGCGAGACGTACACTCCCAGCCGCTGCTCGTGCGGTTGGTAGCGGAAGACGGCCGCATCGCGCACGCGGCTCGGCCCGTAAGGCGTCTCGACCTGCGTGTGGTAAAAGATGCCTTGCGTGAAAAACATCGCCCCGCCGGGACTCCAGCGGAAGTTGTTCATCGCGTGTTCCGCATCCTCGGCACCGAATCCCTGCAACACGATGCGAAACCAATCGGCCTTGCCGTTCCCGTCGGTGTCGCGCGCCAGGATCAAGTTCGGCGTTTGAGCGACGTACGCGCCATCGCCGGCCAGGCCGAAGCCGTGAATCAAGTTCATCTTGTCGAGGAACACACTGTGCTTGTCGGCCACGCCGTCGCGATCGGTGTCCTCAAGAATGAGAAGCGAATCGGTGGGCTGTTTGCCGGGCAGCGAGTGCGGCCACGTCGGCGTGTTGGCCACCCACAGACGTCCCCGTGCGTCGAACTGAATTGCCATCGGGTTGGCGATCGGAAAATCGACTTCCGACGCGAAGAGATTCACCTGGTAGCCAGCGGGAAGTTTGAACAGCTTGGCTTGTTCCGCCGCGCCGCGGATATGCGTGTTGTCGTCACCGTCACTCTTGACCGACACTTGGGCCGGTTGGCGGGCGCCCGGGATGCGTCGGTCCGACGGCGTGGGAAACCAGACGGGCCGACCATCGATCGGCTTGCGCCGCCAGACCTCTGACGGCGCGGGTTTGGCCATCGCCCATATCTTCCGGTCATAATCCGCGATCAGCAGCAGCCGTTGTTTTCGCTCCGACACGAGATGCTTGGCGCCCTGCGTGTTATTGCGCCGTCCGTGGATGTAGGACGCATCGGGCGGGTGCCACCAGTGGAAGTAATGGTAATTTTTTTCATAAATGAAGCGGCGAAGTTTCTCGGCCACTTCGCCGCCCGACTCTGCCCGTGCATCCGCCTCGTCGATCAGTCCCAGGCTGCGAGCCATCATCCGACTCACGACCCAATCACCGTACTCGCTCAGATGGATGCCATTGAACGTGAGCTTTGCCTTTGCCTGGTCGGCCATCCACTTCGAAGTCGGTGAGAACAGGTCGACGTACGCCGCCTTGTGTTGTCGGGCGACCTGCGCCATGGCCTGCGAATAGAGATGCAGATTCCGATTGTGCGCAGCGTGGCCGGCCAATTCTCTGCCGTTGGGCAAGCCGCTGGCAACTCTTTCGTGAGCGATGGGGGAGACCAGCACAATCCGAGGAGTCGACCGGCCGTTGAACTTCCGGCCCTGCAATTCCTCCACGAACTTTCCCAATTCATGTTCGTAATGCTTGACGCGCTCTGGGCCGCCGAACGACTCGTTCATGCCGAAGCAGAGGAAGATCAAGTCGGCTTCATGCTCTTTGAGCTCATCGAATAGCTGCGGGAAACCTTTAGGCCGGATCATCTTGTCGACCTCGTCGGCCGACCAGCCCATGTTGCGGATTCGAAGGTGATGATCGGGAAATCGGCTGTGAAGAAAGGTCTCGAAGTAACCAAACAGATGCAGCCGCTGGGCGAAGGTATTGCCGAGGATGACGATGCAGTCGTTCTTCTGGACGTCGAGGGACTCGGCTCGAATGCTGCCGCTACTCAGCAGCAGCACGAGCGCCCACGCCGTCTTCCTCCCTAAACATCTAGCTGGCGTCATCGCATGGGCCTCGCATAAGAGCATCCATCAGGTGCGTTATGATGCTATCACAGCGGGCAACCGCTTGCCATCACCATCAAGTCGCCTGCGGCGGGGAAGGTGTGAAGACAGAATGATAGGAATCTTAGAATGCTGCGCTAGTCCAGCGATTTCCTGGGTCGTGAATCCCGGTCGCAACCTCTCTATCAGACACGGTTTATGTTAATCGTCATTGGATTCGAAGAGAACCGATCCGTTGGATGATAAAATGCCCAGCCAAGAAGAAACAGCCACAGATCCCACTCCCCAAAGAGTTGGGACAAATACGTTAAATCCGGCATCCTCCATGTCTTTGCTCTGGCCCAATATGCGCTGATCTACAGTCGCAGTTGGGCGGCCGACAGCAGCAACCAGCGCGCGGGACTGAAAGTCGAGCGCGACCGCTGACAACAGGAAGTGGCCTAGCTTCGCGAAGCGATGCGAATCAAGGATGCTCGGATGGCACAGCTCGCGCCCCAGCGGAGACCTCGCTACGCGGCCACCGAGCGAATGGCGATCCTTGAACTGCGCGCCGCCCGAAGTTGGTCGCAGGAACAGGCTGCCAGGGAATTTCTGCTGACGGCCCAAACCATCAGCCCCTGGGTTGAGGTCGTCGAGCGATTCATCTTAACGCTGAAAAACGACGGCACCCGAAGATATTTGGTCTCGCTACGACGTGAGACGTTTCGCCATGAGCTTGTTTTGTTCATCGACTGGTACACCAAACACTCATTGCCGGGAAACCTGGCCAATGGTTTGAGATGGTCGAGAGCTTCCCCGAGAAGCGACGGCATCTGCCGGTGGTCAAGTTGAATCTCGTAGCGTAACATGGTTCTTCACGGTCACCGTGTGTTTTGGTGCCCGCTGATTACGTCGAAATCGTCTTTCTTTGTCGAAAACAGGTTGACGTCACGGGCCGACGCTATGAACGCAGAACGACAACGTCTGGAAGAAGCCCGGCTGAAGCAGCGGCCATGGAAGAAGTGGGGGCCGTACTTGAGCGAGCGACAGTGGGGCACCGTGCGCGAGGACTACAGCCCACACGGCACGGCTTGGGAGTATTTTACGCACGACATGGCTCGCAGCCGCGCTTATCGGTGGGGCGAAGACGGGCTGGCCGGGATTAGCGACCACAGTCAGCGGCTCTGTTTGGCGCTGGCTCTCTGGAACGGCAAGGACGCGATTCTAAAAGAACGCTTATTCGGATTGACCGGCCACGAAGGCAATCACGGCGAGGACGTCAAAGAGATTTACTATTACCTCGACGCCACGCCCACCCATTCGTATTTGAAGATGTTGTACAAATACCCGGCGTCGCGATTTCCCTACCGACGTCTGGTGCATGAGAACCGCAACCGCGGGCGGCAGCAAGCGGAATTCGGGATCCTGGACACCGGGGTGTTCGACGACGATCGCTATTTCGACGTGTTTGTCGAATACGCCAAAGCCGACGCCGAAGATCTGTTGATGCAGATCACCGTTCATAATCGCGGGCCGGAGACGGCGGAGATTCACCTGTTGCCACAGGCCTGGTTTCGTAACACGTGGGCCTGGGACGACCAGCCGCAAGTCGACAAGCCGGCCGCCACGCTCGGCCAGCACGGTGTCGAACTCGTGCATCCGGAACTCGGCCAATTTCAGTTCGCCGCCGAGGGCCGGCCGGAATGGTTGTTTTGCGACAACGACACCAATCCGGCACGGCTGTTCGGCGTGCGCGATGCGCAAGGATTCTTCAAAGATGCCTTTCACAAATACGTGATCCGAGGCCGCACAGACGCCGTCAACCCGGCGCAAGCGGGCACGAAAGTGGCGGCATATTATCGCTTCGAGTTACCCGCCGGTTCGTCGCAGCGAGTGCGATTGAGGCTGAGCAAGGGAGATCGCGTCGAATCGTTCGACGGCTTTGATGACGTGTTTGAAACACGGCGGCGCGAGGCCGACGAGTTTTACGACGAGTTGCAAACAGACATCAACGACGAAGACGAGCGACGTGTGCATCGCCAAGCGCTGGCCGGGTTGCTATGGAGCAAGCAGTTTTACAACTTCGACGTGGCCAAGTGGCTCCAGGGCGATCCGACTCAACCCCGCCCGCCCGCGGAGCGGCGAGCTGCTCGCAACCACGACTGGTTTCATCTGCACAACGCCGAAGTCATTTCGATGCCCGACAAGTGGGAGTATCCCTGGTACGCCGCCTGGGATTTGGCGTTTCATTGCATCCCCTTGGCGATGGTCGACGCGGAATTCGCCAAGCAGCAATTAGTGCTGCTGACCCGCGAATGGTACATGCACCCCAACGGCCAGCTTCCGGCTTACGAATGGGCCTTCGGCGACGTCAATCCGCCGGTCCACGCCTGGGCCACGTGGCGCGTCTACCAGATGGACCGCAAACAGACCGGGCGGGCCGATCGCCAGTTTTTGGAACGGGTGTTTCACAAACTGCTGCTGAATTTCACCTGGTGGGTGAATCGCAAAGATGCCGACGGCAACAATGTCTTTCAGGGAGGCTTCCTGGGGCTGGACAACATCGGCGTATTCGATCGCAGTCAGCAACTTGCCGGTGGTGGGCACCTCGATCAGGCCGACGCCACCAGTTGGATGGCCATGTTCTGCCTGAACATGCTGCGCATCGCGCTGGAACTGGCGCTGGAAAACCCGGTCTATGAAGACATCGCGTCGAAGTTCTTCGAGCACTTTCTGTACATCGCCGCGGCGATGAACGACATGGGTGACCGTGGAGTCTCGCTGTGGGACGAGCGCGACGAGTTCTACTACGACGTCGCGCATCTCCCCAACGGCCAAACGATGCCGCTGCGGATTCGCTCGATGGTCGGCCTGATCCCGCTGTTTGCCGTGGAAACGATCGAGCCGGAAATTCTCGAACGGCTGCCCAATTTCGCGCGGCGGATGCACTGGTTTTTGGAACACCGCCCGGATCTTGCCCGCCTGGTGTCGCGCTGGGAGGAACCGGGACGCGGCTCGCGACGGCTGCTGTCGCTGTTGCGCGGGCACCGCATGAAGTGCCTGCTGCGGCGGATGCTCGACGAACAGGAATTCCTGTCCGAGTTCGGCGTCCGAGCGCTCTCGAAGTTTCACAAAGAACACCCGTTCGTGGTTGACTGCGGCGAAGGTTTTCTGGATTGCGAAGGCGACCCCCCATCGGTCGCTTACGAACCGGCCGAATCCCGCACGGCGATGTTCGGCGGCAACTCGAATTGGCGCGGGCCGATCTGGTTTCCGCTGAACTATTTGTTGATCGAGTCGCTACAGAAGTTCCACCACTACTACGGCGACGATTTCAAGATCGAATGCCCGACCGGGTCGGGGACGTACATGACGATCGACGACGTGGCGAGCGAATTGTCGCAGCGGCTGTCGCGGATCTTTTTGAAGGACAGCAGCGGTCGGCGGCCGGTCTTCGGTCATGTTCCCCGCATGCAGGACGATCCGCATTTTCGAGATTACCTCTTGTTCTACGAATACTTTCACGGCGACAATGGACGCGGCGTGGGAGCGTCGCATCAAACCGGTTGGACGGCCCTGGTGGCCAAGCTGCTGCACCCCAGACGCGAACCGGCGCGTTGATTGCAGGTGCTTTGAGAAAGGAAAGCAACATGAACAGCGAGCAGAATTCGTCGTTGCCCGGCGTGACGCTGCCGCAATGCAAACCGGCTCGACTGCTGGTCGGACAAACGGCTCTGGTGACCGGCGCCAGTTCGGGAATCGGCAAGTCAATCGCCGCGGCGATGGCTGCCGCGGGTGCCGCAGTGGCCGTAAACTACCCCTTTGACTCTGAGCATTCGCCGGCCGCCGAGGTGGTCGAACTTATTCAGTCTCTCGGCGGTCGTGCGATCGCCGTAAAAGCCGACGTTTCGCGGGAAGACCAAGTCCAAGCCATGTTTCTCCGCGTGCGGGAGGAGTTCGAAACCATCGATATCCTCGTCAACAACGCCGGCCTGCAGCAAGACGCGCCGATCGATGAAATGACCCTGCAACAGTGGAAGGCGGTCATCGACGTCAACTTGACCGGCCAGTTCCTGTGCGCGCGGGAAGCCATCCGTGAGTTCAAACGCCGGGGCGTGGTCGAATCGGTTTCCTGTGCCGCCGGAAAAATCCTTTGCATTAGCTCGGTACACGAAGTGATTCCTTGGGCCGGCCACGTGAACTACGCGGCGTCCAAGGGCGGCGTCATGATGATGATGAAAAGTCTGGCGCAGGAATTGGCTCCGCATCGCATCCGCGTCAACAGCATTTGTCCGGGCGCCATTCGCACGCCGATCAACAAGGCGGCTTGGAGCACGCCCGAAGCGTATAACGATCTGATGAAGTTGATTCCCTATAAGCGGATTGGCGAGCCGGACGACATCGCGCGGGTCGCCGTCTGGCTGGCATCCGATCAGGCGGACTACATCAACGGCGAAAGCCTGTTTGTCGACGGCGGCATGTGCCTCTATCCAGGTTTTGCCGAAGGTGGATGAGTGCGCTAGTCCAGCGATTTCCTGGGTCGCGAATTCCGGTCGCAACGTCCGTATCAGGCGAGGTTTATGCTAATCTCCAATCGACTCAGAGTCGTCCGATCCCTTGGATAAGAAAATGCCCAGCAACGAAGAAACAACCGCAGATCCCCCTCCCCAAGAGCTGGCACAAATACGTCAAATCCGGCATCCTCCACGTCTTTGCTCTGGCCCAGTATGCCCTGATCTACAGCCGTAGTTGGGCGGCCGACAGCAGCAATGTGCTTGATTTGTCCTTCGCCGCGCAGTCCATTAGGATAGATGGCAACGTCGTATATGTCCCATTTTGTTCTGTGGAGAATTGTGATGACTCATTCCAATCGAATTCTGATCTTGCTGTTCTTGGCAATGTGCTTGCTTCCGATCGAAAGGGCGACAGCCCAGTTTAGTGGTTCGCGCGGCGGGATTTCGCGCGGCTTTGATGCGCCACAAGCGGCAAGCGGACTGCCCGAACTCGCGCCGGATGTTGTGCAAGGGTACATCATCATAGAAGGGCAAGCCGAATTGCGAGTCAAGCCGACCGAGATTCGAATCGTCCTGGCCGTTACTTCCGAAGCGAAAACGCCCGCCGAATGCAAGCGGCTGGTCAGCGAGAAAATAGGCGCGCTGAAGGCTGCGTGGAAGAAAACGGGGATTGCTGATGAAGACATCGTCGAAGACTTTATTGCCGTACTGCCGCGCTACGAGTTCGAGATTCAACGAATCCGCGAACGAGAGGTGGCCGTGGAAAAGAAAGCAGGATACCTCATGCAGATCAACCTGCACTTGGCCGTCAAGAACGATGCGCAAGCCACAAGCGCGATCGGCATTGCCTTCGACAACGACGTTGCCGACATTATCGCGTTCGATTACTGGAGCAAAGATCTGGATCAATTGAAGGTCAAAGTGCGTGCCGCAGCCGTTAAGGCCGCGCTCGACAAATCGAAAATATTGCTGGAAGCCTTGTTCAAAAAACGGCCGCTTGTCATTAACGTGCAGGAGGCGACGCGAACGCACTACCCCAAGTCGCTATACGTGTCATTTACCAACAGCAGCGACATGGAATACCTAAGCTCCCGTTCTCGCCGTGACATTCCGCAGATTCGCACGTTTCGTCCGAAAAACACCTACTACCGGGGACTTTACATGGACGCCGACGTGCAAAGCAAGGAACTGCCGATGCGGTCAGAAATCTCCGTCGTCTCCACCGTTCGATTGTATTTTGAATCGCCGGCAGCGAAGGAACATCGATTGTCGAAAAAGGATACGAACTAACACAGCCCCAATTCACGTCGCGAGATTTGTATCCTGTGCAGTCAAAAAACTGAAACGGCGCTCAAACCCTTTGGCCACCGAGATTTGAAGGCCTTGCCGAGTGACATTCTCGGCCGACGCGAGGGTAAAAGCCGCGCGGAGTCGGACCCCGCGATGACATTATCGGCGATGGGCGCGGACCGGAGGCGCGTTGTTAATGACGGCGAACGAACAGATTACTACGCGGCCTTGCGATGGTAGTATCGCAGCAGACCGCCGAGGCGCTCACGGCACTCGATCTCACCGTGGCCCCGACCAACTTCTTCATTCGGCTCGATGATCTTGTTGCCAAGGCCTTGATGATTTCTTTCCGCTGCGGCGGTTGGGGCGGGAATTCTCCTAGCAGCGGAGATTGTGGCTGAGGGGCTCGTTCTGGCGGTCTATTACGCAGCGGCGCTGAGCATGAAAAATGCAGGAGAAGCTTTATTGGATGCGAGGGATGAGGTTGTCACAACTAAGGCAGCTCGCGATGTCGCGCATGACGCATGGAAACAATCACAGACTGATCTGAAGAATGCAAGGGATGATTTGAAAACTAAGCGAACGAACCGTAACGTGCTTGATGATGATCGCGACGCCAAGAAGGACATATTGCGTGACAAAGTGGTTGAATTGGAAGATTGCCTAAAGAAAAAGGAAGCCATGGAGTAACCACGTGACATCTCACAAAGCAAATCGCACTACGGCTGCTAAGGCATTGAAGCAAGCACAATCTGCTCTTGCAGCAGCAAGAGCAGATTGTACGGCTGTGCGAGTGGCGCGTGACAAAACGGCGGCCGCCCGCGATGCCATGCGGGACAAACTGCGCGACGCCGAGGCTGCCTTAGAGGAACGCTTGAAGATAAAGGCGGCCATGGAAAAATAAGATTCAATCGCCCGGTCGCGGTGCGATGTGTAACAGTATCCTAATCAACTCGCTAAGCCGGCGGGTACGCCTCGACACCCGGTTGTTATAAGATCATGTTACTCAATCTTGGAGTAGAATCATGCCTTCCAATCCAGATGAATCACCCGATTCCACTAGTAACCTATCCCCAACGGGGTCTCCATCCGCATCGCGTCGTGATTGGCTTTTAGTGACGTCGAGAATACTGATTGCACTTATGCTTCTTATGCTTACGCTGATGCTGCCCGAAATGTGGCGAATGTGGAACTGGACTGCAGGGGATGACCTTGTTGGATTAGGGGAGGGACTCGTCTTCTACATGACAAGTTTTTTGTGTCTCGGTACCGTTTTGGGGATTGTGTTGGGCATCAGGCGATTCAAATTGCAGCGCGACATCGTCAGCAAGGCATCGGGGCTTTCAGACGAGCACCCACGCGGCGCGCCGTGATGGGACGAGTTGCAAGAGAAGGATGGCACAAAAAAACTCTTCGCTTGGCTGATGGACGGCGTGTCGATGATTGCAGGAGTATTCTTGTGCGCTTTAGGCGCGTGCATTACGATCAGCACGCAGCCCATCCTTGCCGCAGTCTTTCTCACCGCCGCCATCCTGTTTCCCTCGTTGATAAGAAACAAAGGGGTCAGGACTCATTGATTGGTTTTACTCGTTCCATGCGGCTGTCCTAGGGTTTGAAACCAACTGCCGAACCCTAACAAAGAGTCCTCACCCCTTTGTTTCTCCGAAGATGAACGGCGGCGATTAGTGGGAAATTTTGCAGTTCGGCAGTGCCTGCTGAAGATTCCTTACGTCTTTATCGGTGACCTTGGTGTCGTCGAGGTACAGGGTCTTAAGACCGGCCAGCCCTTTCAAGTGCTCCAGCCCGGCGTCGGTGACTTGCGTGTGTCCGAATTCCAGGAGTTGAAGACTTTTCAGCCCTTGCAGGTGTTTCAGCCCCGCTTCAGTGACTTGGGTCCGCCGGAGGCCCAGGTATTGAAGACCGTCCAGCCTGTTCAGGTGCTCCAGTCCAGCATCGGTGACCTTCGATTCATCGAGGCCCAGGCTGCGCAGTTTGGTCAGGTATTTCAGCCGCACCATGCGCTCATCGGTTGCGCTTAATCCAGAGAAACGCATGGAGTCTGGCTTGTCGAACCTCGCGCCGAGTTGCAGGAAAAACTGTCTGGCGCAGACTTCAGGTGGCGAGAACTCGCGCAGAAAAGTGCCGAATGTCGTGGCGGACAGCACGGTCGACTCTCGACGCCAATGAAGTTGGTCGGCCACTGATCCCGCCAATCGCACCAATCACCTTAAACAGAACACTCTGCGGGATTCTTGGTTAATAACGCAGTTCAAAGGTGATCGGACGGATGCCATTAGGCGACGCCCGATTAGACTGGGAGTTAGTGGACCCTTGTTCGTCCGCACCGGTACTTTTGATCTCCGAGAAAACTGCCATTCACGAAATGGCGGAAAGGAACACCAAGATGATGAATAAAATCTGTAGGTGTCTGTTCGCGACCGCAATGTTGTCCGTCTGTTGTACGACGGTAGCCAGGGCTTCAATTGTTCTGGATTTTGAGGGGATCACGCCCGTGATCACAAACTCCGGTCCTAGCACCCTGGTCAGAATACCTGATGGCTACGGGGGATTGAACTGGAGCGGGTCGACCGAACAGCCGTACGCGAACTCGAACCACTCGGCTTTCGATGACGGGGTGGTCTCCGGAGATTACGCCGCGGTTTTCGGGACTCAAACCACTACGGTGACGAATCCCGACGGTACGTTTGATTTTATCAGTATGTGGGTTACGGGTGGTTGGTTCTCAAGAACCGCAACGGTCTTTGGATATCTGAATGGCGTCGAGATTTATTCAAATACCAACGTGGTTGCTACGAACGGAGATCCAACTCTGTATACATTCAATTGGACGGGGATCGACGAGTTGGTATTTCCCATCGTTCAGGATGGATTCAATGACGATTACGTTGTGGACGACTTCACAATTGATAACGTCACAAGCATCACACCCGAACCCACCACCCTAGTCATCTGGTCCCTACTCGCCACGCTCGGCGTGGGCTTCGGGTGGCGACGGAGACGACGGGCGTAGCATTCACTCGCCAAGAACAGCTTCTTCGAGAGCATCGACAACCGTGACGGATAGAATCGGGCATTGGCACTGCGCTCGATTCTCTACTGGCAGTTGGTCGAGTACGAGACAGCGATCTCACGGAGAGAGGCGTGCTGTCCGCCACGGCATTTTGCAGTTTTCTGCGCGAGTTCTCGCCACGAGAAGTCTGCACCTGCGGTGAAACAACCTGATTCGCGCGGAATTCCAGGCTTCTTCGTGGCCGTTTTCTCGGTCGTCACCCAATTCGACGTGTGTCCGGTCGGCTGGTACAATTGACCGCAGGGCACATGGAATTGCGCCGTTGCAGGCGGCCATCGGCTCGATCTTCCTGGATTCTGCAGAGCTGGAGAAACGATGCAAAAGATGCTGAACGAGGCCCAGATCGATACCGACATCAAAGCGATATCGCAGTTTATTCGTGACGTTCGCGAGCGCGTCGCGACCATCGTCGTGGGGCAAGACGTGGTGGTCGAGCGGCTCTTGATCTCGTTGTTCACCGGCGGCCATCTGCTGTTGCAAGGCGTGCCCGGCATTGCCAAGACGCTACTCGCCTCGACGCTCTCACGTGCCATCGATTTGTCGTTCAGTCGCATCCAATTCACGATCGACCTGCTGCCCTCGGATATTCTTGGGTCAGAAATCCTCGACCAGCGAACCCATGAGTTTCGCACGCACAAGGGCCCTATTTTTACCCATCTGCTGTTGGCCGACGAAATCAACCGCGCGGCGCCCAAAGTGCAAGGTGCGCTGCTCGAAGCAATGCAAGAACGCAAAGTCACGATCGGCAAAACGACCTATCCCTTGCCCGTTCCGTTTCTGGTGATCGCCACCCAAAACCCGATCGAGCAGTCAGGCACGTTTGAACTGCCCGAAGCACAGCTCGATCGCTTCATGCTCTGCCATCGCCTGAACTATCCCACGCCGGACGAGGAGAAGGTGATTTTTCGCCGCAACATGCAGTTGGGCATTCATCGCGAAGATCGCGGCGCGACCGCCCGCACCGAATTCGACCTGATCGACCATGAACCGGTGGGATCTTCCGACCAATTGGTGGCGACGATTGATGCCGTGCATCGCGTTCACGTGAGCGATACGTTTCTCGAACACGTGGTGAATCTGATCGATCGCACGCGCGTCCATCCGGCGATTGAGCTGGGCTGTAGTCCTCGCGCCGGCATCGCGCTGATCAAGGCGTCTCGTGCCAGGGCCTTGATCCACGGGCGAGACTACGTGGTGCCCGACGATCTGTTCGCGCTCGCGGAAGATGCGATTCTGCATCGCATTCGGCTCAACTACGAGGCGCTGGCCGATGGACTCAGCGGTGAAGAGATTCTACAAGGCATGCTGCGCGACATCGGCGGTGAGAATAAACCTACGGACGCAGTAATCGTCGACTCGTAATCTTCAACGGGCCATCACAAGACAACCGGAGTTCGATCGACGTGGAAGGCACCCTCGACCAACACGGCCTGCTGAGTTGGCGGCGATTTATGATTGCCGTGAAGCGGCTGGCCGATAGTTTGAGCTACGGCACCGATCGCTCGACGTTCGTCGGGTCCGGGATCGAATACGTCCAGTCGCGACCGTATCAGTATGGCGATCCCGCGCGGTCGATCGATTGGCGGGTGACCGCGCGGACGGGCAAGTTTTTCGTGAAGGAATATGAAGCGCCCAAGTGCCTGCCTTGCTATTTGCTGCTCGACACGTCGGCGTCGATGACGATCAGTTCGCAACCCCGCAGCAAGTACGCCCAGGCGGTCCATATCGCCGGTGGTTTGGCGCTGGCCTGTCTCGACCGCGTAAGTCCCGTGGGGCTGGTGGGCGTGGGCAGCGCGCCGATTCGGGTCAACCCCAGCCTGTCGAAACAGCAAGTCATGCAGTGGCTCCATCGGCTGCGAAGGTTCCGGTTTGACGAAACCACCTCGCTGGCGAGCCGCATTGACGAACTCTCGCCGACGCTGGCCGATCGGGCGCTGGTGATCGTGCTCAGCGACCTGCACGATCCGCGGGCGCCCTCGGCCCTGCGGCGGCTGAACCAGGCCCACGATTGCGTCGTGCTGCAGATGCAAGATCCGGCTGAGCGAGAACTACGCGGCGGCGGCATTTTTCGCGCGCAAGAGTCGGAAACCGGTCGCGCCTTCGTCGGCCACGGTCGGCAGCAATGGCTCGATCAGCAGCAGCTCGATCAGGAGTTAAAGCGGGGCGGTGTCGATCATTTACTAATGCGCACAGATCAGCCATTTGCCCAAAAATTGCGGCACTTTTTTCAATCGCGAAATCTGCTCGGACGCGGCTCGCGGTGAGAGGTAAGCCTGAGGCCTCATACCTCAAGCCAAAAAAACCTATGATTGCCAGAATTGCCAACACGAAATCTCTCGCCGTCATGTCCGCGACGATGCTGGCGCTGATCGCATCGTCCGCGACTGGCACGTCCGCGGCAGGCCAAGTGAAATACGAAGCGGTTGTCGGGATGCCGTTGCGAATCGAGCAGATCGTGCTGCCGGGTAGCGAGTTGGTGGCCCGGCCGCTTGACGAAACGAATCGCCCGATCGTATTGCGAATCACGGGAGTGTTTCCCCACGGGAGCGACTACCGATATGATTTGGAGTTTTATGGCTTGGAGCCGGGCACGTTCAATTTGTCCGATTACCTGCAGCGGAAAGACGGATCGGCGATCGGTGAGCTTCCGCCGCTGACGGTCGAGATCCGTTCGACCCTGCCGCCGGGACAGATTGAGCCGACCACTCTGGAGTCGGTTCGGGCAACCGACTTGGGTGGTTATCGGACGTGGTGCCTGATCGCCGTGGTCGTGTGGCTCATCGGATTGCCGTTGATTCTCTTCCTGGGTCGCAAGAGCAAGCGGAAAGATCGCGAGGCGAGCGGGCCGCTCTCACTGGCCGATCGTCTCCGCCCGCTCGTCGAAGAGGCGATGGCGGGCCAGATGGCGGATTCGCGGCTGGCACAATTGGAACGCGCGCTGGTGGTGCTGTGGCGCAATCGACTCAATCTGAACGACATGAAAGCCGCCGACGCGATTGTTGTGCTTCGCCAGCACGAACAAGCCGGGGCTCTGCTGCGTCAACTGGAAAGCTGGCTTCATCGTCCCGGCGGCGGGCAAAACGTAGACATTGCGGCGATCCTTGCGCCGTATCAGGACTTACCCGCCGACGAGCTTTCGCTCTCGCCGCAGCACGCAGGAACCGTGACATGAGTTTCAGCTACCCTTGGCTATTGTCGCTGCTGCTAGTCCCGACATTCCTCGTCGTGTGGACCTGGATGCGCAAAGGGCGATACGTCGTGCTGCCGTTGGACCACTCGGGACACGCCGGCAGTCGTTGGTTGGGAGGACTCGTCAATTTGGCAGGCTGCCTACCTGCATTGGCGCTGGCGGTGGTGATCGTCGTCCTATCGGGTCCGCTGCAGTTGAGCGAGCCGAAAACGAAACGACGCCTTACGAACATCGAATTCTGCGTCGATATCTCCGGCAGCATGACGGCCCCGTTTGGCGCTGGGTCGCGTTACGACGCGTCGATGCAGGCGATCGACGATTTTCTCGACTACCGCGAGGGCGACGCCTTCGGGCTGACGTTCTTCGGCACCAACGTGTTGCATTGGGTGCCGCTGACGTCCGATACCTCGGCCGTTCGCTGTTCTCCGCCGTTTATGCGGCCGGAGAATGTCCCGCCGTGGTTTGGCGGCACGATGATCGCTAAAGCGCTACGGGCCTGCCAAAAAGTTCTCGTCGAGCGGAAAGAAGGAGATCGGATGATCGTGCTGATCTCGGACGGAAGCAGCGCCGACACTTTGGACGACGAGCTCGCCCGCGAATTGAGACAAAACAACATCGTGGTGTTCGCCATCCATATCGGCAGCGGCGACGCGCCGGACGAAGTCGTCAACATCACCAGTCTCACCGGCGGCGAAGTATTCGTGTCGGGCGACGTGGAAGGCCTTCAAGGAATTTTTAAGCGCATCGACGAAATGAAGCAAACGAAGTTGGAAAAGACGTCGGCCGAAACGATGGACAACCATGGGCCTTGGTGCATCGTGGGAGTGAGTCTGTTGGGAGTAAGTTTGCTGGCGTCGTTTGGCCTGAGGTACACGCCATGGTAGCCGAGCTCGTTACCGCCGCGGTCGTGCTCGTCGCCATTGGCGCCGAGATTCTGCACGCTCGTCGCACGCGCCGGCTGGCAGCTTTGGCGTTTGGCCCCACGCGAAAGCCGGCCCGGTGGGCTCGCGCCGCGCCCTTTTGTGTCGTGATCGCCAGCGCCGCGATTTGCTGGGGACTTGTGACGCTGTTGCTGATCGCTCCCAAGATTCACGAAGCAGAAATACTGGCCGACGAAGAGAAGATGCACGTGGTGCTCGTGCTCGACGTATCGCCCAGCATGTTTTTGAAAGACGCCGGCCCTCAGAAGGACATCAGTCGTATGAAGCGGGCGTCGGCGGTGCTCGATTCGTTCTTCACGCGCGTGAAAGTTTCGCAGTATCGTGTCAGCGTTGTGGCATTCTATACGAGTGCCAAGCCGGTTGTGGTCGATACGTCCGACATGGAGGTGGTGCGCAATATCCTCAGCGAGCTGCCGATGCAATACGCATTTACCGCCGGCGAGACCGATTTGTTTGCGGGCCTCGCAGCGACAAGAGACATCGTTCGAGCTTGGAAACCCAACAGCACCACGGTGATTGTCGTCAGCGACGGCGATACGGTCCCGGCCACCGGAATGCCCAAAATGCCGGCGTCGGTGAAAAATGTGCTCGTCGTGGGCGTCGGCGATCCGGTGTCGGGCAAATTCATCAACGGTCGCCAATCTCGGCAAGATACCTCGATGCTTCGTCAGGTCGCAGCCCGGCTCGGCGGTGTTTATCACAACGGCAACGAGCGACACCTGAGCACGGCCTTGCTGCATAAGCTGACCGCGACCGATACGAAGAGCACATTCGAGCGATTGACTCGCCGCGAATACGCATTGATCGCCTGTGGTGTGGGAGCTATGGTATTGGCCTTCTGGCCCCTATTATTGCATTATTTCGGCACCGCCTGGCGGCCCGGTGTGCTCGCCTCTGGCAGGAAACCCGGGTCGAGCGATCGACCGATTCGACCCCGCAGCCACGATACGGTACAATCAATGAGATCGGAAAAGGCCTCGGTGTGATCCGCGCCGGGCTGCGTCCCCAAGGCCGCGTCCCCAAGTAATGAGGAGTTTGCTATGCGAATGGTCTTGCTGGTTTGCTGGCTGATCGTGCCGGTCGCCGCCGGGGCGTATCACTTTGGCCCCGGACAACAACGCATGCTGCTCGACGACGCACAAAAGCTGGTCGAACAAGCGCAGCAGGATGCCGCCAGCGAACAATGGGCCGAGGCCGAAACCAAATACGAACAGGCGCTGGAGCTCTTGCCGGAAGATCGGGTTCACGAGCGACGACGCGTTCGGCTCGAACGCGCCAAGGCCCAAATGCTCGTCAAGAAGTTGCCGGTCGCGCATCGAGACATGAAAGCACTCGTTGAGGAGATGCAGCAGGACGAGAACGCGGACGCCGACCTGCTCAACGAATCGCGTCGCGTGTTGGCCAACTCACAATACTACATCACTTGGCTAATGCGCCTCGAAGGCAAATCGAAGAGCCAGTGGGAACCGGAAATCGAATCGGCAAGACAGACCTTCCGCATGCTCGCCGAAGATGCGAAGAAGGCGGGCAACAACGATGCTGCCGAGCAGAACCAGAAGGATCTGGAGTCGTCGGTTCGCCTGGCTCGCATGGACCTGAGCGATCTGCAAGGCCTGCCCTTGCCAAGCCAGTGACGGGGCTGTGGAAGCGGTCGCGGTCGCGGCCGAGGAAAAGGCAAGAGCAAGGCGCCAAAAGACGCGCGCGGCGCAAGTTCGGGCCCGCCGCCGGACGGACGAGGTTCGTAGGGATGCGTGTTGTGCGATGACTAGCTGGACAGCGTCACTTGGAGCCCAGCTAGCACATAAGGTGTGACGAGAGGGGCAATCCCTCGGATTTCTGTCCCACAATACGACGCAGACCACATAAGCCAAGCTGCTCTTTTCCTTTGCGATCTTCATGACCTTCTGTTCCAATGCCTTCTATTCAAGAAGATAGACCTTCTATCGAAAATGAAACGGACCGCGATGTTTGAACAGAAGATCGCGGAGGTCGCAAAGGGGGAGTGGAGGGCCGAAAAGCCATCCGTGCAGATTGGTGTAACTTGAAAAGATTCAGATGTTAGCCGTGCGATCGCCGCCCAAAGTGGCGCTGTCCAACGGTCGGCACTGCTCGAAACGAGATGAGACATGAAGGCGCTGCTCGCCCACGGTATTGCTCTGCTCTTCGCCGCCGGCGCTGTGATGGCCCAGGCACAGGTGATCGTGGTTTCACCGAATACTGCGGCGGCACCAGCGGGCGTTGCGAAACAAAAAGGCGACGACGCGTCTGAAGATCCCGCGGCATCGAAAGCCGCAGCGGCCAAGGAGGCCGAGGCTGCTGCTGAAGCGAAACAGCAGGCGCGCGTGCAGAAGATCAAGCAATTGCAGTTCGACCGGAGGCCCTCGGCGATTCTCAAGGCCTGGTCAACACCGGCGGGCGGTGGTGAAGACTCCGCAGACCCCGCGGATCCCGAAGACCCCGACGCGAAGCCAAAAGACGAGTTCGATCTGGCGCTCGAACGATTCGTTCGCCATGTCACGCTTGGCCGCTGGAGCGAAGTGAAGAGCTATCTCGCTTCGCTGCCCGCGGACGAAGGCCAGGCACTCTACCAGCACTTGCTTGAGTCATTCGCGTCGAGTGCTTCGGCCGCCCCGGTTCCTGCCGGCGCAGGCATCGACCCTGCCCAGTTGGCTAGGATGCAGGCAACGCGCGTGCAGCAGCAAGGCCGCATCCCCCAGAGGCACAGCTTCAGCTTCGACGACATGCTCGCGCTGGCCGCCGCCGCGCCGGCAAAGCTCACAGATGAGCGGCTCGAATCGTTGGCTAAAATTACCAAGCTGGCGATCGACAACGGACACGTCGTCGATCGACTCGTGGCCCTCCTTAAACAAGAAGTTGCGAAAGCCAAGGGCAACTCCGTGCTCGATACCCGCCAAGCAGCCAAGCTGCTGTTGGCCGCCAATCAGCCGATCCCGGCCGGCGAGTTTCTGCCGACCATCCAGCGAGCGCAACAAGAGAAAGACCACGAAGCGCTGAATCTTCTCTCGCAACACTACATGGCCGTTTTTGCCGAGAAGAAGAAAGTCGAGTTTCTCGAAAAGGCGTGGCAGGTAACCCAAGCGGTGCTATTGGATGATGAAATCGATAAGAAACAAAAAGAAAGTGCGCTGAAGCAAGCGGTCGAACTGGCGCCGCAAATCCATCACGAACTCGGCCAGGATTGGCTGGAAGAGAGTTTCACGAAGCGTCCCGAGCGCGGCATGGAGATCATCGCAACCATCGGCGCCGCCGCGGCCAGCGGGCTGGAGCGTCTCGGCACCGATTCGTCGGCTCGGCTCAAGGGCTTGCAATTGCAAACCAGCGCGGTCGAGGCGTTGCTCAAAGCATCGCCCGAACGGGCCGACAAATGGCGGGCGTCGCTATCGATCCTCGCGGAAAACTGGCTTCGCGAAGCAGACGTTTCCTACCGCTACGACACCTCGACGAGTCTCGGACCGAACGCGCAGCGCGACGTCTACGGCAATATCTTTTACATGCAGATGATGCAGGCTCAGGCACAACAGGCGGCTCGCGGCTTGCAGGCGATCGCCACCGGCGAGTTGCTCGAGATCAGGCCCAGCGATGCCTGGCTGGCCCGCGTCAGCGCGAGCGTAAGGCCGAGTCTTCACAAGGCCTTTGCCCGGCTTTACCTCAAGGTCCACGAAGAAGACCGTGCCCTGCCGTACATCGAACAACTCGCCGCTTCGCACCCCCAGATCGGCAAGGAGTTAGTCGACGAATTCTTGCGCGTGTGGACCACCAACCACGACCCGAACTCGACCAGCAGGCGCCAGAATCGTTACATGTACATCTACGGATTCGAACAACGGGCCGCCGGCATCCCGCTCACGCGGTCGAAGCAACAGCGCAATCTGAAGGAGCTGGCCGGGTTGATCGTCCGCCTGCGGGCGTTGCCGGTTGAGTTGGACGAAGAACTGCTGGCCAAGGCGTTTACGACTTGCCACAGTTCCGCGGAAGTGTATCGACTCGACTCGATCGAAAAAGTCTTCGGCTCGCTCGACGATCTCGACCCCCGAACGCTCGCCGAACTCGTGCAGCAAATGCGAGCGAACCTGGTTGGGTTGTGGCGTGTGCCGGCGGTTCAAAAACAAAACAAGACCAAGCGAAAACAAAGAGACATTCAGGCCGAAGTGTTTCGTGGCTATCAGGTCGCCCGGTCGGTGGTCGCCGGTGCCTTGAAGAAGCATCCGAATCACTGGGCATTGCATCTCGCCCGCGCGGCGATCGAACACGATGAAAACAACTATCGCAAGGAGATCAAAGCCGACTCCGGTTTTTCGAAGCGACACGGCGATGCCTTCGCGAGCTTCCAAAACGCGGCCCGGCTCTACGCCGCACAAGTCGGCGACATCGACGAAAACGAGGAGTCGACCAAAGTCTTCGATCTCTGGTTTTATGCCAGCCTCGGTGCCTGTGACCTGGCAAACATCAACGAGCAGACCGTGCCCGACTTGCGGCAGCCGGCGCGTATCCGAAAGGCGATCCTGGCGATGAAGGGCGAGGCGGCCGAGCGGCACATGACCAAATTCGCCAACGCGCTGTTTACGCGGATGAGCGCCGCCAAGCCGGCCATCAAGTTTCGTTACGTCCGCGCGGGGCTCGAGATCGTCGGCGATCACAAACGAGCGCGCGAAGCCCGCAAGGTATATGACTATTACAAAGACCTCGTGACCGAGATTCGCCTTGAGGCCAAAATCGACGGCAGCGACGTCGTCGGCCACAACCAGCCGTTCGGGTTATTCGTCAATCTTCGCCACACGCGCGAGATCGAACGCGAGTCGGGCGGCTTCGGTCGTTATCTACAGAACCAAAACGCCGGCAATCGCTACTACTACAACTACGGACGTCCGCTCGAGGACTACCGCGACAAGTTCGAGGAGGTTGTTCGCCAGGCGTTCGGCGAACATTTTGAGGTGCTCTCGGTCACGTTCGAGAGCGAGACGGTCAACTCGCGAGCTCTGCCGGAATATGGCTGGCGCGTCACGCCCTATGCCTATGTGCTGCTCAAGGCGCGCGGTGCCGAGGTCGACAAGCTGCCGTCGCTGCGGCTCGATCTGGACTTCATCGACACGTCGGGTTACGCGATTCTGCCGATTGAATCGCCGGCCGTGCCGATCGACGCGTCTTCAGAGAAAGGCGACCCGCGGCCCCTGCAAAACCTTTCGATTGTCCAAACACTCGACGAGCGCCAGGCCGACGAGGGCAAGTTGATCGTCGAGATCAAAGCCACCGGGCACGGGCTGATCCCCGATCTGGACGAGATCCTCAAGCTCAACAACGAACCGTTCGAGATCGTTGAAATCGACGATCAGGGTGTGTCGGTTTCGCGCTTCGATCCCGACACCGAACAGAGCCTCGTGGTCACCGAGCGTACCTGGCTGGTTACCTTTCGAGCGGCCGAGGGCCTCGACGAGTTGCCGACAACATTCGAGTTCGGCAGCCCGCTGGTCGAGGTCAAAGAAGCAATCTATCAGCGCTACGAAGACGCCGACCTGGCGCAGGTCGAATCGACCGTCGTGCTCGGCGAGCGCTACGGCGCGGCGAGCCGAGCGTGGGTCTGGCTGCTTGCAGCGGTGGCGGTCGTCGGCTTCGGACTCGTGGCATTTTTGCTGCTGCGTCCACGCCGCGAGCCGGTACAAGAGCGGTGCAAGTATCAACTGCCCGAGAGCATCACGCCGTTCACCGTGCTCGGCTTGCTGCGCCAGATCCAGCACACCAACGGCCTCGACCAACGAGGACACGAAGAGCTCGCCACAACGATCGACCGCCTCGAACACAGCTATTTCAACGAAGAGCGGCAGGCGACCGTTGACCTTCGCGAGATTGCCGACACCTGGGTTACCCGAGCGAAGTGACCTCAAGGTGCGCTAGTCCCGTGGGGTCAAAAAACTCAGGCAAGCTTTGCCCAGGCAGGACACGTTGACTACTTCGAGGCACGCCTGTGGAATTGGGGAGGCGCGATCAAGATCTCGCCCGGCAGGCGAGACCTACGTTTCCTGTACGAGCGGCGTGTGGCCGAGAAAAAACGCTCAGGTGGCAAGATCGAACTGGCCTTTCTGGCAATAACGTCCGTGGCGACCATGGGCTTTGCGGAAGCCACGCCAGTGGTTAGAATCCCAACGGTGCGTCCTTCCCAGAAAGAAATGCCATCGGGAAGGACGGCATGTAAGGAAAAACGTGGGACAATCCCGCTCCGGAGAGGTGGCTGAGTGGTCGAAAGCGCGGGTTTGCTAAGGCTAACGGGTTGTTTCTCGCCGACCCCTAAAACCCCGTATAAGCCTAGAAAACAAGGGGCTTTCTCTCTTCTCGGCGCGCCGCCGAAACGTCGCAATACGTGCCGTTACGCGCCCTTGCGGTAGTAAATACTACCGCCGTTTTGGTCGTCGATTGCAGCCGGTGTCGGCACGACCAAGCGAGGCACAAACAAGCCCGCTACAGCCCCGTAGGCGTCCGCTAGCAGCCGTTCGCCTTGCAAGCCGCCGCTAGTACCTAACCGCCTACCGGGTCTGCAATCGCCACCTCGATACGGCTGACCACATCGACTGCATCGCGGCCGACTACAGCCTTGTTGAAGTGCCACACCACACTGGCGACCACGTAGTCTTTCACG
This sequence comes from Planctomycetota bacterium, assembly GCA_022564995.1. Lineage (GTDB taxonomy): Bacteria > Planctomycetota > Planctomycetia > Pirellulales > JADFKK01 > JADFKK01. The sequence continues at coordinate 3,424 of JADFKK010000061.1, read as the reverse complement.
CCGTCGCCGATGTCGATGCGAATACGGTCGTCGAGACGGGGAAGATGCGGTAGCGTCAACGATGTAATGGAATCGCCACCGCAGGAAAACTCGACGTAGGGAGGTGTGGTTAGCTGATCGTCTTGGTCATTCATCGCATCGCTCCTTGGTTAAAGTAGTGGAAACACATCCTCTATACGCATTGTACAGGGCGGTTTAGGAGCGCCGGTTTTCTTGATATGCTAAACATCGACACGTAACGATTCTTGAGCGTTACGGGTAAATGTTTATGGAGTAAGACGCATGGCCCGCAAGAAAAAGAGGCGAAGTAGGTCACCCCAGAAAAAGCGGACCTACAATAAGAACTGCGAACAGTGCGGCAAGGCGTTTATCGCTACGAGAGCGCACGCGAAGTATTGCAGCCCCAAGTGTCGCAGGCGTGCTTACATCGAGAGGCGAAAGGCGAGCACCCAGCAATCTGTACTTCGATTCCCCTTGCACGGCTACTACATCAAGGATTGTGGGTTGTGCGGATGGCCGTTCGCTTGCAAACGAGAAGATGCGGAATTTTGTTCCAACAAGTGCCGACAAGCGAAGTGGCGGTGGTGGCGTGGCGCTGTGGTGACCGGCCACCCACGGCCTTCGCCGAGGGAGCACGCTAAGTCGGCCCGCGAGATTGCGCGCATAATTAGGGAGCATTTTGCCGACAGCTAGGCACGCGGAAAACGCCCCCACATCCCAGCACTTGCTTGCGTCGGCTACCACGGGTGGATAGGATGCCGGTGGTGGGGAGAATAGGGGAATCTACTAGGTGAGCGACATGGAAGAATCCGACCAAGACCACGCCGCGTCCGTAGACCGCGCACGAGATCACTACCAAAAGCTTTGCTTCTATCGAGTGTCGCTCGTGTTTGCGGTCCTCGCCATTTCTATCCAAACGGCCAACTTCGGCACATTCGTCTTTGCTGATATTTCGGAACTACTCGGGTGGCTGGCGTTACTGATTTCCGGCACAGTGGGGCTCAGCCGAATCGAAATCGGCGTAGATTTTGATCGTCTAGTTGCAATTGTCAAGGTACATGGGCGACGAAAAGACAGAAATGATGCGACGGAACATTTTGATAAGGGCGAACGATGGTACGCATTTCACAAGTACAGCCTCGTCGCTGGATTCGTATGTCTACTCGTCGCCCGAAGCTGCGGACCCGTAATCAGCATTTACGAACGGATGACATCAACAGGCTGTTAATAGGAACCTCGCCGGGCGCGGAGTAGCTCTTCGCGAAGGCTGGCGGACATCGCGGCGCACAGCCCAATACCGGGCTGTCGTCGCTTATGTCGCACAGCCCGGCGGGGAGGTGGTTCTACAAAACAAAAACGGAGGCGAGCCCGATGTAGGAAAGTTAAAAACTACAACGTGCTCATACGGCTAAGGAAAACCGCTGCCCCCGTCGAGAGCGGCCAGCGCAGGGAACACTACCGAAAACACTGCGCCGACTCTACGGGTGGCCCGTTAATCCACCCGGCTCTCAATTCTGCAACCGTTCGTCCCGGTCTGCTTCGTTCAAAAATGGCAAGCGGATCGGTGGAGCGCGCCAACCGAACCGCTCGCCGACACGTCGAAAACAATCCGACGCGCTTAGCCCCTACTTCGCTTTGGCCTTTCCATTCGCCTTAGGTTCATCGGGTAAGCGCTCGAATGTTCCTCGGCCGAATCGCTCTACAAGATCGATTTCGGATTCAACGATGTTGTTTTTGGGGTCCGTCGCGACGAATTGATGGATCGTATCAGGGCGACTTTCCTTGCCGGAATTTCGGTCCCAAAGTCTGCATTTTCCTTGCCGGTGTTTACCAGCCTTCGGTAGAAATCTCATCGTTCAAACCTCCTTTTTCAGAATTGATTGGGCAGTAAAATATCGTCCTCATCGAAGTCACTTTGGGTAGCACCAGGCGAAACACCGTAGACAAGCTGCGCGGCGTTGTCCGTTTGACGATCCGCCATCGCGGCCGCAAGATGCGGAGCCGCGGAATCGATGTTAACTCCGCCTTCAATGGTGAATCCTTTTCCCTCGCACAAGGCGCATTGAATCTGCCGAGGAGCGAAGCCAAAATCATACGTGTCTGGCACGACCGTCGGATCGGGGAGCGAACCGAGGCCGTTGCATTGCTCGCATTTCGTCTTATGCGCGTTACTCACCGCCTCCATCGGAGTCAATAAAATGTCATTTTCGTCGCAATCGTTGTCGACCATTCCCGGTGGTGTCGGCATTCGGTCCGGCACGTTGTAGGTGGGCGTCGACGTCTTGTCGGGACAGCTACACGGTCGTGTGCCGCAGCAACTTAGGATCGGGTCGTTGTAAACAAGGTCCATTTTTTCAATCTCCAAAAAAGTAAAAAAGGGGTAAGTTGGAATCTTAGAATCTCGGCAGCGCGGCGAGTTGTTGCGCCATCGCAGACGATGCTTGGCGGCATTCCTCGCGGCGTCTGTCGTGCGCCGTAATGTGCGGGGCGGATGGTGCCTTCGACTGCAATTCCTCCCTCAATTTCTCCACGATTTCTTGTTGTTTTTCGACCTTCGGGGCGAACATCGTAAGCCACTCAATAGCAGCCGGATCAGCGGGCGGACCGTTGCCGGAGCTATGGAACATGTTTTGCATAGAGGCGTTTTGCTCCGTTCGCCGGTATGCTAAAACCATATTTTTTAACTTCGCGCGTGCGTACTGAAATTTTAGCGACCGCATTTCGGCCGAACCCTCGGGCGGAGGATCAAGACCGTGATGCCATTGCCAGCGGCCTCCATTGGCGAAAAGCTGAATCACGTCGTTGCCCGATCCGGTGTAAACGTGGCCACAGTCCATCCTCGCCACAAATTCGTTTTTAGTTTCTACATTCATTGTGCTACCTCCTAAAAAGATTGTTGTACTCACGTTCATAATCGTCGTTGCCGAGAATATCGTCCGGCGGTTGATACTGCTGCTGTCGAGCGTCGAAGGCTCTTTGTCGTTGTTCAAACTCCGACGCCATACCCTCTAGCGTTGTTGTCTTTTCACCCTTCGCACCGACACCGACTACGTTCGCAATCTCACCGGCTTCACCGTGCGCGATCAAGAGTGCGAAGCTAAACGCTGATGCCAAGTCACCGTGGCCGTGTTCGTCCCTGGGGCTGGTTAATCTGTAGCCGTAAGATTTCTCTTCAACTCGCAACCTTGTTAGGTCGCGCTGTAGCGGTTCGTTGGGATAGAGGTCAATTCTTCTATCCGTAAAACTCTCAATCATCGTCGATGCGATTTCTCGCGGGGTCTTTGCCGTTTACACTAATCCTTAAACAAGCGAAGCCGGTTCGCTTGATTTTGTTTTTTCGAGCTTGGTTTTCGGGGCGCAGGCTGTCCGGCGGCTTTTGGGGAAGCCGTTTATTCGGTTCGGGTTTCGGGTTCGATCATGTTTC
>JADFKK010000369.1 GCA_022564995.1 Planctomycetota bacterium | reverse complement strand
GCCGCTTGCGCCTTTCCACTGGGAGATCGAGTTTCCCGAGGTGTTCTCGCGAGAGAACAGCGGATTCGATGCATTCGTTGGTAACCCGCCGTTCATGGGAGGAAAAAATATTTCCGGTGCATACGGCGACGCCTACCTAGATTCCTTGAAAATGTCCTTCACTAACACGGGTGGACAGGCCGATTTGGTCGCCTACTTTTTCCGAGCGTGTTTCGGCAACCTGCGAATCGGCGGCTCGTTCGGGCTTTTGGCCACGAATACAATCTCGCAAGGTGACACGCGCCGCGCCGGCCTCTATTCCATCCGCACAAACGATGGTTACATTTACAACGCGATAAGGAGAATGAATTGGCCAGGACAAGCTGCGGTGATTGTTGCCGTTGTTCATGTTGTCAAGGGACGAGAACCGCGCACCTACGTCCTTGATCGCCGACGAGTCCCGAAAATTACAGCATTTCTCTTTCACTCCGGTCCAGATGATGACCCCGTTTCATTAGCCGAGAGTTCTAACATCGCCTTTACTGGCGAGTATCCTTATGGAACTGGATTCTTGTTTTCGCCAGACGGCAAGGACTGCACAACCGTTGATGAAATGGAGGTGCTGATTCAGCACGATTCAAGGAACGCCGACAGAATACGACCGTACCTCGGCGGTGCCGAAATGCTCAGCGATCCTAGGCAACAGCCAAACCGGCACGTTATCGACTTTGGCGATATGAACGAGGATGAGGCAAGGCGATGGCCGGATCTATTTGCGATCCTTGAGCAAAAAGTAAAACCGGAACGCATGAGACTGAAGGATAATGCAGATGGAAAACGTCTGAAGCAATCGTGGTGGCTTTGGTGCCGAACTCGCCCCGCGCTTCGTGAGGCGCGCGAACACTACGATAAAGTTTTGATGCACGCCTTTCCCTCTAGCCACTTCGCGTTTTCGTTTATTCCGACATCCGTCGTAATCGCGAGCCCGCACCCTGTTTTCGCGACGGATTCGTTTCGGATGTTCGCGATAATGCAGAGTCGCGTTCACGAAATTTGGGTGCGATTCTTTGCTTCGTCTCTTAAAGACGACCTGCGATACACCCCTAGTGATTGCTTCGACAACTTCCCGTTTCCCAGAGGCAACTCACGGTCCGACAAGCTAGAAGATCTAGGCACGAGATACTATGAGTTTCGATGCAAGGTCATGACCGACCAACAAGAGGGTCTCACGAAGACCTACAACCGTTTCCACGACCCGCACGAGAAGTCGTCGGAGATCGCGCATCTCCGCGAGCTTCACGAGGCGATGGATCGAGCGGTGCTGGAGGCTTACGGCTGGGACAAGCTCGCCAAAGACGCCCGCTGCGAGTTCCTGCTAGACTACGAGGAGGAAGACGACGACCTCGCTAACGCTTCGGGTTACGATGGCGGCAATCCCAACCCGAAGCGTAAGCGAGGCAAGAAAAAGCCCTGGCGTCTCCGCTGGCCCGACGAGTTCCGCGACGATGTCCTCGCCCGCCTCCTCGAACTCAACGAACAACGAGCCGAAGAGGAACGCCTCGCCGGCCTGCACGCGGAAGACGGCAAGCGGCAGCCCGCCCCGAAGCGCCGCGGCCGGAAGAAACCGGCGGCCGGGCAAACGGAGCTTTTCGGATAACCAAAAATGATTAGCATTCGACACCTCGACAACCAGGAGCGACGATGACACCTAACGACGTTCGTAGCGAGTTGGTCGACGCCCTGCGCCTGGACCTGATCGGACCGGGTGACGATCTGGGCTCGCCCGACGAGCTTCTGCCGCAGGCGCCGTCGGGCTGGTATTTGACCGGCTTTCTTGTCCCGACCGAAGCCGGCGAGAGCCAACGGGTCGACGAAGAAAGTACCGACACGATGGATGCGATGGACGACGCAGGCGGATCGGACGACGCCGTCACGCCCGAGCTGGCCGCCGCCCGTCGGGCCTACATGCCCTCGTCCATGGGCATGAGCCTGCTCATCTCTCCCGCCACACGCCGGCTGGAGATCGCGGTTCGCTGGGGTGACTATTTCCTGCAACAGCCCGAGGAAGGCGACGAGGAAGCACGACGCGAATGGAAACGCAGCGACCGTCTGGAGACGGTCGTCATCGAGCTACCGGGGGCGACGCCCGATGGCGGCGAGCAAGAAGTCCCCAACAGCCGCGGCCTGCACATCGCCTGGTCGCTGCGTGGCGTCTCTGGCATGGACGGCGAGGGCGGGCTGGCCGCCGACACCCGCGCGTTGTCGGTGTTCCTGGTCAATCGCCGCCGCCCGGCGCCCGACGACGTGCGCGACGAGGCGTTCATCTTTCAAGCCAACCTGACCGTGACGAGCGAGGCGCCCTTGGTGGCGCGGCCCAATCTGCGCAGCCTGAAAAGCGACGACGTGGACGAACGGGTGGCCGATTTGCAATATCGCGACGCCTACGAATTCGCCGTCGGCCACGGCGTTTCCACCGACGCAATCATGGAACATGACCAGTGCCGGTCGGTTCGCACGCGCTGGATTCCCCAGGCCGAGGTGGAGCGCGTCGCGCCCGAGAAGATCAACGGTGTCGAACTGAAGATGGAAGCCCTCGCCAAACTGACCGACGGCGCCGATGCCCAAGCTAAGCTTGGCAACTTCGTACCGCAGTATCGCCAGTGGATCGCCGATCAGCGAACTGCGGCGCCCCAGAGCCCCACCCGGCGAAAAGAGACGGCCCACGAGCTGCTCAACCGCGCCGACACCGCCGCCAATCGGATTCAGCAGGGAATCGACCTGCTCGCCGACGAGGAGTGTCTCGAAGCCTTCCGCATCGCCAACCGCGCGATGGCCGCCCAGAGTCGGCGGCGGCTGGGCCGAATCCTCGGCAAGGACATCACGCCCGAGTGGCGACCGTTCCAGTTGGCGTTTGTGCTGATGAATCTGCCCGGTATCGCCGACCCGAAACATGCCGATCGCGAAGTGGTCGACCTGCTGTTCTTTCCCACCGGCGGCGGCAAGACCGAAGCCTACTTGGGCCTGGCCGCGTTCACACTCGTGCTGCGGCGGCTGAGAAATCCAGGCATCTCGTCGGCCGGCCTGAGCGTGCTGATGCGTTACACCCTGCGGCTATTGACCCTCGATCAACTCGGCCGCGCCGCCGCGCTGATCTGTGCGTTAGAGTTGGAGCGACAAAACGACGTCGATAAACTGGGCGAGTGGCCCTTCGAGATCGGACTGTGGGTCGGAAAGGCCGCCACGCCCAACCGCATGGGACACAAGGGCGATAGCGATAGCGGTTCTGCCCGGGCGAAGACGATCGCCTTCAAGAACGACGACCGCAAACCGTCGCCGATTCCGCTGGAGGAATGCCCCTGGTGCGGCGAGAAATTCCGCTCGAACTCGTTCCAGCTATTGCCCAACAGCAACGCGCCGACCGATTTGCGCGTGATGTGCGTCAATCGCCATTGCGAATTCAGCCGCGGCAATCCGCTGCCGATCCTGGCCGTCGACGAGCCGATCTATCGCCGGCTGCCGTGCTTCATGATCGCCACGGTCGACAAATTCGCGGCCATGCCGTGGACCGGCCAGGTCGGCGGTTTTTTTGGACGGGTCCAGCGGCACGACGAGGACGGCTTCTACGGCCCGTGCGATCCCACGCTGGGTCATCCGATGAACGTCGACCGCCTGTTGCCGCCGGATTTGGTGATTCAGGACGAGTTGCATCTGATCTCCGGCCCCTTGGGCACGTTGTTCGGATTGTACGAGACCGCCTTGGACGCACTGTGCCGCCGCGAGGTCGACGGGCAAACGATTCGGCCGAAGATCGTGGCCTCGACCGCCACGGTTCGCCACGCCGAGCGCCAGATTCGCGCGCTGTTCGACCATCGCCTGGTCGAGATCTTTCCACCGCCCGGCCCCGACCGGCGGACGTCGTTTTTTGCTCGCGTTCATACGACCCAGGAAAGCAACGCGCGGCTGTACCTGGGAATCGCGGCCCAGGGAACCAGTCCGAAAAAAATCATGATGCGGACCTATCTGGTGTTGCTCGCCGCGGCACAGAAGGCATACATGAAGCATGGGACCAAGCGCGACCCGAAAAATCCGGCCGACCCTTATATGACGTTGCTCGGGTATTTTAATAGCCTGCGCGAGCTTGGAGGCGCGAGGCGGCTCATCGAGGACGAAGTTCGCAACCGCGTCGCCGGATATGAGCGGCGAAAACGGCTTGGCGAGGAGGAAGGGCTCTTCAAGGATCGACAGATCGCCTACGACGTGGTCGAGCTGACAAGCCGCGTCAGCACCGATAAGGTTTCGGCGGCGAAGCAGCGTCTGGAGAGGCCATTCTCTGACAAGAACCACGTCGACGTCGCAATCGCCACGAACATGATCTCCGTAGGTCTCGACATCACGCGGCTGGGGCTGATGGTCGTCTTCGGGCAACCCAAGACCAGCGCCGAGTACATTCAGGCCACCAGCCGCGTCGGCCGCGACGACGAGAAGCCCGGGCTGGTGATAACGATGCTTAACATTCACAAGCCACGCGACCGCTCGCACTACGAAAGATTTGCTGCCTACCATGAGTCGTTTTATCGTAACGTCGAGGCGACCAGCGCAACGCCGTTTTCGCCGCGAGCGCTCGATCGCGGCCTCGCCGGAACGCTGATTGCGTTGGTCCGTCAAGGCCACGATCCGATGACACCGCCGAAAGGTGCCGGTGAGATTCTCAACGAACGGGCGAATTTGGAGTTTGCCGTTGAGGCGATTGTCGAGCGAGCAGGGTCGCACGCCAAGATGACAAGCGACGAGGCCGACAAGCTGCGTGGCCGCGTCCGTGTTCGCGCGCAGAACCTGCTCGACGAGTGGAGCCGGATCGCCATGGAGTTCAGCGAAGCGGGAGTTGCACTGCAATATCAAGTAGAAACGGGCGGCGCACAGCGCCTGTTATACGAGTTCCTCAATCCCGACTTGAAGACTCTGCCACCACGGCACCGCAAATTCCGCGCAAATCGTTCGATGCGTGACGTCGAGCCAAGCGTCAACCTGTGGCTGAAGACGATCGACGGCATCGACCTTGAAGAGGACGAGCTATGAGCAAACCTCACGGTCAACTCCGCCAGAGTCAGGTGATCACGACCTACGGACCTGGAGCGATGCTCGACCTGCCGAATCACTCGGTCCTGGTGGCCGGTCTGGATTATTGGACAGGCCAGGGCGATGAGATCCTGGAGGCCCGGCTGGTCGAGAAACTCAAGCGGCTGCTGGAGCTGCCGGCTCTCAAGCTCTTTACGCCGCCTCCAGATCCACAAGACCCGGCCGCACCTCAAACCGGCATCAGCGCCTGGCAATTCCCCGAGTGGTTCATTACGCAGGACGTAGAGATCGACGGCCGTTCATCGGCGATCCGGTCTCGCATGCTCGTGCCGCGGAAGGCACTGACCAGGGGAAAGTACATTGACCACAATCGAAAGAAACGCAACGTCGTGCCGATCCGCTTCGTGCGCGCCTGCAGCGCGGGCCATATCGGGGACATCGACTGGTTTGAGTATGTGCATCAGGGAAACAGCGAATGCCGCCGGCAATTGTGGATAGACGAACGAGGTACGAGCGGGGTCTTGTCGGAAGTTTGGATTCGATGCGAATGTAAGGCACAGCGTCCTATGACCGACGCCTCTCTGCCCGATCGCCACGCATTGGGCTCCTGCGATGGATCACGTCCCTGGCTCGGAAAATACACGAACGAACCGTGCGGTCAACCAAACCGTCTGCTCATCCGCACCGCTAGCAACGCCTATTTCTCACAATTGATGAGTGTCATTTCACTCCCGGACCGTGACGACGACGTTAGCGAGGCGGTGGATGCAGTCTGGGACTTTCTCGAAGAGGTCGAAAACGCCGAGCAGGTAAAATACGAGCGGAGGAAGGCCAGGGTCAAAGCGGCGCTGGAGGGCATTACGGATGAGGACGTGTTTGCCGAGATCAGCTCGCGTCGCGGGGGCGTGCAGGAACAGCCAAAGAGCGTCAAACAGGCGGAACTGGAAACACTGATTGCCGCGGACGAGGAACTGGGCGACGACCGTCCCGACGGCAACTTCTTCGCAAGATCGTTTCCTCGCCAGCAGTGGGATCGACCCTGGATGGACGCCGTCGAGCGCTTGGTGCTCGTTCACCGATTAAGGGAAGTGGTGGCCCTTGTCGGGTTCACGCGCTTCGAGGCCGCCTCGCCGGACATCGAAGGCGAGTTGGAGATGGGAGTTCGTCGCGCCGCCCTTGCTCGGGAAACGACCTGGCTTCCCGCGGTGGAAAACCGTGGCGAAGGCGTCTTTATTCAGTTCAAGAAGACTGCGATCGAGCAGTGGCTGAGTCGGAACGACGTAAAGGAACATGGCCGCAAGCTTGAGGCCGGGTTTGATCTCTGGAAGAAGGAACACCAGGGTTCACACCGGCAGTTTCCTGGTTTGCCCTACATCTTGCTGCATTCGCTTTCGCATCTGCTCATCACGGCGGTCTCGCTGGAATGCGGTTATCCGGCCAGTTCGATTCGCGAGCGCATTTACGCGCTTTCGGATGTCGGTTACGGCATTTTGCTCTTCACAGGTTCGTCGGACGCGGAAGGAACGTTGGGGGGCTTGATTCAAGTCGGCCGGAAAATCCATGAACACATCCACGACGCGCTGCTGCTTGGCGATCTCTGTTCCAACGACCCTGTCTGTGCGCAGCATCAGCCGGATAACCCGCACGAAAAACGGTTTCTGCACGGTGCGGCTTGCCACGGCTGTCTGCTGATCGCTGAAACATCGTGTGAACATCACAACGATTTCCTGGATCGGGCACTCGTTGTGCCGACGGTCGAAAACCTGGGTGTCGAGTTTTTCGGCCACACTTCACTATGACAGACCACCTCATCCGGCTGTCCGACGCCGACCTTCGCCAGGTGGCTGCCGCCATACGGGCAAGTCGCCTTCTCGCCCCCTATACGTCCATCAGTCTTCAACGGATCGTCCAAGATGAATTGGCGCCGGCGATCGCGACGGACCTTCAAGAATTGAGCGATTTGGGCTTCGGTCCGAATCAGATCGCCACAACGCTGGAATTGCTCGCTAAGGACCGAGACGGGCGCCCCGAGTTGGACGAGAGTGTCGACCTCGTCACCACCGGACCAGAAGCGCCCGGAGTAACAAACCGGGACACCGCGGTCGTCGTCCGAGATCTCTTTGCACAAGCCCGAGAGTCGGTCCTCGTGGCTGGGTATGCGGTCTATCAAGGGCAGCAAGTGTTCAAGGCCCTGGCCGATCGAATGCAGGAGAACCCCGATCTGATAGTCCAGCTGTTCCTCGACGTGCAGCGGCCCACCGGCGACTCGTCCGAGCCGAATCAACTTGTGCGTAGATTCGCCCAGCGATTTACCAGCCAACAATGGCCGCCCGATAGACCTCGGCCCGACGTTTTCTACGACCCTCGGTCCCTGGATGTGGCGACGAACAAACGCGCCTGCCTGCACGCCAAGTGCGTCGTTGTCGATGAGAAGACCGTCTTCGTCTCGTCCGCCAATTTTACTGAAGCGGCACAGGAGAGAAACATTGAACTCGGCCTGTTGATCCGATCGCCGGCATTGGCCCAACAGATCGTTTGGCATTTCCGCGCGTTGGTATCGGAGAGAATTCTAAGTCCCGTGTTTTGAATGGTGGCACATGGCGCCGTCGGCGGAGAACCCGTTGCCAAGGTGAGTTAGGCAAACAATCCGATGGAGCTGTCGTGGCGGTCGTCCTAACCTCACCACCGACACATCGGGCACTCCGCCACCGCTGAAACGCGACATCAAATTCGCCAACCTGCGTCCACAAGAGGATCGTCTCGCCATCTACGTGCAACGCGGAACGATGCCCCCTCGCTTCTTGCTAGCGTTGAATCCGAATCCTCGCCCATCGCCCGGTCAACCACCGCAGCGCT
>JADFKK010000368.1 GCA_022564995.1 Planctomycetota bacterium | reverse complement strand
GACCTGAAGCGGCTGCTGGGGAAAATGGAAGCATTGCTCAACGAGGAACCGACTCCATGAACCCAGCGCGTGACGACCTGCTCAGAACCGATTCGCCGCTGGAGGGCGCCGGTGGCGAGGTGCTCAAGGTGCCCGGCCAACAATTGCTCACGCCGGTCAGAGCGATCGTCGAGTGTAGCGAGTCGCTGGTCCGCGAGTTGGCCCAGTCCGACAACGAAGAGCTGCGCGACGACCTGACCAAGCTGCACAGCGCCGCTCGCGAGCTGCTCGGGCTAACGGTCGATCTGTTTCACGAGGCCGCCACGGCAGGTCAGTCGACCAGCGAGATCAACGCCTTTCGCTCTCGCGTTCGCCACGACGTGGGCAACGTGTTGAATCAGGTATTGGGCTACGCTGAAATGCTGCTGGAAGACGCGGCCGACGGGTTTCCCGCGGCCTTGACGGTCGACCTCAAATGGCTGCATGCTTCCGGCAAGCAGATGGCCGTGCTGATCGAACGGCTGGGCAAGCGGCGCCTGCTCGCCGAGACGGCGGACCCAAACGGCGAACTGCCCGTGGTAACGAGCGGACCCGACGTCAAACTGGCCCCGTCCGAAACCGGTAAGATTCTCGTCGTCGAGGACAACCAGGCCAATCGCGAGTTGCTCGCCCGCCGACTCACCAGCGAAGGACACACCGTCGTGACGGCCGAAAACGGCCGCATTGGGCTCCGTGAAGTGGCCGCAAAGGATTTCGATCTGGTGTTGTTGGACATCGTCATGCCCGAAGTCGACGGGCTACAAGTACTCGAGCGGCTCAAGGCCGACGAGCGGCTGCGAGACATCCCGGTCATCATGATCTCCGCCCTGGACGAAGTGGCCAGCGCCGTGCGCTGTATTGCCACGGGGGCCGAGGATTATCTCTCCAAGCCGTTCGACCCGGTGCTGTTGCGAGCAAGAATCGGAGCCTGCCTGGAAAAAAAGCGGATGCGCGACCGCGAGAAGATGCACTTGGCCCAGATCGAGGCCGAACGCCGTCGCAGCGACGAACTCTTGCACGTCATCCTGCCCGACGAGATTGTGCAAGAGCTGCGCCTGACCAACATGGTCGAGCCGCGCCGCCACGAGTCGGTGGCCGTGCTGTTCGCCGACATCGTCGGTTTTACCCAATATTGCGACACGCACGCGCCCGAGGACGTGGTCGACGACTTACAGCGGCTGGTCGAAGCCTGGGAAGAGATCGCGCTACAGTGCGAAGTGCAGAAAATCAAGACGATTGGCGACGCTTTCATGGCGGCGGCGGGTCTGCTCAAACCGCTCGACAATCCGGTGCTCAATTGTGCCCGGTGCGCGCTGAAGATGATTGAGATCGGACGACGGCTCACGCCGCATTGGCCGGTTCGCGTCGGCATTCACATCGGCCCGGTGGTAGCCGGGGTGTTGGGCCGCTGGCAATACCTGTACGACCTGTGGGGCGATACGGTCAACACGGCCGCCCGCATTCAGAGCCATGCACTGCCGGGTGCCGTGGCGCTCAGCGAAGCCGGTTGGCATCGCTTGTCCGACGTCGCCGAAGGCGAATCGCTGGGAACCGTCGAGCTCAAGGGCAAAGGCCAAGTCGAGATCATGCGGCTGGTGACGCTGAAGACGGATCTGTAGGAGGCGTCTCCTACATTTCCTGGTTGCCAAGCTCCCGCATTTTCAGGTCCGCAATCATCTTTTCGCGGTCTCGCGGAGTATTCCGCACGCTGAGCATATCGGGTGCCCCTCGCCCCACGGCGACCTTCAGCAGCAAGGTCTTGTCGTGCGAATCGCAGCCATCATGATAACCTTACACATGGTCGGTTCCTCCTTTTGGGAAAGTGCCGGGAAATGTTCGTATCACTTCGACTTGAACTTTCCTCTACCACTTCCTCCAACCGGAGACAACTGGCCACTTTCAATTCCTACATGGTAACTTGCCGGTAGGCCCTTTGTTCGTTAAGTATTGCAGGCGAGAACCCTTGAAAATCTGCTGAGGTGACAGCTCCCGTGAGTTGATTAGCCTGGATTATTCATCAGCCGCGGGGCGCTAGCCCCCGGTTCTTTTCGCAACCTGCAAGAACCGGGGGCTAGCGCCCCGCGGCTGATTAACAGACTGTTTTTCGTGCCATCGACGCAATGCGAAAACCAGAAACGAGTTAGCAAGAATTCCACGACGTGCAGTAGAGTCGAGATGTGGCGCGGTGGGTTAGGTGGAGGCTTGGTCTGTTGCCGACCCTTTCGGTTGTCGGTGCCCTAATGTCCATCACCTTGCTCCGTTTCCACATCCCGCTCATCAAACCGGACGTGCGGCCATGAAACAGAAATTTCCCGCATCCGGCTTTCGGACAAGGACTCACGCGGTCGCCCACGGGAAAGTTCGCGTTTTGGCACTCAGTTGGACCAGGCCCAACTCTTGATACAGGTAGGCGTCCGGGTAGCGTGACGTCCCCGAACCCCGCAGCTTGTGCTTCCTGCATAACCACTGGCGAAGCCGTCGGCAGGCGTGGCGATCCACGGCTGCGTAGGCCTTGCTTACCGGACCGAGGCGGAAGTAGTTGGACCAGCCATTCAACTTGCGGTTGATGCCGGCCACCCGATCCTCCACGTCCTTCAGCGTCCAACGCCCGCTGGTCATCTCGCTGATCTCCCGGCACAGCCGGTTGACCTTCTTCTTCGACGGGCGCGTGCCAATGTAGGCGCGGCCCGTCTTGGGCGAGTAACAACGGCCGATGGTGTAGCCCAAAAAGTCGAACGATTCGTCCGGAATTCGGCAGAGTTGCGTCTTGGTTTCGTTCACCGTCAGTTTCAACCGATCCATCATGCTCCGCATCACGCGCATGGCCTCATCGGCCGTGCCGCGACAACAGATCACGAAATCATCGGCGTAGTTAACGATTTTCGCTCCCAGACGCTGCTGGTGTCCCAACGTCTTCCAACCCAGAATAAACCGTCGCATGTAAAGGTTCGAGAGCAGCGGCGAGATCGGAGCCCCTTGTGGGCAGCCCCGATGCTCGTCCTTGTTCCGGGTCGTTCGATGGTGACGTCCGCGATCGTCGATCTCCTCAACCGGTGCTTCCAGCCACATCTTGATCAGCCCCAACAGGTGCCGATCGCTGATGCGACGCGAGACCGATTTCATGAGTTCGGCGTGCGGGATCGTATCGAAGTAACCGGACAAATCCGCGTCCACGACCTCCGTATGGCCGGTATTGAGCAGCGAGTGGACTTGGCGAACCGCATCCAATGCACTGCGTCCGGGCCGGTAGGCGTGTTGCTCCGGTTGCAGGTCAGCCTCGAAGATCGGCTCCAAGACCAACACCGCCGCCGTCTGCACCACGCGATCCTTGATCGTCGGAATACCCAACGGTCTCTGCTTGCCGTCCGGTTTGGGAATATACACTCGCCGCACCGGACTAGGACGATACGTCTTCTTTCTGAGTTCCTCCGCCAGTTCACCCAACCACTTCGTCACGCCGTACTGCTCGATGTCCTCGAACGTCTGGCCATCGATGCCCGCTGCGCCGCCGTTGACTAGGCAGCGTCGGTGAGCGGTCCACAGCACGTCGTCGCGGTACACCTTGTCGTACAATGCGTAGAAGCGAAACTTGGGCGATCCCTTCGCTTTGGCGTGCAACGCATCCTGCAGCTTCTGAACCTTCGGTAGAGTTGGTAGGCTCATGCCAATCTCCCGGCTCTCGCGCCACTTCGCACGTTGACCTTGAACTAAGGCCCCTTCGCTCGACCCGAGTTACCGGGCGTCGTCACTACTACGGGCCTCTCCGCCACCCCGCACGGCCGAGCCTGCTCCTCGCGGAGTTCTCGTTGAGAGTCACACGCCCTCACCGCCGGGGCTTCCCGTGTTGCTTGTCGATTCCTCTTTCACGCATGCTATCGCCATTACCCCGGCGAGACCGGTCAAGTGCTGTCGCTCATCTCGCCCGACCGGCATCGGCCTTCCCTGTAATCCAGGCAGGTCGGCTCCCGCATTACCCGTTTCGAGGCCTGCTCGGCGTTCACTCACATTATGGCCTGCGTGCTCGCTGACTCCCCAAGGGAGCCTTTTCCAAGAGTGCTTCAGTCCAATTCGTTACCTCCTTGAACCGCCCCAGGTGCTACTGGCCGGAGCGACCAATTACCAGGCGGGATTCGCACCCGCTAGAATCAACAAACCTTTCACGGCACACTGAATTATCCGGGCTAGCCCAATAAACGAGCCCATCGTTGGATTGGTCGCTTCTTGCGGCCGAAAAGTTTCCCAGCCGGGAAAATTAACGTCTTGCCCGGTGCAATTCCGGGCAAATCGCCTACCGATGCGTGGCAAAGTCGCTAAACCCTACGCATACTGGGTTGTTTCGGGTATACTGGGTGCTCATCTTGCGCAAGTTTTCCACTGTTTCTCGGTCACGACCGTTCTGGGCCGGCATCTCTCGGCTCGACGCAATCAAGGATTCTATTCAAAAACAGATCAGGAGGTTCAGGTGGACCATTTCGGTTGGAAGGGCTTCAAGCGAAGGCTCGCCAAGAGATTTCGGCGTCGCGACGACTTGGCAATTGCGCGGCGCCCCGCGCGATCGCGTAGCATCGCCATCGAACCGCTCGAGGCACGCCACTTGCTGGCGGTCGTGCTGGGCACGGGCAGCGGCGTGCTGTTAGGCGGCGACCTGACGGACGTAGACAACATTCACAGCGAGGCGGCCTACAATCCGCCCGAAGATTTCGGCGGCTTCGACGCCCGCTTCTTTTCCAGCGACGAGCCGGGCTTCGGCGGCGATGAGTTCGCTTTCAACGTCTTCGACAATGTGGTGGGCGGCGGCAATGACAAGTGGTGTTGTGGGACGAGCTTTCCCCAGATCGTCGGCGCGGAATTCTCGCAAGCCCACCTCCTCACGCACTTTACCGTGGCGTCGGGTAACGACTCGCCCGCGCGCCGGCCGCGCGTTTGGACGATCGACGGCTCGAACGACGGGATCCGATGGACGACCATTTTTTCTCAAAACGACGCCGGCGCCCCCGTCTGGTCTGCCGACAATCAAGTCATCCGTTTTGACGCCGGCGACGATTTCCCCGTGCAGAGGGTCGCCTATTCGTTCCTCCGCATGAGAACCACCGCGACGGGCACGACCGGTGCCAACTTTTTCCAGATCGGCGAAATTGAATTCTTCGGCGAAGCCGGCTTAACGGTCGTCGGCTCGACTCCCGCCGACGGCGCCTTGCTGGCGGCCGCGCCGACGGTGGCGACCATCGAGTTCGGCTTGGATGTGAAGGGCTCCTCGGTCGACGCGGCCGACTTGACGGTCGACGGAACGGCATCGCTGGGCTTCCGCCTGACGGACAGCAACACGATCGAATTCGACCTGCCGGCGTTATCCGCCGGCCGGCACACGCTGGCCATCGCCGCCGGCGCGATCGAAGCCCAGCAAGCCGGGATTCCCGCCGTCCAGCCGTTTTCGGCCAGCTTCACGATTCCCGAGCCGGCCACCGTCGCTAATCTACCGGCAGACAATATCTCCGCGTTCGAGGTACAGTTCGGCGTCCGAGTGCTGGAGACCGGCGGTGACGACCCGAACATTTTGCTCTACTGGGGAGACAACGACGGCGCCACCAGCGTCGACGATTGGGATGCCGTCATCGTAATCGGAACCGGCGGCCCGGGACTTTACAATTCCGGCCTCAGCGGATTGACCAGCAACACCCCGTATTTCTATCGGGCCTTCGCCTCGAATCTGGCCGGAGGTGCCTGGGCGCCCAGCACCGCGACGTTCACGACCTTGCCGCTGACGAAGCCGACGATCGCCACCCAGTCGGTCACCACACTGGGCGCGTTTGCCGCGGAAATCGCCGGCACGGTCATCGACACGGGCGGCGACGTGCCGGTCGTGACCATCTTCTACGGCACGACCGACGGCGGCACCAACAAAAATCTCTGGGATGTCGAGCTTTTCGTCGGCGAGCGGATTGACGTATTTTCCTCGACGGTGGACGGCCTGGCGCCCGAGACCAGCTATTTCTTTCGCGCTCTGGCCACCAACGGAGCCGGCGAGAGTTGGTCGCCGTTGACCCGACAGTTTACAACCACCGCCGCGCCGCAGCTTCTGATCAGCGAGCTGATGGCCAAGAACGACTCGACGCTTACCACCCGTACCCGCGCGTCGGTCGGCGAGGCGTTTTCCGGCGAGCGGAAGACGCCAGACTGGATCGAGATCGCGAACATCAGCCCCTCGGCGGTCGAAATGGGCGGCTTGCATCTGACCGACAGCCGCGACGACGCGACCAAGTGGCAATTTCCCACCGGAACGACAATCCCCGCCGGCGGCTTTCTGGTGGTCTTCGCCTCGGGCGACGACGTGACCGATCCGGCGCTCGACGAGCGGGGCTATTTGCACGCCAACTTCAGCCTCGGCGTCGACGGCGAGTATCTGGCGCTGACGGCCGGCGACGGCACCGTGATTCACGAGTACGAGCCCGGCTATCCCTTTCAAGTCGGCGACATCTCTTACGGCATCCGCGACGGTCAACTTCGCTACTTCGCCACGCCGACGCCAGGGACCGCCAATTCGACGAATTTCACCGACCTGGTGGCCGACACGACCTTCAGCGTCGATCGCGGTTTCTTTGAAGCGCCGTTTGAAGTCGAAATCGCCACGGCCACCGCAGGAGCGACGATCCGCTACACGCTCGACGGCACCGCGCCGAGCACGACCCGCGGCTCGCTCTACAGCGGACCGATTCTCGTCAGCGCCACGACCTCGCTACGAGCGATGGCCTTCAAGCCCGGCTTTGAATCGACCAACGTCGACACGCAAACCTACATCTTCTTGGCGGACGTGGTGACGCAGAGTCGTCAAAGCACGCTGGCTGCGGGTTTCCCAAGCACATGGGGAAATTTCACTCCGGATTATGGCATGGACCCCGGCGTGGTCGGTCCCAACGATCGCTTCAACGGCCGTTACACCGAGCGGATTTTCGATTCGCTGCGGGCCATTCCGACCTTGTCGTTGACCATGGACATCCGCGATATGTTCGGCCCCGGCGGGATTTACAGTAACACGGGCGGCACCGGAAGGTCATGGGAGCGTCGCACCAGCGTCGAGTTGATTCAGCCTGGCGAGGGCGGCGAGTTTCAGATCGACGCCGGCATTCGTATCCAGGGCGGCGCGTTTCGCGGCGACGGGCTGACCAAGAAGCACGGATTTCGACTTCTGTTTAAGGATGTTTACGGCGACTCGAAGCTGAGGTTCCCGTTTTTTGGCGACGACGCGACCGACAAGTTCGATACGATCACGTTGCGGGCCGAATCGAACGACGGCTGGCAATGGGGCGCGGCGGGCGGCCAGCCACAATATGCGCGGGACGAATTCGGCCGCCGCGTGCAGCTCGCCATGGGACAGCCCGCCTCGCACGGCAACCGCGTCCATCTGTACATCAACGGAATCTACTGGGGAGTTTACAATTCGGTCGAGCGGCCCGACGCCGGTTTCGCGGCGTCGTACTTCGACGTGCCGAAAGACGACTGGGACGGCATCAACTCTGGCCGCGCGATCAACGCTTCGACCGATTCTACGCGGCAGCGGCGTACGTCTGTGGCCTGGAGCAAACTGGTCTCGCTTGCCTCGGACGTGCAAAGGGCTTCCGCCGGAGAAGCCCGCTCCGCCGCCTTTCAGCTTATTCAGGGTAACAATCCCGACGGCACGCCGAACGATGAATTGCCGGATTATCTGGACGTCGACAACATGATCGACTACCTGATCGTCAACTACTACGGCGGCAACGCCGACTGGCCGCGAAAGAACTATTACGTCGGGCGCGACAGCGGCCCGGACAGAACCGGCTTCAAGTTTTTCATGTGGGACGCCGAGTGGTCGCTGTTTCTGCGATCGAACAACGGAGCCAGCCTGATCAACAACGGCAGCGGCGTGGCGGCGC
>JADFKK010000060.1 GCA_022564995.1 Planctomycetota bacterium | reverse complement strand
CATCATGCGGACCGAGATCGAGTCGGTCGCCACGCGTCACCGCGACGGAAAATACCTGCTGGACCAGATGGGCCGTTTTGCCCCGGCATTCGGCATGATCGGAACCCTGATGGGCCTGATTATCATGTTGGGCGACATGAGCGACCCTTCGGCGATCGGGTCGGGCATGGCAGTGGCACTGATCACCACGCTGTATGGCGCCATTATCTCGAATATTTTCTTCCTGCCCTTTGCTGAAAAGCTAGGCTTTATTAACAAGCAGGAGTTATTGGTGATGGAGATTGCCCTGCGGGGAATCCTCGGCATACAGTCGGGTGATAATCCTCGGGTGATCGAGCAGACGCTGAGCACGTTTGTTCCACCAAAACTACGTCTGAGCAAGGAAGCGGCGTAGCACCATGGCCATCGAATTGGAAGACGAAACCCCTGGAATCCCCGAGTGGGTCGTGACCTTCGGAGACATGATGTCGCTGCTGCTGACGTTTTTCATCATGTTGGTGTCGATGAGTGAAATTAAGGCGGAAGAAAAGTATCAGGCAATGGTTGAATCGCTCCGTAAGCGTTTCGGCCACGCGTCGTCGATTTGGAGTTCCGCGCCGGGGCCCTCCAAGCCGCGCAATGCACGGTTCGAGAAACGCGCCACCCTGGGGCGAGCCAAACGGGTCGATACGATGCGAGGAGGAGCAAGGCTAAGAGCCCCGATTGGCAATCAGCATCGAATCCGAACGGTTCGTCGCGGCGATCAGAGCACACCGCACGCGACCATGTTTTTTGAACGTGGAGAGGCACAACTCAACGACGAACTTCGCGACAAGCTGCGCAGGGTCGTCGAAACAATCGGCGGTAAACCACAAAAAATCGAAATTCGAGGCTATGCGTCGAAAAACAGTGTCCAGGGCGACGAAGGCCAGGCCACGTCGCACACCCGCTTGGCGTATCGACGTTGCCGACAGACCATGATGTATCTCGTGCAATCAGGAATTCGACGCGAACGCATCCGGCTGGGAGTCATCGACCCGGGTGACGCCACGCCGACCGGCAACAAGAACCTTACTCCCCGACAATTCGATCGTGTTGAAATCGTCGTGGTCAACGAGCTGACCAGCGATTTCATCGGCACCAAGGAAGAACAGAGCCAGCGATTTTCCGACCACAACGGCGAGGCGGCGAAGCCCTAAAACGCTGCACCGCGAACCATCAGGGGATTTAGTCCAATGGCCGACCAAGCGACCAATGACGTCGAGACAGAAGAGCAAGAAACGGCCGACAAAGCGCCGTCGAATCTCAAACCGCTCCTAATGGTGTTCGGATTCATGACGACGGTCGTCGTGCTTGAGTGTGTCGGTGTCAGCATGTTCATGCCCAGCGCTGAGGAACTGGAGAGCATCGCCCAGGGTGGTGACCCCGGGATCCTCCAGCCCGGCGGAGAGATTGACATCTTGAAATTCGATGATAGCGGCGAAGACCACAGGGAAGTCGATCTAGGGCAGTTCAGCCTGACGGCGTTTCAGCCGGAACGTAACTACACGCTACGGATCGACTTTCACCTCAGCGGCACGGTCCTGGAGGATGACCTGGACGATTTTGAGGAAATCAAGAAGACCCACCAAAACCGTATGCGCGAGCAGGTTATCGTGATCATGCGCAAGGCGGTGATCACCGATCTGACCGATCCTACATTGGCCTTGATTAAACGGCAGATTTTAGAGAAAAGTAACCGTGTCCTGGGCAAGACCCTGCTGCAGTCGATTGTGTTTGGCGATTTTTCGTTTGTTGAACAGTAACATGGTGTGCTAGCACACCTCCGCAAAGGGAATGGACTCCAATGGCGGACGATTCGGAACAAATTGGCCAAGATGAGATTGAGCAGTTGCTCAAACAGGCCCAGGCAGCCGGCGGAGCCGCCGCACAGCAGCCGCCTGCTGAAGAATCCGCGGGCGCCGTGGGGCAAGACGAAATTGAGGCCTTGATGCAACAAGCGGCAGGTTCCGCTCCCAGCCCGCCTGCCGAATCCCAGAGCGCCGCTACGGACGGTTCGCTCGATCAGAGTGAAATCGAAAAGCTGCTCGGTCAGACGAGTGTAACGCCTAGTCCGCCACCGCCCGTGGTGCCGAAAAACGTCTCCCCAACTCAGCGACTTGAGGAGGAAGAGACGATGCCCCAGGGTGATGTCGAGTTATTGCTCAATCAGGCCCAAGAGGCGCTCGATTCGGTCCAGCAGCCTACGGAGCCGCCGCGGGCCGACGAGACGACGCCGTATCAACTGCGGCAGTTTTCCGGCGCTACTCCTTCGGACGAGATGGCCACGCTCGAGCTGATCCGCGACGTCGAGCTCGACGTCAAGATTGAGTTGGGCCGGACCAATATGCAGCTCGACGACGTGCTGCGGCTGCACAAGGGCTCGGTCGTGACGCTTGACAAGCTGGCGGGTGACCCCGTGGACATCTATGTAAACGGTCGCTTGATCGCCCGTGGCGAGGTATTGGTGCTCAATGACAGCTTTTGTGTACGCATCGCCGAATTGGTCGTGGGAGAGATCGCCGTCGCGTAAAGGCACGAAGAATAGGCATCTTTGGCGTTTCCGAGAGGAGGAGGTGTGTGTATGATGCCGGGGCATGGCCTGAGACGCCCCGCATCGCTATCGGCTTCAGTCGGTCGCTGACTTGACAAAAAACAGAACGAGGATGTGCAAGGATGCCTTCCCCGCAACCACCGCTCTTCGCCGCGCTCGGCGCGCTGGCATGTTGCCTGTCGTGCGCCAATGTGTCGCTCGCTGACGAGCTGTCGACCGGCGCCGGCGCGCGCGGTGCGACGAGCGACAGCGTGTTGGCTAACCGAAAGGCAACGCTTCGCCCCGGCCTGCCCAGCCGCCCAGCCGAGCCAGCCCGCCGTCCCGCCGATTTTTCCCCGGATCAGGCCGCGCGCTTCGACCGAGATGTCGAGCCGGCCACATTCCAGCGGGCTTCGTCGGCGGACAAACCAGCGCAGCCGGAGTCACAGGTCGGTCGGCTCTCGCCGCCGCGAAAGGCAGAACCGCTGGCGCTGGCCCCCTTCGCTTCAAAGAGCGGAAGCGACTCAAAATCGTCAAGCGGTTCTTCGCAGTCGCTAATCACCGTGGCCATAAGTTTGGCTGTCGTGCTGGGCCTGTTTTTCTTGGTTGCCTGGCTCATGCGCCGCGGGATGCCCAAGGGCGGACAAGCCTTGCCCACCGACGTGCTGGAGATACTCGGGCGGATGCCGCTTGCCGGCCGGCAACAGTTACAACTGTTGCGCTTCGGCAACAAGCTGCTGCTCGTGTCGCTTGCGCCCGGTGTCGCGGAAACACTGGCCGAAATCTCCGACCCAGAGGAAATCGACCGGCTGGTGGGCCTCTGTCAACAAAGCCGTAGCGGCAGCGCCACGGCCATCTTTCGCAACATGTTGCAGCAGATTTCCAGCGACCGGAAATCGAAGTCACCGGCCGATTCGTCGCCGAAGGCGGACCCCCCCGCGAGAAGCGTTCAAGACATGCTGGAGGAACACGATGTCTAATCCGCGCCAACGACGCTCCCAAAAGCCACGGCCTCGGGTCGGCTGGCGCGACAGCCGCCCGCGTCGCTACTTAGCCTGGCTGACCATTGCCGGATGCTGCCTCTTCTTATTCAACTCGGCGTCGGCCCAGGAGATTGGCGAGCCCGCGGAAATCGAGGGCAACGTAGCGGCCACGCCGTTGGATCGTCTTTCGGGCGGGCCCGAGCAGTGGACCAGCCCCGAAGGGCTTTCGTCGGCGCTGCAGGTGATGCTGCTGCTGACGGTCGTCAGCATGGCCCCCGCCGTGTTGCTGATGACGACCAGCTTTGTGAGGATCGTTGTGGTGTTGGGTTTGCTGCGGCAGGCATTGGGCACGCAGCAATTGCCGCCGTCGCAAGTCCTCACCTCGATCGCCATGTTTCTCTCATTACTCATCATGACCCCGGTCTGGACCCGCGTTTACGACGATGCGATCAAGCCGTACACCAACAAACAGGTTGACCCCGCCACGGGCAATCCGGTCTCGCTCGAGGTGACGTGGGAGCGGGGTATCGCGCCGATTCGCGAGTTCATGAGTCTGCAAATCGAACGGGCCGGTAACAGCGACGACGTGTGGCTGTTTTACAACTATCTTCCGGAGGACACGGCCGAACCGACGAGCTACGACGACGTGCCGCTACAAGTGTTGCTGCCGGCTTACATGCTCAGCGAGTTGAAAACGGCCTTCTTGATCGGCTTTCAGATTTACCTGCCGTTCTTGATTCTCGACATCGTGGTGGCCAGCGTGACGATTTCGATGGGCATGATGATGCTGCCGCCCGTGTTGATCTCGCTGCCGTTTAAGCTGTTGTTATTCGTGTTGGTCGATGGCTGGCATCTGGTCATCGAAATGCTGCTGAACAGTTTTCAGCCATTTACGTGACGAGGGCGATTGAGAGGAGAATTCGGGCGCGACCACGGGTCGCGGCTTTACAACACAAAACTGTCGCACAGACGTAATTCACGCATGGACGCTCAAGACGCTGTCGATATTGGCCGCGAGGCAATCATGATGACCTTGCTGATGGCTTCGCCGATCCTGGTGTCGGGCCTGGTGGTCGGGCTGACGATCGGTTTGTTTCAAGCGTTGACGCAGATTCAGGAGCAAACCGTTTCGTTCGTCCCCAAGATCGTCGCCATGGTGATGGCCCTCAGCTTCGCTCTGCCCTGGCTCATCAACCGCATGGTCGAATACTCGCATCAGCTCATCACCAACATCCCGAATTCGATCGGACCGTATTAGTTTTGCGGCGCCAGGTTGCCGGCGGATGTCAAGTTTAGAGTTCGTGTTGGGATCGACCGTTTTCCTGGGGACTGGGGACTGGGGACTGGGGAAGTCGAAAGCAAGGTTTCCCCAGCCCCCGAATACCTTACACGGCATCGGACTTCAAAACCCATCACTGTACTATCAGGCCAATTTCCTCCGGTAACGCATGCAGTGGCTCAACGACATCGCCGCCACGTATCCGCTGTTTCAGCAGATCCTGCTGATCTTTGCGCTGGTGCTCAGCCGCATCGGGGGGCTGATGATGATCGCGCCGATTTACGGCACCCGCGACGTGCCCCGACGTGTGCGAGCCTTTCTGGCGGTGACGCTGGCGATGTTGATTACGCCCACGCAGCTTGGCGTGCTGGTCGACGGGCCGGAAAAAATGGTGGCCGTAGTGATCGACCCCGAGCGAGATGTTGAGCAACCGATCGATTGGAACACCGAAACGGGCGATCCGGGAAATCTCATCAACCTGGCGGTTTTTATCGTCACGGAAATCCTCGTCGGCATGTCGCTCGGTTTGGGCATCATCCTGTTGTTCGTCGGCGTCCAACTGGCCGGCCAGGTGATCGCGCAGATGAGCGGCATGGCGATGGCCAACGTGCTCAATCCGACACTCGATGTGAACATCCCGCTCATCTCCCAATTACTGAACATGGTGACGCTGGCCGTGTTTGTGGCCAGCGGCGGACACCGTGTGGTGATGGGCGCGCTGCTGGAAACTTTTCGCACGCTTCCGCTGGGACATGCCGTGGTATCGAAGTCGTTGGTCGACGTGCTGACGACACTGGCGGGCGAAAGTCTGGAGTTTGCCGTTCGCACCGCCGCGCCCGTTGCCACCGCGTTGTTGCTCTCCACTTTGGTGTTGGGGCTGATCGGCCGCACGCTGCCGCAATTGAACATCCTGGCAGTCGGTTTCGGACTCAACACGCTCATTTCACTCTCGACCCTGGCACTCTCTCTGGGGGCGATCGCGATGATCTTTGAAACCCAGGTGGAACTGTCGCTCGATCGAGTGTTGGAAGCGTTACACGCCGGCGTGGTGGAGAGTGTGCCGTAATCGATGGCGGCCGAGCGTCAACAAGTTGGAGAGGACCACGAGACCAGAAATCCGAAATCCGAAGCACGAAACAAATCAGAAATACGAAATCCAAAACTCCAGGCATCTGAGAGTTGTTTTGAAATTCGTGCTTTGAATTTGTTTAGGATTTAGGATTTCGGATTTGAATGGCAAAAAAAGGCACGCCTCTTCTCCGCGTCGAAACACTGAATTACTAATCGATGGCCGAACAAACTGACGACAAATCGCAAGAAGCAACCCCGCATCGCCGGCAAGAGGCACGCGATAAGGGACAGGTTGCCATGAGCCAGGATCTCGGCTCGGCCGTCGTGCTGATCGCCGGGCTGGCGGCGATCATGCTTGCGGGCAAATCGATGGCTCGACAGCTCGGCCACTTCGCCCGCGGACAATTTGCCGGCGAAGGCTGGGACGGCGGTTTGCTGACCAACGCCGCCGCCGCCGCGCAGCTAAACGATCTGGCCGTCCGGTTGCTTTTCATCTTGCTCCCCGTGATGGGCACGCTGCTGCTGGCGGCCGTTCTGGTGAATCTCTTTCAGATCGGCTTTCTGTTTCTGCCCGACAAGCTGGCCCCCGACATTTCTCGTCTCAATCCGCTGGCCGGCCTAAAGCGTATTTTCTCGCTCTCGGGCCTTATGAAGTTGCTGTTCGGCATCTTCAAGATCACGGTGATCGTAATCGTGGCTTTCTGGAGTTTGTATAATCGATACGATGAGTTGCTCGCCTTGGTGTCGCTCGACATACTGCAGATAGGCATCTTCATGATCGACATCCTGCTCTGGACCGGCATGAAAATTGGCTTGGCGCTGCTACTATTAGCCATTCTCGACTACGCCTATCAGCGTTGGAAGCACGAGCAGGACATGATGATGTCTCACCAAGAAGTCCGCGAAGAAATGAAGAACATGCAGGGCGATCCCCAGATCATCGCCCGACGACGCCAAGTGCAACGGCAATTGGCCCTGCAGCGACTCGAATCGGCGGTGCCCAAAGCCGACGTCGTGGTCACCAACCCAACCGAGCTGGCCGTGGCGATTCAATACGATCCGGAGAAGATGCTAGCGCCCATCGTCTGTGCCAAAGGAGCCGGTGTGTTGGCCTCGCGGATTCGCCGCTTGGCGCTGGAACACAACGTGCCGATCGTAGAGAAGAAACCGCTCGCCCAATCGCTCTATAAAGACGTCGACGTAGGAAGCCCCGTGCCCGACAAAATGTACGCTGCCGTGGCCGAAATCCTGGCTTACGTCTACCAGCTCAAAGGCAAGGCAATTCCCGGTTCCGAGCAGGCGACCGGCGCCAGCGCGGCGTGATCTGGGATTGTCGAACCGCCCTGTCCTCATGGGCCGGATTGGAAATGGGGGCGACTTTCGCACCGAAAGGCTCCTCCGGCACGGTCTGTCGCAACGCAATTGACGCTCGATCGCCGACTTTTCCGTCGTGGCGCCAGGACGAGACGCAACGGATGGTCTATTGCCCATCTCCGCGACGGATTGGATAATGGAGCCATGACGTAGCGGACGTTGACGAGGGCCCGAGTCGCGGCAGTAGGGCATTACGGATTTGAACGACAGTATTTCGCGAGTCGGACATGCTAGACGAATTCGAACGACCTTTGACAGACTCGGAGCGACGGCGCTTGGCAGCTAGAATCTCCCATATCAAGCGCCGGATGGGCATGAGCTTGTTGGTTCGAACATCGCTGTCGGGCTTCATTGTCATCGGCATCTTGTGGGGATGGACCATGCTTGCCTCAAACGCATCGTGGATGTTCATCACAATATTCTGGCTGTCGATCGGCCTGGGCATCTTCTCCTGGGCCTATTGGAGCGAGTGGCGTGATTCGGCAAAGCGAATTCGGTCGATCAACAGCGCAGTCGCCAGAAACATCGCAAGCGTTGTTCGCATACGGTCGGAAGAGATGATCGAGTTCGAGGAACATGAGGACGAAGGCGCATGTTACGCCTTTCAACTTGACGATGACCGAATCGTCTTCGTATCGGGACAAGAGTTTTACCGCACGGCTCGATTCCCAAGTACCGACTTCGAGTTGATCGACATTGCAGACGAAGCTGGGAATCTGGCCGAAACGCGAATCGTAAAGCACGGAGAGCCGCTGGCGCCGGTGCGTACTATTGCGTCGGCGGACGCTCGTGATCTGTCGATCCCATTTCATCTTTCTGTCGTCTCTGGACGGCTGGAGGACATTGAGCGGATCTTGACGACGCAATCGTAGGCCGCCGGATTTGTCGACGTTGCGGCAAGCCGGAACCTACGAATCCAGCGTGCCCTTGGTGCTCGGCACACCCTTAACCCGCGAGTCAATCTCGACGGCCATCCGCAGCGCTCGGGCGGTGGCTTTGAAGATGCCTTCGCTGATGTGGTGGCTGTTGCGGCCGTGGTGGACCGTGACGTGCAGGTTGCACAGCGCGTTGGCGGCGGCGGCTTGCCAGAAGTCTTCGACCAACTCGCTGTCGAAGTCGCCGATCTTGGCGGTGGGAAAGTCGGCCTGAAACACCAGGAAGTATCGCCCACTCAGATCGATCGCCGAAGTGACCAACGTCTCTTCCATCGGCAGCGTGAAGTGTCCGTAGCGTCGGATGCCCGATTTGTCACCGACCGCCTGCCGCAGCGCTTGCCCGAAACAGATGCCGACGTCCTCGACCGTATGATGTTGATCGACCTGCAAATCGCCCTGGGCACGAACCGTCAAGTCCATCACCGCATGCTTCGCCAGCAGGTTGAGCATGTGATCGAAGAAGCCGACCCCGGTTTGGATATCGCCCAGCCCGCTGCCGTCGAGGTCGAGCGTCAATTCGATCTCGGTCTCGGCCGTCTTGCGCTGGATGGTGGCGGTGCGGGACATGGGGGAAGGAAAGGATGAAGGATAAAGGATGAAAGGCAATCAATGACGAATGACGAATGACGAATGACGAATGGAATCAATACAATAACTAATGACAAATTGCGATCGTCTCCGTGTTTCATTCGCTCTTACGGTTTGGCGGTCCGCGTGGTCGCCGTGGAAAACATTTTCGACTCTCGCACGTTCCCCCTTAGACCATCGTCTCAAGCAACCCCAAACATGCATCGATCTGGTCGTCGGTGCCGACGGAAATTCGCAGGCCGTCGCCCCAATTGGGATAGTCCATGTAGCGAACCAAAATACGCTGGTCCTTGAGGGCTTCATAAAGCGGTTTTAACGGCCGCTCCGGATGGGTGTTCCAGAGAAAGTTTGCCTGCGAGGCGACGTTCGCGAAGCCCAACTCCCGCATGCCCCTCATCAGGCGTTCGCGCGTGGCAAGCACCTTCGCGCGGTTTTCGGCCAGCCAGGCCTGATCGTCGATGGCGGCGGTGGCCGCGGCAATCGACAGCGCGTCGCAATTGTACGAGTCCTTAACTTTCATCAATTGCTCGATCATCTGCGGCTGGGCAATCAGAAAACCGAACCGCAGCCCGGCCAATGCGTATGACTTGCTCAAGGTTCGCGAGACCATGATTTTTTCGTTCCGGGCCACCAAGTCGAGGCAATTCTCTTCGGCGAAATCGGCATACGCCTCGTCGACCAGCAGCGGGCAAGGCAGCGCATCGGCCAATTCAGCAACACGGCTCGGCGGGATCATCGTACCGCTGGGGCTGTTGGGATTCGGCAGCAAGGCCAGCCGCAGGTTATCGCTCTTCGCAACAAACTCATCCGACAGCGTCCAGTCCGGCTCGAAGCGAATCTCTTCGCTCTCGGCCCCCTGAATTTCCGCCAAGGTTTTGTACAGCACGTAACTGGGATACGGCAGCCGCAATCGCTCGCCCTCGCCGACGAAGGCCCTGGTGACGATCGTCAGAATATCGTCGCTGCCGTTCCCACAGAGAATCCAATCCGGCTCGACGCCCAGCACCTCGGCCGCCCGCCGTCGAAATGCCTCGGCGGTTGCGTCGGGATACTTCGTTAGCCCATCCTTGGCCGCCGCCGCAATCGCCCGCGTAACGGCTCGAGAGGGTGGATACGGATTTTCGTTCGTGTTGAGCTTGATAAACTTCCCACCCTGCGGCTGCTCGCCGGAGACGTAACCGGACATGGCGAGGATGTTGGAACGGAAATAGGACATAACGGAAGCGCGACGGCAAGGCGAAGAGAGGGTTCAAATCCTAAGCACGAAATCCTAAACAAATCAAAAATCCGAATGACCGAAAAACGTCCCCACACTGTAACCGTTCACGAAAGTCGCAAGAAAGAACAACTCAAGAAACAGGGAACCGCTAATCAACGCTGATGAACGCTAATAAACAAACTTTCATCTTGTTCTTATTAGCGTTTATCAGCGTCGATTAGCGGTTCTCTGCCTCAAACTCCGTGAACGAGTACGATCCGCGATCAATCATTCTTCAGCCTAACATCCACGCTCGCCCGATGCGCCGTCAGTCCTTCTTTGTCGGCCATCATTTGCACGTCCTTGGCGACTGCTTGCAGGCCTTCGCGGGTGAAGTGAATCACGCTGCCGGTGCGCAGGAAGTCGTTGGCCGATAGGCCGCTGGCAAATCGGGCCGTGCCGCCGGTGGGCAATACGTGCGAAGGCCCGGCAACGTAATCGCCCAGCGCCACCGGTGAGTAATTGCCCAAGAACACCGCGCCGGCGTTGGGAATCAGTTTCAACAGCCGCTCGGCGTCGTCCGTGGCAATGTGCAAATGCTCCGGCGCGATCAAGTTGGCCAGCCGACACGCTTCCTCCGCGTCGCGGGCCAAGATCAATGCCCCGAAATCCTCCAGGCTCGCTCGGGCCAAATCGCCGCGCGACAGGTGGGCCGTTTGTTCGACCAGTTGCACGGCAGTTGCTTCCAGCACGTCTTCACTCCAAGTGATCAGGATGCTGGCTCCCGGGGCGTGTTCCGCCTGCGCGATCAGATCGGCCGCCGTGTAATCGGGCCGGGTCGATTCGTCGGCAATCACCACCACTTCGCTCGGCCCGGCGATCGAGTCGATGTCAACTTCGCCGTAGACGAGTTTTTTGGCCAAGGCCACGAACATGTTGCCGGGTCCGACGATCTTGTCGACCGGCGGCACGCCGCGGACGCCGTAGGCCAGCGCGGCGACCGCCTGCGCTCCGCCCATCCGATAAACTTCGCGAATGCCCAACTCGTGGCAAGTCGCTAGCAGATCGTCGTTGTAAGCCCCCAGCGGTGTCGGCGGCGCCACGACGGCCAACTGCTCGACGCCGGCGGCTTGGGCCGGCACGGCGGTCATCAACACGGTCGACGGATAAGCCGCCGCCCCGCCCGGCACGCAAATGCCGACGCGAGCCAGCGGAAGATATCGCTGCGTCAGGTAACCTCCGTGCGGCTTTTCGATGCGGACGTCGGTGTGCAAGATCGCGCGC
The DNA here is from genome assembly GCA_022564995.1 of Planctomycetota bacterium. Lineage (GTDB taxonomy): Bacteria > Planctomycetota > Planctomycetia > Pirellulales > JADFKK01 > JADFKK01. The sequence goes on along the minus strand of JADFKK010000060.1, from coordinate 20,962 downwards.
TGAAATTCCAAAATGCTCTCGCGAATGCGGCGGATCGTGGCGAGAAATTCCTCGCTCGCTCGCTGGTGGGCCGCCGCCAGATCGTCGGCCGGCACGCGCAGTGTGTCGGCCGACAATTCCGCGCCGTCGATTCTGCGGGAGTAATCGAGCACGGCGGCTAGGCCCTGCTCGCGCACGTCGCGGCAAATCCGCTCGACCACTTGCGCGGGCGAAAGGGCCTCGCCGAAGACTTCGAGAGTCTTGCGGCGGCCGGCTTCGCTGACTACGTCGCCCTGCGGGCTAAGCCGCAAGCGGAGGGCGTCGAGCTGGGCCTCGACATCGCCCGCGCGGGTGTCGATGCGGCGGATATTGAGCGGGGAGGGCATGGATGATCGAAAGACGTGAAAACTGGGCGATAATTACAATCTACGGACACACGAATCCACCATTGTGTTCGCTGGACGGATTCAGGGGAAGGGCCGAGTGATGGGCGAAAGCGCTCGAAAATGAACCGTTTCGGCCTTGCGCTATAGGCCGGAGCGTCCGATTGGAATAATATGGAGTGGGGGCACCCGGTCGGCGAAACCAATCGCCGAGACGACGGGTTAAATAGGGTAGAGAATTCTGCCGCAAAAGTCCCGAACACACAGAGGTTATCCATGTCTCGATGCGCCCGAATGGTCCTCGCCTGCCTGATTGCCCTCGCTCTGCCCCTGGCCGCACAGGCCCAAGACGAAACACGGGCCAAGACCCCCATCGGCCACAAAATCTCGGCCTTCAAGCTCAAAGACTACCTCGGCAAGACCTGGGCGCTGGACGATTTCAAGGACAGCAAGCTGATGGTCGTGGCCTTCCTCGGCAACGAGTGTCCGCTGGCGCAATTTTACGCCACGCGGCTGGGCGAGTACGAAGTCAAGCTGAAAGAGAAAGGCGTGGCCCTGATTGCCATCAACTCGAACCAACAAGACTCGCTGGCCGAGATGGCCCATTACGCCAAGAAGCACAAAATCGAATTCCCCCTGCTCAAAGACCCCGGCAACGTCGTGGCCGACGATTTTCACGCCGATCGCACGCCGGAAGTGTTCGTGCTCGACTCGAAGCGGGTGATCCGTTACTGGGGCCGCATCGACGATCAGTTCCGCATCGGTTCGATCCAGCGGGCCAAGGTTAGCAGCCACGACATGATGGACGCCGTCGAGGAACTGCTGGCCGGCAAGAAGGTTAGCACGCCGGTGACCGAGTGCGATGGCTGCCACATCGGCCGGGTGTTCAAGAAGCAGAATCTCAACAGCGACATAACCTACTCAAAGCAGATCAGCCGCATCTTGCAGAAGAGCTGCGTCGAATGTCATCGCGAAGGCGAGATCGCCCCGTTTACATTGACCAAGTACGACGACGTCGTCGGTTGGGCCGAGATGATCGACGAGGTGGTGCATGAGCAGCGGATGCCGCCCTGGTCGGCCAGCGGAAAGTACGGCAAGTTCGCCAACGATCCCCGGCTCTCGGCGGACGAGAAAAAGCTGATTCACCGCTGGGTGCTGGCCGGAGCGCCCCAGGGCGATCCTAAAGACTTGCCCGAGCCACGCGAGTTCGTTAAAGGCTGGCGAATCGGCAAGCCGGATGACATCATCTACATGCGCGACAAGCCGTTTTCAGTAAAGGCCAGGGGCGAGGTCCGCTATCAGTATTTCGTCGTCGACCCGGGCTGGAAGGAAGACAAGTGGATCAAGGCCGCCGAGTGCCGGCCCGGCAACCGCAAGGTCGTGCATCACATCATCGTCGCGGTGGCCGGCAAGCGGTTCGGCCGCTTCAAGGCCCACGGCGTCACTTCTGATTGGATCACGGCCATGGCGCCCGGGTCGTCGCCGTTGATCCTGGACGACGGGTTTGCCAAGTTTGTGCCGGCCGGATCGAAGCTGCTTTTCCAATTACACTATACGCCGATTGGCACACCGCAGACCGACCGCAGCTCGGTGGGCTTCATCTTCGCCGATCCGAAGAGCGTGAAAAAAGTGGTCGGCACGCGGGCCGCCGTGAACAACCGCTTCGTGATTCCGGCCGGAGCCAACAACTATCGGGTCAACTCGTCGTTCACCTTTCGCGAGGACACGCTGCTGCTGGCCCTATTCCCGCACATGCACCTGCGGGGAAAATCGTTTCGCTACACGGCCGTTTACCCCGATAAGAGCGAGGAGATTCTGCTCGACGTGCCGCGTTACGATTTCAACTGGCAGATCGGCTTGAAGCTGATCGAGCCGAAGGTGATGCCCGCCGGCACGACGCTGCGCTGCGTGGCCCATTTCGATAATTCCGAGGATAACCTGGCCAATCCCGATCCGACGAAGACCGTCCGCTGGGGCGATCAGACCTGGGACGAGATGATGATCGGTTATTTCGACATGGCCCTGGTCGATCAGGACTTGACCAAGCAAGCGGGTAAGAAAAAGACGCCCAAATAAACCGCTTGCGGCTTAGCCGGTCTGCTTTGCCGCAAGCGGCTATTTCTTCTGCCCGCGAAAAACGTGCTGATAGAGTACGTTTTTGCGCGACGTGAGCGGCCCATCGCTCGCGTCGTCGCTGAGAATTGCCTGCATCATCTCATACTTGGCGTCCAAATCGTCGGCGTAATGCACGATCAGGGCCTCGGGCGTCATCGGCGGTTTGGGCGAGCCCCACTCGGGCAGACGCTGGTGCGAAACGATGATGTGTTCCAGCCGCAGCAGCGTCTCCGTGTCCATGTCTCGCCCGGCGGCGGCTTCGCGCACGATGTCTCGGCCCTGAAGAATGTGGCCGATCAGGCTGCCCTCGGACGTGTACGATGCGCCCTGCACGTCCTGCTCCAACTCGCGAAGCTTGCCGACGTCGTGCAGAATTCCCCCGGCCACGACCAGCGATGTATTGAGCGGCGGCTGCATGTCCGGGTATTGCTCGTCGTATTTCTCCGCTAGGAAAACACAGGTCCGCGTTACGCTCAATACATGTTCCAGCCAACCGCCGACGAAAGCGTGATGATTGCGCGTGGCGGCGGGAAGGCCCAGCAGGGCGTCCTTGTTGTCCGAAAGAATATCGCAAACCAAATCACGCAACTCGGCATTTTCAATGTGGCGCTCGGCAAGCGCCCGTAACTCGTCGAACATCTCCTCCGCGTCGAACCTTGATCGCGGCAGCAGCATGTTCGGGTCAAACCCGTCGGCCGCGTCGGCGTCGCTGGCCGGGCGAATTTTACGGATGTCGAGCTGCGGACCATACTTACTGTCGCGATAGACGGCCCGCACTTTGAAAAACGCGCCCGGTTTCCAGGCATCGCGGCAATCGACCGCCCAGGCCGAATCGCCCCAGATCGGAAAGTTCACCTCTCGCCCGGCATCGCGAAAGCCAACCTTGTAATAGGTTTTTCCGTCGCGTGTTTTCAGTTCCTCCTTCGAGGTCATCAACACGAACAGATCGCCCTCTTGGCCATCGCTCATGTCCGTGAGCGCGACGATCGGCATTGATTTGGTCGCCATGATAGGTCGGCCTCGTAGAAGAGAATCGATGCAATCCGAAGCGGGGTGAGCATCACCCGCTAGGTGTTTTTATACCATTCTGGGCCGGCGCGGCAAGAGGGCGGCGCCAGGGTTCGTTTCAATCCCCGTACCCATTCGGGTGCGATTGGTGCCAACGCCAGGCGGTCTTGACGATGCTCTCGACGTCGGTGTAGCGCGGCTGCCAGTCGAGCACGCGGCGGGCGCGATCGGCGCAGGCGACCAACTCCGGCGGGTCGCCGGCGCGGCGGGGGGCGATGACCTCGGGGATGTCGCACCCGGAGACGCGGCGGCAGGCGTCGATTACTTCGCGGACGCTGTAGCCGCGGCCGGTGCCGAGGTTCAGTCCGATTCCCTCGCCCGGCTTGAGGCGGTCGAGGGCCAGAATGTGCGCTTGCCCCAGATCGTCGACGTGAACGTAGTCGCGGATGCAGGTGCCGTCGGGCGTGGGGTAATCGTCGCCGAAGATGCTGATCGATTCGCGCTGGCCGAGGGCCACCTGCAGGACGATCGGAATCAGGTGCGATTCGGGGTCGTGATCTTCGCCGATCCGACCATCTTCTGCTGCCCCCGCCGCGTTGAAGTAACGCAGCGCCGCGTAGGCGAATCCGTAAGCCTGGGCATAATCGGCTAGCGCCTGTTCGACCACCAGCTTCGTAAAACCGTAAGGGTTGATCGGCTGCTGCGATTCGTCCTCGGTAATCGGCACCCGGTCGGGCACGCCGTAAGTGGCGGTGGTGCTGGAGAAGACGATTCTCTTCACGTCGGCGGCGCGCATCGCTTCGAGCAGGCTCAAACTGCCGGCGACGTTGTTGTGATAATACTTGGCCGGATCGGTGACCGACTCGCCGACCAACGCGAAAGCGGCGAAATGGGCCACCGCTTCGATCTGTTTTTCGCGCAGCACGCCGGTCAATTGATCGCGGTCGTGTAAGTCGCCGACAATCAAACGGCCCTCGCTGACCGCGGCGCGATGCCCGAGAGACAGATTGTCGTAGACCCAGACTTCGTGGCCGGCGCGCTCGAGCAGCCTCGCGGTGTGACTTCCGACGTATCCGGCACCGCCGACGACGAGGATGTTCATGGGGGGCTCACTTGATGATTTGGGGAACCCCGCGCCTTCCGGCGAGGGCTAGGGGTTGTAGGAGGCGTCTACCAATATAGCTGAAGATTCTCGCCGCGGCGGCCCGAAACCAATCGATGGCCCCGTGTTCCTTGTCGACAGCTTGCCATGGCTTCCACCCGTCGAAAAATCGTCAAACCGATCAAAAAGCGCCGCCGAGATACTGGCGAATCGTGGCGAGATTCTTTTATCGAGTACGTCCGCAACGAGTGCCATCTGGCCGAGAACACCGTGGCGGCCTACCGACGCGATTTGCGGCGATTTTATGAGTGGCTCGCCGGGCGGACCGCCGGCTCGCTCTCGATTGCTGATCTGTCGGATTACGCGGCCTGGCTGAACGATCTGAAGCTGGCCCCGGCGACGGTCGCCCGGCACTTGGTCACGCTCAAGGTGTTTTTTCGATATTTACAGCTTGAAGGCGTGCTCCGCGACAATCTGGCCGAATTGCTCGGCAGCCCCAAGCTATGGGAGCGGGTGCCGAGTGTGCTGTCGCCGCAGATGATCGACAAGCTGCTGGCCGCCCCGCACAAGAGCGAGCCGCTTTGGCGGCGCGATCGGGCACTCTTGGAATTGCTCTACGCCACCGGGGCCCGGGCTTCCGAGGCGTCGGCGATGACGATGCAAGACCTGCACCTGAAGGAGAAATTCTGCCTTTGCCGGGGCAAGGGTGACAAGCAACGATTGGTTCCGCTTGGCCGGCGGGCGATCGACGCGGTGACGTCGTATCTTAAGCACGAGCGCGAACTGCTGGCGGCGAAGCGATCATCGCCGCCGGCGTGGCTGCTACTTTCTTCGCGCGGCGGACCACTGCGGCGAGAGCGGATTTGGGAACTATTGAAGAAGTTCGCCGCGCGGGCCGGCGCGCCCGAGGCGATGAGTCCCCATTGGCTGCGGCACAGCTTCGCCACGCACATGCTCTCTGGCGGTGCCGATCTACGGCAGGTGCAAGAAATGTTGGGTCACGCCAGCATTGCCACCACGCAAGTTTACACGCACGTCGACCCGACACGTCTCAAGGCGGTCCACCGCAAGTTCCATCCGCGCTCGTGAGGCGGCGTTATTCTTCCGGCTTCTTCGTGGTTTCTGGCGGCGGCTTCTGCTGCACAAACTTGATATTGTGCAACAGGTCGATGATGTCGTCATTGTCATTCGTGTAGGCGGTCACGGCGGTTATGGCGCGGATGGTGTACTGGTATTTGAGATTGAAATCGGCTTCGATCTTCACCTCGGCCTTCTCGCGGTAATCCTTCTGTGCGTCGGCAGATCCCTTGTTGGTTTCGTCAATGATGTGATTTTGCAGCTTGCCATAAGGATCGTCGTCCGCCTCGAACGTCTTACTTTTGTTGACCACAATTCGGGAAAGATTCCTGTTGCTGTCGGCGATCAGACGGACGTGAATAAACGGGACCGGCTCTGGGGGTTTTTCTTCAGACGAGGGTAGCGGCATCTCGATGCTGAAATCGCCCTCGGGCACCGAGGGATTGAACGTCAAGACGAAAAAGATCAGCAATTGGAAGACGATGTCGATCATCGGCACCATTTGCAGTTCGATCTTTTCGTCGCCTCCGGAAACTGCGTGACGAAACTTCATCGTTTTGCTCTACCTAACCCTGTTGGAATGGCCCTGTTGGACTCGACCGCCGCGGGGCGTTGGCCCATTGGCACCAATCTTTGAGCGGCAAGGCGCTAGCCGCCGGTAAATCTACGTTACGTTTTCCCGCACAAAACCCGCGGCTAGCGCCTTGCGGCTCACGCTGAGGCCGGCCTGCACAAAACCCGCGGCTAGCGCCTTGCGGCTCACGCTGGCTGCGGCCCTTAGCGATCCTTTTCAATAAGCGCGCTCAGTTTGAATTTATCGAACGATTGTTCCTGGCAAACCTCGATCAATTCCTGCACCTTGCCGGTTTTCGCGTCTTCGTCGCCGCGGATGATAATGACCGCATCCTTGTAGTTTTGGTGAAGCTGTTTGTAGGTAATCAAACGCTTCTTCATGTCGGAAACTTCGATCGGAAAGCCGCCGTAGATCGCCTTGCCCTCCTTGGTGACGTGAATCACCAGATATTGCTCGGGCGGTTTTTCCGGCGGTTTGGCCACTTCGCTCTTGGGCAAGTTGACTTCCTGCTGGTCGTTGTCGTTAAAGTTGATCAGCATGACGAAAAATGCGATCAGCAGAAACGTCATGTCGATCATCGGCGTCAGGTCGGCCTCGGCGCTGTCTTCGTGTCTTCGATGAATTCGCATGGCACTATTTCTTACCGACGTTTTGGAATCGGCCCATCAGGCCTTCGCTCAAGATGCCGACTTCCAGCACCAATCGCGAGACGCGGTTGCGAAGGATGGTGAACGCGCCGATGGCAGGGATGGCGATCGACAGGCCCACGAACGTAGTCCACAGCGCGGTCGAGATGTTTCGGGCCAATATGACTGGGTCTGGTTTTCCTCCGCGCGTATTGCCGATTTCGGAAAAGGCCATGATCATACCGACCACCGTGCCCAACAGGCCGAGCATCGGCGCGACGGTGCCGATCAGGGCGATGTAACTGAGCTTGTGGTCGAGTTTCATGTTTTCCTCTTCACCAACCTCCTGCATCGCTTCGATGGCTTGGGAGTGTCCGCCTGAAAGCTTGGCCAGCCCGGCCGAAAGCACCAAGCCGAGGAACGAATCGTCGTTCTTGGCCATTTCGTAGGCCTCCTGGAAGCGTTTCTCGTTGAGATGATCCTCGAAGCCCTCGACCAGATGGATCGGCGCGATGTTGTCGCGCCGGGCCGTGAGAATGTTCATCACAATCAGCGCGACCAGCGCGAACGAAACAATCAGAAACAACGGCCCGAAAACTATGCCTAGCGATGTAATGGCCTTTGCCAACAACGACTCGCTATCCGAGGATGCCCCTTTGTCGTCGTCGGAATCCTGTGCGACGGCCGGCGTGGGGTCACCGAGCGAAAGTGCTGTGAACACCCCGGGGATCATAAGCAACATCGCCAGCGCGCAAGCCGCGGCCAGAGCCCGACGGGTCAAGTCTCGAATCTGCATGAATGCCTCCAAGGGAAGTTTCTTATCGCATACGAATCGGAATCCTACATTTTACTATGCGGCCGGGTGCTTCGTAAAGCACCTGCGCCCCACCTTTTTATCGCCGCAAAACGGCCCGGGGCCAGTCTCCTGCCGCGGATCAGCCGACGCCGGGATACAATTGCTTCAATCTACGCTTGGCGCGCCGTGTATTCTCGATGTTTTTGGTCACTTCCCACAGGCCCACCAGATTTTTCAGGGCCTCGGCGTGCGAAGCGCGATGTGCGTTGTAGATCAAATCGACCATCAGAAACTGCAGCACGGCTTGCTTGGGCTTGTTGTCCATTTTGTAGCAATACCCCAGGGCCAGATAGGCCCGGGGCAGCAGCATCCGCGCCTCGGGGCCAACCTTTTTGATCACCTCATTGATCGCGGCGATGCCCCCAGCCACGTCGCCGCTTTCGGCCAGACAGCGCGCCACGCCGATCCGCGCGACATGCTTGTTTTGGGCTGATCTCTCGTCGGCTGCTTCGATTTTCAAGGCACGGTTGAACATCGACTGTGCCCTGGCAAATTTCTCCTGGGCCGCCGAGGCATCGCCCTGCGCCTTGGCAAGATTCCCCTGGGCCACCGCGGATTCGCCCACCGCGGTGTAAGCCTGGATTTTATAGTCGGGCCAGTTGGTGTTGACGAGCGCCAGGTAGTGTTCCTCTGCTTCTTTGTAATGTCCCAACGCAACTTCCAAGCGTCCGAGCAATTCGCGGCACCTGAGCACATGGTAGTTATTGGGATGCTTGCTGATGAAGACGCCCAACGCCTTGACTCCCACCGTCCGTTTGACGGTACCGCCCAGGGCCATCTGCGCGCGACAAAATGCGGAATAGAATTCGACCTCTTGGGTCTCGTAGGAGTTCTCTCCGGTATTGACCCTGATCCTGCCGAGCCGTTCGATCGCGTCTTCGTAACGTCCGCTGGCGGCGAACTCGCGCACCTTCGGCATCAACGGACTCTCGTTGCTGTAGCGAATCCACAAGATTTCATTGACCTGAATCGGTATCTTCAGGGCGTTCCGCCTAATGGTCACTATCGTGGTGGTCATTCCTATGATCTCTTGGCCGGATTCACTCTTCGTCGCGGTTTTGACCGAGACGGCGGCAAACGTGGTGGGCGCCGTCAGGGCCAGCAGCACAAGGCCGACCGTCATAGAAAAAAGTTTCATCGTTATCTCCTTGGGGGATCTTCTGGAGGAGGCGACTCCTGTCGCCGAGAATCGACGTTTCACTGGAATCGGCGACAGGAGTCGCCTCCTACAGACTCGTTCAACGGGCAACTACCGCTCAGCTTCAATTTCCTTTCGCAGTCGATCGTACTTTGCCTTCCACTGCTTTCCGCCCATCTCCGGGTCGTGGATGCGGGTGTTGTCGAGCACCAGGATGGCATACCCGAGTGATTTATCCTTAACGTCATTCTCGGCCTGTAAGCCGTATTGGAACCAACAGGTGGCCGCGTTGTATTGGGCTGTGTGGAAAGCTTTATGGTAGGAAGCCTTTTTTTCGCGCAAGGGGGCCATCTTCTTCGACAAGGTTTGCCAGCCCCAGATTGTTTTCTTGCCCGTCTGGGGGTCTTTTTCTCCGCCGCCGATCGCGCGTTTGAAGAAGTCGGCGTCGCCGCGCCTTTCAGCCTGTTCCTGATAGACGCGGGCCGCCTCGATCTGCAATCGCAGGTAAAGTTTTTTCCGGAGCAGCTTCGTCAGCAGGTCGGTGGCATCTTCAAATTCGCCGATTTTCTTATAGCAGATGGCCAGACGGATGTTGATCGACAGCGCGATCGCTTCAGCAAGCTTAAACTCTTTGGACTTGCTGAGTATGTTCTTGTACAGCTCGATCGACTTGTCGTAACGCCGCCGGTCGTCAGCGTCGGGCTCTTTGCGTTTGCCCTGGCCTCCCTCGGCCAGCTTGAACCACGTGCCGGCCATCCAGCGCGACACCGACAAGCTTAGGTTTCCGCCGCCCCGCGCCTCGATACGTTGGAGAAAGACCTCAAACCCTTTGATGATTTGAGCCTTCTTCTCTTGCTTGTCGGCAGGAAGATCGTAGATCATTTTCTCCAAATCACTGGCGATGCTGATCAGGCTGGCGGTTAGCTTCTTAGCGCCGTCGGCGTCGCCTTCGGTCAGTTTCTCGAGCCGGTCGAGTATTTCGTTGGCCTTGTCAAGTTGGGGAGTTGTGGCCGTGACGTACGCCCGCAGAGCCAAGCCATAGGCACGTCTGACAAAACTCAGATCCTTCGACACTTCGTGCTTGGCGGCGATCAAAGTCAGGGCACCGAATCTCTTGTCTTCCAACCACTTGATCGACTCGTCGGAGTCGGTTGTATCGAGATATATTCTGGCCAGCGACAGGGCCGCGCTGGCGGTGTTTCGGTCGACGCTGCCGACTTTGTCGACGTGCTTAATGCCGTCGAGGAGCAATTTCTTCGCCTTCGCCAGCAGCGGACCCAACACGGCCGGCGATGGGCGATCTTCTTCAACCTGCGCATTGAGCCTGCGATATTTATACCAGTAAGCCTGACCGACTCTCATTTCGCCAGCCGCTCGGGCGGGGTTGTTGGTCTCTACTTTTTCGAGAAAGCCGGCCGCCTTGTCTAGTTCTTCGAGACGGATCGAGTACAGGATCAGGGCCTCGAAGGCCTTGCTGAACTCGGACGATTTGGGAAACTCTTCGACGATGAAGAGGGCCAGATCGACCACATGGCCGGCCTCGAACGTCTTGGGCGTGCCCGCTTTGGCCAACTCGGCTGCTTCGGCCACGACGGCCTCGCGATACAACTGTTTGTAGGCGAGCAGGGCGTAACCGGCTGCACGCGCGGCACTGTGGGAGCCGGGAAAATTTCGGGCCACGAACTCGCCGAGCACGGCCGTCTCGTAATACTCTCCGCTGACGAGATGGACGTAGGCCATCGCCGTTTGGGCATACGTGATCTGCGAGATGGTCGTGGGGGGTATCGTGTCTGTGCCGGGTTCGATGGCCCGCAGCGCGAGCTGATAGAGACCTAACGTCTTGGTCTTTGCGTCGTCCGCCTTCTGTAGCAGGTTGGGCTTGTTCTCTTTGGCCGCCGCGGCCGTCTGCACGGCCGCTTGCCATTTGTGGCGGGCCTGGCCGGCCTGCTCCAACAGGCTGGCGAACGTGGGCGGGCCTTCATCTATCAGATCGACCTTGACCACCCGGCCGAGATTTTCCAGGAGCTTTTTGAAGTCTTTTCTTCTCGCGGAAGGGAATTTCAATCCTTCCCGAGCCAGCTTCACGACCTCCTTGTTGTTGCGACCGTCCTTGTTCTCTTTGGCCTCATTGGCCATGGCTTGGTGGAGCAGCGCCAGATGATAACGCAGTTCCAAAGCGTCTTTATCACCGGCCGCGCGGCCCCGAAAACTCTTCAGGTACTTCGCGGCGTTGACCAGCGTCTCCTTGACTCGATCGGAATCGAATTCCTTCAAGGCGATGAACGACTTGAGCACGTGGGGCATCGTCTGGATCTTCATCGTAAACAGCGGCGGCGGTTCGTCTCCCTGCAGCATGACGTGGTTGAACGCAGTGAGGGCTTCCTTGTGTTTTTCGGCCTCCAGATAACAAACGCCTTCGCGCTGTCGGGCGTACAGTCCCCACAGTCCGCGAACCCGAAATACCTCGCCCAGCTTCTGGTACTTTACTGCCGCGGCGATCAGCAATTGCTTGTGCTCCTCGCCGCCCGGCTCTTCGGCCGTCGCCGCCATCAGATAGGCCACCTTGGCGCTGTTGAACTTGGCTTCGACCACTTGACTGCGGAGCGCCTTGCGTCGGTCAAACTTCGCTCCCGGCAGAAGCCCTGGGGGAAACTCCTTTTTGTCGTTGAGAATGGCGAACAGCGCCTTGAGCGTTTCGGCCAACTTCTCTTGCGCCTCGTCGTAAAAGCCGCGGGCTTCTTTCAGCATCGCGGCCTTGCGCCCGGCGGCCGACGACTGTTTGGCGTCGAATACCAGCCCCATGCCGCGGCGAGCCAGGGCGTCGGCTAATTTGCCGTTGGCGCCAATCGCCTTGGGATGATTGGGATGCTCGGCCACGAACTTCTTGATTTTGTCTTGTCCTTCGTTCAGCTGTTGGACACGCAAATCGCGATTGCCAATCGCCATCGCGCTTTCCAACAGCGTGACGCCTTCCTCGTAGGTGATCGTCTCTTTCCAGGCGTCGTCGATCCGCGGGTTCGTGCGGGCTTCGGCCAAATACAACATCGCCATGTCGTAGTAGCGATGGGCACGCAACTCGTTCAGAAAGTCTGTGGCTGGCTCGGCCGCGCGCGCTGTGGGCAGCGCCAGCGAAAAAACCGCGCTGCATAGCATCGCGGCGGTAACCACCGCTTGAGTCAATGAAAGCTTCATCGTGTTCGTTCCTTCAGCACAAGCTGGGACTGACGGCGCCGCGCTCGCGGGCTCGTCACCGGCGAGAGGCGGCCGGGGGAATTGCAAACACCGCAGGTGATAAACATCTCGCCGATCGACTCGATGCAGGGGAGTCACATGGGGTCCATTGCAGGGACGGCCGGGTTCCGGAGCCAGCCTTCCCGTCCAACGCCTCTTCCACCAAACATTATATTCTCGACCGGACTTAGGCAACCTGCCACGGCCAATCGGGGCCGTTTTTTCTCGCTTGACGGCCGACTACTATCAGTTCAGCAGGACCAGTCGATTTTATTCGCGCCCTGGCCCGACCAGGCGGCCGGAATCGCGGGAATCACCCCCCGAATGGCATGCAGGAGGCGTCTCCGACGGCGACCATGGGACAAATATCCTAGCCCGAAGCGTAAGATTTCCTGGGGCTCACGCCCCAGGCTATTCGATGTCGCCGCTCCGCGGCTGTTTTACGCAATTGCAAAACTGACGCTTCGGGCTAGGATCGACTTCTCCAACAGGCTCCTACAGGCCGCCGAGCCGCTGGGCCGCTTCGGCCAGCGTCTGAAATCGGCGGAAAGAGGGCCAGTTGAGGACTTTGGGGCTGATCTGCTCGGTGTGGATGAACTGCAATACGTCGTCGAGCGTCTTGCCCTGCACGTGCTTCGACCCGCGGAGGATCTCGGCCGTGGCGGCCACCAGCGTGGCGGCTTGTAGCGAAAGCGGCGCCTCGCGATAGGTGGCGGCGAACTGCAGCCGGCTAATCGGCTGGGTGCGGCGATGCAGGCGGCCGTCGCGTGGATCAAGCCAGGTGAGTTCCGCCTCGGCGACCCGATTGACCTGATTGGGCCTCAGCACGACCTCGAACAGGCCGGTCGTCGACTGCCCGGCCCTCAAATCGACCTCCAAAGACCCGGTTTTGATGCCCGGCTCGTGTCCAATGAGTCGGTACATCGCGACGGCTTCGGGGAAGAACCGCACCTTCAAATGGACTTTCGAGGCCACCACTTCGGAGCGTCCCGTCAGACCTTCCAGCAGAGCCCAACGAACTTGATTGGCCGTGGTCGCCGGATGAACGGCCCCGCCGCCGTCGCGTGCGAGTTGGTTCAATTGCTCGTCCGGCTTCAAATCGCCACTCAGGTCGATCACCTCGAGCGTGATCCCGTCGCTGTGGGCATCGCTGACGATCTGCTTGATCCGCGCCGACGCCGAGTTGCTAAGTCGCGGCAGTCCATCGGTCAATAGAACGACCCTGCGAGAGGAATCGCGGCCGGGCGCCCCCTCCATCGCCAGCAGGCAGGCGGAAGCCAGGCCGGCCCCGACGTTGGTCGAATTGCCGGGCTTCAAGGTGTCGATGGCCGCCAGGATTTCGTCGGAATCTTTGGCCGTAAGGTTCTCAATCAGCCGCTCCGCCTTGTCGCTAAAGGTAACAATCGACAGCCGATCGTGCGGCCCTAATCGGCGAATGAGCCCGCGTAGCGCTTGTTGGGTCATGGCCCAGCGCCCCTGCCAGCCCATGCTGGCCGACACATCGAGGGCCACGGTTAGATGCGCGCCTGGCCGCATGTCCGAGGGCATCTCGGCCGCCTGCACCCCCACCTGAATTAGATGAGCGCCCTTGTGAGCCGACAACGGCGAGGGGCCGGCCGCGGTGCGAATCCCCACGGCATCGCGCCGCGGCGGGGCGAAGTGGTAGTTGATCGCCGCTGCAAAATCTTCGACGCGCACGTCCTCGACGTCGGGCAGCTTGCCGGCGGCCAAACGACGCTGCACTAAATCGTAGCTGTGCGTGTCTGCTCCCAGGGGCACGGTGCTGGTTCGCAGGCTTGGCTCGGCAGCAGGCGAGACAAACGGCAGCACGCGATGTTGGCGGTAAAACTTCCAATCGAATTGCCCGATTGCCGGAGGCTCGCTGCCCCGCGGCACGATCGCCGAGACGGTTTGGATTGGCCCGATCATGTCAAATTCGCCGGGCGAGGCGAATAACGAGCCGCCCCAGCGATAAAGCATGTAGTTGGTATTGATATCTTCCAGCGAGAATCCCACCGGCAGCGAGAACGCCGCGCCTTGCGGGCCGGGCGGAAGAATCCCGTCGAACTGCCAGGCAAGCTCGGTTCGCATTTCCGGCGTGCCGAAGAGCTGCTTCGGTCTTCCGGGGGTGACGGACCGCGGCGATAGATCGAAGGCGAAATCCTCCCTGACGATTTCTGCCTTCACGTGGGGTGATCGGACTGCGACGACGGGGCGGCGATTTCCGCTCAAGGTGTCCATCATCAGGCTTGCCATGGCCCCCAGATACGACCCACCGATCATCAACAGCAGCGAGGCGGTCAGGACCATATCGGCCACACGTCGCATCCGCCGCCGCGGCTGGGCCCAGCGAAGCACCGGGCCGATCTTCTTTAGCTCCGCCACCAGTTCGTCGGGTATCGGTACATCGCGGACTGCCTCGTCGAGGTCTTCGTCGCTGGCGATGGCAATGCCCTTGAGCTGTTCGATCAAGCCAACCGGCAGAGGCACGTCACGTAGCCGCTCGTCCAGCCTTTCGTCGCCGGTAGCGGGGATTCCCTTCAATCGCGCTAACAATCCCTCGGGCAGCGGCACGTCGCACAGCGCGCGGTCCAACTGCTCGTCGTCCCCGCTGGCAATCTGCCTCAGGCGCAGCAACAGCCCCGCGGGCAGCCGCACGTCGCGCAGCCGCTCGTTAAGCCAGCGGTCGTGTTGAGGATCGGAGATGGACATGGGATTTTTGATTTTTGATTTTTGATTTGGGATTGGTAAAGCCGCGACCAGTGGTCGCGCCGGGGAGCGGAGCACTCAGTCCCTACCCCCTACATACCACTTCCCAAATCCTACTTCTTCGTTACCGCTAAAAAATACTCCCGCAGACGTTTGCGGGCTCGACTGACTCGGGACAATACGGTGCCTAAGGGAATGTCGAGCAGGTGGGCGGCTTCTTGGTGGGTCAGTTCTGCGACGATTACCAACAGGAGCGTCTCGCGAAGCTCCTGCGGCAATCGCTCGAGGGCGTGCTGCATTTCGTCGGTAAATTGGTCGGCGAGTGGATCATCCGGCTCGACGCTCACCTCGATAGGAGTATCGCTCGCGACGACGCTCGGCTGGGGCCGCTTTCGCCATCGGTCGATTACGCGCCGGCGGAGGATAGCCACCAGCCATGCCCTGGCCCCGCGACCTTCCTCAAACCGCTTTCGGCTATCCCAGGCACTGCGAAACGCATCTTGAACCGCATCCTCCGCCTCGTGCGAATCGCCCATCATACGGTAGGCGATCCGATACAGCATCGGACCGTGGTCATCAACCATCGCGTTAAACTGTGTCTGCGACAGCGCCAAAAGCTCGTCACTCCTCTCAACACCCCTGTTCCAGGCCAGGGGCCACAGGGGCACTCCCGGCATCAAGGGCATTCGGGGAAAAAGGCCGAGTTTATTCCCGGCCGGGGAAATTTCAGTCTGCCGACGGTCCGCCCGGCCAAAATCGGGAAAGAACCGAACACAAGTTATTATGCCTCCTCACCAGAATCTGTGGGTCGATTTGGTGGAGAAGTTGCGTAAGCCTCTAATCACTCAAGGGTTATGGCTCGGCGAAGGGCTGTGTTTTCTAGGCGTCACAAAGCCAAGTACGACCGGGTGGCCCTGGGTGGTTTTGGCCACCCGAGGAACCGCATTGGAAACACGATAGGCATTTCTCGCTGGATTTGCCGAGAACGAACGGCTTGGAAATCAACGCCGGGCATGGGCTGCCTCTGCGGAAGCTATTTGCATCCTTCCAACCGACCAGGGTATCCGAAAGTTCCGAACAGAGAAGAGGAACCCGTACTTGGCTTTGTGACGCCGAGAAAATGCAGCCCTTCGTCAAGCCATAACCCTTGAGTGCTTAGAGGCTTACGCAACTTCTCCACCAAATCGACCCACAGATTATGGCGAGGAGGCATTTCTATTAAGACGGATCGCTTCCTGTTTCTCGAACGATGCTTTAGCTCCGGTCAAAACCGGCGGCGATATCCGCTGGCCGAGCGACGGCGCCGCGGGGTGCTGGCCGTTTTTAGCTTGCCTTTGCTCTGCACGAATACCACGGCATCGGCGCGACCGGGGCCGCTGGGAGACAACAGCGGCAGATTCAGCGGGTTGCTGATCTTGCCGACCGTGGGCGTGGCCACGACGCCGCGGCTGATCACCAGCACCTTATCGACCGGCCAGCGAAATCGCTCGTGCATGCGGGCGCTGGTCATCTGCGGCACTTCGATCTTGAATCGTTGCCGCTGCGTGGGCCCCAACGGCACGTCGATCACCACCGGAATCATCTTTTCCACCTGATCGATGCTGGTCTTGATGTCGGCCTCGATGAAGCGGCCGTCGATCGACAGCAGCGGCGTGAATTCCAGCGAAAAGCCCTCGTCGATTTGGGCCTTCTGGGGCACCAGCACCGTTCGGCCACCTTCAGTTCGTGCGATGATGTTCTTCGTGTAACTGCGCGTGCGCCACGACGAAGAGATTGCTGACTGACCGTTGTTGACCAGCACGTGCGGCGAGCCATGTTCGCGAACGTCGTTGCGCTTGCGCAGCCCGGCCAGCAACAGCGCCGCGTCTTCCTTGGCCATCAGCCAGGCTTGAACGCCGGGCGTCTGCACCTCGACCGGCTGCATCATGCCGAAGGCCTTGTTCCGCCAGTTGGGATTGCCCACGGTCAGGATGCGCAGACTGAAGGCGTGCGTTTCGGCCTCGCTGTTGACGAAGCGGGCCACGATGTCGTAGATCACGTCGTGAACCTCGGCCGTGTGATAAACCCGCAGCGTGCGCTTGGTGGCGCTGAGGATGCCCAGCGGTTCGCCGTGCCAGATTTCGTGGCCCGTCTCGCGGAGAATCCAATCGATGAGGGCCTGCTCCGGCTTTTTGGTGGTGGTGACCCGCAGGGTATAGGGCGAAATGTCATATTCGCGCCAGAACTGTCCGTGACTGTTTGGCAGTTGGCCGGTGCCCTTGGTGACACGCACCAGCGGCCCGCGGGCAGCCCCGCCGACGGGCTCAAGAGGCGTGATGTTGCCGTTGCCGACCGGGCTCTTCGCGGCGGGGGTCGCCTTGGCGTCCGCCTTTGCGGGCTGGTTCTGGCCCGGCGAAACACGGACCGCGATCAGAACGATAAGGGTCGCCAGTAGAAAACGCGAGAACATGCGTCAATCTCCGTGAAAAACCATCGGTTCGATAGACAATAGGGGCGGGGAGTATACGAACCGGCCAAACCCTCAGCAAGAGCATTCGCGGCAGCCGAAAAGTAAAAACTTGCCGCTATTCGGCGAGCCCCGAGCGTTAGCTCGGGGGGGTAATACCTGTGGAAGTGGTACGCTGGAACTCATTGAGGAATTACCGGCCGCCTAACGGCCTCCGCTCGCCGCCATGCGGTCAAATGGGAAAACCGTTTTTCGGTCGCCCCTTAGCCCCGGGATGTCCTGCTGCAATGCCTGCTCAAAAGCATCCTGGAGGGCCCGCCGCCGCTTGCCCGTCGTCATGATTTTCAGGCCGTAAAGAACTTCAAAGACGCAGACGCTTGTGGTCCACACCGATTCGGTTGGCTGGGCGTCAAGCCAGTCCACTACCGTCGGATCGGCGGTGGACTGCAGCAGCGCCGAGATGACGTTCGTGTCGAGTACGATCATCCGTCAAAACTCGGCGGTTCGACCGGATGGCCGCGCAACTCGGCGATTTCCGCATCCAACCCGCCGCCAGCGAACCGCTCGGCAAGCTGCGATCCAAGGCGCGGGCGGGGAGCATTCTGACCCATGACCGCTCCGCGGAGGATTTCGCGGACGATTTCCTCCATGCTCTCGCCGCGATCACGGGCCAAGCTTTGCAGCTTGTCGCGAACATCGTCTTCCAGATTTCGGACCATGAATTGAGCCATACCAACCGCTCCTCGTGATATCATATAAATCGGGTGAAGTCCAGGCGTGGGTGTTTGAAAAAGAGCTGTAGCAACACAGATTGACGAAAGTCGCCCCACCTGCTAAATCACCCCCTCCCCGCTGCTGGAACCACGGACACTTTGGCCCCATCTTGGGACGCAATTTAATGCAACGAGCCTCTCTGCTTACCGTGTGCCTGCTTTGCTTGCCTTGCTTCGGCGGCTGCATCTTTCCCTACTCCGCCTACCCGACGCTCGACTACACGCCGGCGGTGAAGCTCGGCACCCAGCCCGGCGAGGTCCGCGCCTTTCGGGTGGACATCACCAAGATGGTGTGCGACGTGGGCGTAACCTTTTCCAGTCGACCCGATGTCCCGGGGGACCAGCGCCTTCGCGAAATCCCCGTGACGAACACCGACGAGGTCGCGGCGCAGGTGAAGCCGTCGGTGACCTTCGGCCTCGTCATCATCGGCGGTGCCCTGAACTTTCTCACGCACACCAGCCATTCGGTCGCCGTGCGACTCTACCGGCCTGGGTTCGAGTTGGCCGAATTGAAGTCCTGGGAGCGGGTGAACCGAATTGCCTGGCAGCCGGCTGCGGACCTCGATGCGCGAGAGAAAGTTTTGGATACTCTATTGCCCCTCGATCAACTAGAAGCGGGTTCGGAAGCCGCCACCCACCGAGACGCGCTCCTCTTCGGCGCTGGTGAGTACGACCGGCTGGCTGCTGTCGCACCGTCGCCAGAGCAGCGAGGAAGACTTAGGGAGAAGGCGGGCCATCTCAGGAAGCGCGCCAAGGAGTAGTCCGCCCCTGACGAACTCCGTTGAGCCGAAAAAGGGGACAGGCGCATATATTGGTGAAACAGGGTGGCTTGGGTAGGATTTAACTCAATTCCGAGCCAAAAAAGGGGACAGGCGCATATATTGGTAAAACAGGGTGGTTTGGGTAGACTTCATGTCCGTTCCGACCCTGTGACCGCGAGGCCAATCCGAGAACAACGTCGGCAACGTAAATTCTACTCAAAGCTCCTAAAGCCCCCAATATATGCGCCTGTCCCCTTTTAGTTGCCTGCGGCGTCGGCCTCGACAATCGCCGCGGACGCCTCGATCGGCTCTGCCGCCGGCGTGCCGTAGACCCACTGGGCCAGCCGCTGGCGGGTCTCGAAGGCGAGGCTGAACAGCATCGGCACGAGCAGCAGGGTGAAGATGGTCGAGACGACGAGCCCGCCGAGGACGACGCTGCCGAGGCCGCGATATAGTTCGCTGCCGGCGCCGGGCCAGACGACGAGCGGCAACATGCCGAAGACGGTGGTGGCGGTGCTCATGGCGATCGGGCGAATCCGGCCGCGGACGCTTTCGGTGACGGCGCGGCGGTGCTCCATCGCGTCGCGGCGAATGTAAATCAGAGCCTGGTTGACGATCAGAATCGCGTTGTTGACGACCGTGCCGATGAGGATCACGAAGCCGAGCATGGTCAGCGTGTCCATCGGCTGGTGAACGAACAGGTTGAGCAGCCGCAGGCCCAGGAATCCGCCGACCGCCGCCATCGGCACGCTGATCATGATCACGATCGGATAGAGGAACGATTCGTACAGCGCGGCGATCAACAGATAGGTGATGATGATCGCCAGGATCATGCTGCCGGCCAGGGCCGCGCGCATCTGTTTCAGGTCGTCGGCCGTGCCGGCCAGGCGAAGGTGATACTTGCCGTTTTCGAGTTGGCCGCTTGCGCGAATCGGCGCAAGCACCTCGGCCTCGATCCGTTCGATGGCCGTCTCCAAAGGCACGCTCGCGCCCGGGGTGACCTCGATCATGATCGATCGCTGCCGGTCGATGCGGTTGATCTGCTCCGGCCCGCTGGACATGGCGATGTGGGTCACCGCCGAGAGCGGCACCATCTCGCCGCTGGGCGTGGCGATTTGCAATTGCCCGATGTCTTCGATGCGATCGCTCAGCTCGGCCTCGCCGAAGATCACCAGGTCGATCTTCTTGCCCACGTGCCAGTAGTCGCCAGCATAGGCCCCGTCGACCAGGGCGTCGATGGTGTAACCCAGGTCCGCTCCGCGGACGCCGCGCTGTGAGGCCTTTTCGCGATTGGGCCGAATGTGAAGCTCCGGGCTGCCCAGGTCGAGACTCGGCACGGGGCGCGCTCGGGTTCCGGTCGTCTCGGTCGGGTAAAGCTCGCTGACCCCGGCCATGATTTGTCCGCCGACGGCGATCAGCCTCTCCATTTCAGGCCCCGTGATTTCGATCTCGATCTTGCGGCCGCCGGAGAGGGCCCGATCGAACAAGCTGGACTGGATTGGAATCGTCAGCGTGCCCGGCACCTTGGCGGTCGAGCGTGCGATGACCGGCAGCAACTCCGCGGCGCGGCTGGGATCGGCCGCCTTGGTGCCCATGAAGATCGATCGCCCGCGAGCGACAAAAAAGAAGTGTTCGATCGCCGGACCGTCGAGCAGCGCTTCTTCCGGGCTGCCGGGGTCGGCCTCCCAATAGGGACTCATTTCGGCCTCGATGGTGTCGCCAATTTTCTCGAGTTGATCGAAGTTGTAACCCGGCGGCGGCAATACGATGCCGATCACCAGATTGCGATTCCCCTCGGGCAGATACTCGGCCGGCGGCATGATGGCCAGCGAGATGCCGATCGACAGCGAGATCAT
The DNA here is from genome assembly GCA_022564995.1 of Planctomycetota bacterium. GTDB lineage: Bacteria > Planctomycetota > Planctomycetia > Pirellulales > JADFKK01 > JADFKK01. The sequence goes on along the minus strand of JADFKK010000060.1, from coordinate 328 downwards.
GGTCGCGGCAAAGGCGGCCCGGGGAAGACGCCGGGCCAGCGGAACGAACGCCGCCGAGACGACCAGGGCGATTGCCATCGCCACAAACGGCACGGGCTTGGCGGGGCTCCATCCAGCCGCAGCAGTGCCAATGGCCCCGAGCGCAAAGAGCACGCACATCGCGATAACTACCGGCCTCCCCAGCCGGCCGCTTTGTAGCCGGTCGGTCATCCGCACCAGGGCGTCGACGATCCAGCGGCCGAGCCGCGCGACGCCGTCGCGGGCTGCTTTCGCCTCGCCCGCGCCGTGGGCCGCCCGCTTGCGCAAGATGCGGCTGGCGGCCACGGGG
>JADFKK010000367.1 GCA_022564995.1 Planctomycetota bacterium | reverse complement strand
CTCGGCCGCCGTTTTTCTTCATTCGCGGACTGCGGCCGAACTCGCCCGTGATGACGAGCAAGATCTTCTCGCTCAGACCGCGCTGATGAACGTCGTCGAGAAACGCGCTCACGGCGTGATCGACCGGCCGGCCGAGCTTCTCCATTCCTTCGGGCATGTTCAACTGTGTAGGACCCCCGTGCATGTCCCAGCCCGCGTTGTGAACGGTGATCAGCCCGCAACCGGCCTCGCACAGCCGCCGGGCGAGCAGCAGTTGGTGTCCCAACGTCGAACGCCGATCCTTCGTAATGCCGGTCATGTAGCGGCCCGTATCGTAGCGCTCCACCAGCCGCGGGTCTTCTCGCGAGAGGTCGAAGGCGGAACGCGACTTGCCGAGGACCAACTCGAGGGCCTGTTGATCGAACCGGTCGAGTCCGTCCATGACACCGCGGGAATCGACCTCGCGATTCAGCCGGTCAAGCGCCGTTCGCAGCGCCAGCCGATCGTCCAATCGGGTCCGATCGATGAGCAACCGCATATTCTGCTTGGATTGCCCGTCGCCGCCGACTTGAAACGGAGCGTGCGCGCCGCCCAATGTGCCGGCCCCGGCCGCATCGAGCAGCCGCAGCCGCTCCTTGTCGAACTGGCGGTCGACTTCCTTGCCGCTCACGTAGACGTGCGTCGGCATGCCGGTTCGCGGATGGCTGGCCCCGCGCAGCCGCGCGGCCAGAGCGCCCATGCCGGCCTGATTGATCGGGTTGCCGCCGCGCATGACCTGCTGAACCGCCTTGGTGTGATCGCTCACCTCATGCGTGAACGACCGCACCAGCGCCATCTTGTCGGCCAGGGCCGCCAGCTTCGGAAACGTGCCGCCCAGCGCGACGCCGGGGATCTTGCTCGCCACCGCGCCGGTGGCGCTGCGATAGTCGGCCGGGGCCGACATCTTAGGATCGAATGTTTCGATCTGGCTAGGGCCTCCGGTCAAGAACAGCACGACCACCGAAGTGTCTTTGACGGTGTCGCCCGCCGCTGCCGCGTCGGCCCGCGCCGAGAGTAGCCCAGCCAGGCTCAAGCCGCCGAGCCCCAACGTCCCCACCTGCAGACATTCGCGGCGCGTCACACCCCGGCAGTTTCGACTTGCCCGGCCGGTCATAATCTCCAACATGAGATCATCCCTCGCTCATGGTCCGTGTACCGGCATGAATTCTAGCGTCTCGGCGAAGTTGTGGCAAAGGCGATGTCGATTCGGACACGCTGCACTTAACCGGCCGGGTCGCGCGGTACGAACAAAAGTGCGGGTAGTGGTGTCTGTTGAAGTTTCTTTGGCGAGTGCCAAACGAAAAGCGGCGGGCCTTTTGCCGTGGACCGTTCAGCATGAGAACGATCGTCTTTTGTCTGGACAGCAGATGTTTCAGCACCCTGGGCGCGTCGTCGTTCGATGGCCTATTGCGCACTCATGATTTCAAAACCCGTGACCTTCGTGATTCCGTGAGTCCTGCGACCTAGATGCAGGATTCCTTCAAATCTGACAAACTGCGATTTCGCATGCGCTTGGATTGCTGTCTGGTAATCGCGGGCGTTTAAGTCAACGCGGGCCTTCACCATTTCCTCCTCATATGCGATCAAGAGCCGTGTGTCGCCCTGCACTTGTCCATCGGCGTTGACGTCACCGTTCAACGTATCGACGGTTCCGAAAAAGAGAGACGACGATGGCTCATGGGACGGAATGAGTTTCTTGTAAATGTCCTCCACGATTGGAAAGTAGTCGTGTTGAAAAGTTAGTTCTCGCGGAATCTCAGGACCGGCTTCCCTTGGACGCGTGCTTGCCCACGTGACCGATATGGCAAGCCGCGATCTCTCTCCCTCTGGCTGCATTTGTAGAAGTGCCTGACAAAAATTGGTGCTGATCGTCGGTGCGTCGGATTGCTCCTCGTAGATGGAGTCCACTTTTCCCGATTCGATGGATTTCACCAGCCGATTCGCGGAACGCATCAAAAATTCGGTTGCTCGGCGCGTGAACGGTTCGTGCGCATCGAACAGAGATTCTTCGACGTTTAGTGGGCACGCAATAGCAACGGTGAAGCTGCCTCTCTCCGTCTGCCGCAACCGACACGCATCGAGAAACTGCGTGGCCTCGGGGTGGCTCATTCTCGGATGATGTTTCACCGGTGCGGCTACGCTGCATGCTGCCGCTAACAGGGAGCGACGCGCGCCGTCTAGAATCCGCAGTCCATCCTCAAGCGAGACATCACCCTTGTCAGTGTCCGGCGAAATAATCCGATAGCGAATGACATCCGCGCCCGGCATCAGGAGATCGTTGACAACCTCTTCCGCTGGCCGATGTTCGACTTCCGAGAGATTCATCACCACATCGACGATCCGCCGCGAATAGTCCGGTCCCGTCGGGTGCAACGGGATGATCAATTGATCCAACTCCGAATCGGGACGATCGAAAAGCGCGATACCGCCGTCCCCGTACTCCACACGCTGCCAGCCATTCGCCAATGCGTAGCTGCAGGCATACTGAGACGAGACCAGCCCCGCCAGCCTTTTCAGTTCTTTACCGTTCATAGTTAATAGCCTCCATCCGCGAGAATCGCGCCATTAAATCGCGCAGTTTATCGACAGACAGAGCATTGTTCTTCGGCAGATACACCGTCTGAGCAGTTTCGTTTTCGCTTTCCGGCGCGGAACGCAGACTTAGCCAGTACGCGCATCTTTGGCAAATCAGGCGTTCCGCCGAATGGTTCACCCACTCACTTTCATCGGACGGCAGGAAGAGCACGACCAGTATTTGAGGGGCCTGGCAGTCCACAGACCTCAACTCATCGTAGTTTTTTAACGGCAAACTGTACGAATACTTCTCGCCCAGATCCTTCGGCTCGCTGCTGGTCGCTTTCAATTGGACATCGACGGTGAACTGCGTTTTCGTCGAATCTGGTCCGAAACGCTCTTTGGCGCGGAGCGTGGCGTCGACCCCGATGCCGTCATCGTGTCGGCCGCCGATGCTACACCCCAGTCCCGCTCGCGATGCGATTGCGTGCAGGTAGGCGTAACTCAACTCCGCTTTGATATTGTTCTCTGACAGCAACATTGCCGCTACCCGCTTTGGTGATCGTCTGCGCTGCACCGGCATGAATTCTAGCCTCTCGGCGAAGATATGGCAAAGGCGATGTCGATTCGGCCACGCTGCGCTCAACCGGCCGCTTCACCCGCCGCAACCAAAATGCGGGAGTAGTGGAAAAACCCGCGTGGCGTGTGGTACGATAGGCGCTGTGGCTTGTCCGTCGACGGGCAAGGTGATTGGATGGTCTGCTCGATACTTCGGGCGCTTTGAGGGAGACGTGACCGATGCGCAAAGGGCTAACTGTCGTTGCACTGCTATTGATCGCCCGGCCGGGTTGGGCTGCGGATAAGATCGACTTCAACCAGCAGATTCGGCCGATCTTGTCGAGGAATTGCTTCGCCTGTCACGGCCGCGACGAGGAAAAACGCGAGGCCGATCTGCGGCTCGATCTTCGCGCGGGCGCGACGGCCGACCTGGACGGGCATCGGGCGATTGTGCCGGGCAAGAGCGGCCAGAGCGAGCTCTACAAGCGGATCACCAGCGGCGACGACGACGACGAGCGGATGCCGCCGCCCGATTCTGGTAAGAAGCTGACGGCGGGTGAAATCAAACTGCTGAAAGCCTGGATCGACGGCGGCGCGGCGTACGCGAAACATTGGTCGCTGGTGCCGCCGGTGCGGCCGAAGCTGCCGGCGGTCAACGACAAGTCGTGGCCGAAAAGTCCGCTCGACTACTTTGTGCTGGCGCGGCTCGAAGCCGCCGGATTGAAACCATCAGCCGAGGCCGATCGTTACATGTTGATTCGCCGCGCGAGTCTCGACCTGAGGGGCTTGCCGCCGACGCTGGAGGAGATTGACGCTTTCGTCAAGGATAAGTCCCCGCGCGCCTACGAACGGCTGGTCGATCGTCTGCTCGCCTCGCCCCGCTACGGCGAGCGTTGGGCTCGTGTGTGGCTCGATCTGGCCCGCTACGCCGACACGCAGGGTTACGAGAAGGATCGGCCCCGCACGATGTGGCCGTGGCGCGATTGGGTCATCAAGGCGCTCAACGACGACATGCCGTTCGACCAATTCAGCGTCGAGCAGTTGGCCGGAGATCTGCTGCCCGGGGCGACTTCGCAGCAGATTTTGGCGACCGCCTTTCACCGCAACACGATGACCAACACCGAGGGCGGAACGAGCGACGAGGAATTTCGCATCGCGGCGGTGAAGGATCGCATCGACACGACCGGCCAGATTTGGCTCGGCATGTCGGTCGGCTGCGCCAAGTGTCATTCGCACAAGTACGATCCGATTTCGCAGACCGAGTATTACCGGCTGTTCGCGTTTTTTAATCAAACGGCCGACGCCGACCGCTATAACGATGCGCCGACCCGGTCGCTGCCTTCGCCGTTTTATTTTCTGCCGCATCAAGAGTTGCTGAAACAAATCGAAGCGATTAAGCAACAGATCAACGCGGCCGGCAGCGATCAGCAGGGCGCTAAAAAGGCTCAGAGCCTGCGTGAAAAACTCGTCGAACTCAACAAGCAGTTGGATAAGAAAATCGCCGACATGAAGCCGCCGGCCGTGCTGGTGATGCAGGAATTGCCACCCGGAAAACAGCGTAAGACCCACCTGCTGATCAAGGGCAGCTTTCTCGATCATGGCGACGAAGTTCATGCCGGCGTGCCCGAGGCGCTGCACGCTATGCCGCCCGGCGCCGCGAAGAATCGCTTGGGCCTGGCCCGCTGGCTGGTCGATGCGAAAAACCCGCTCGTCGCCCGGGTGACCGTCAATCGCCATTGGTCGCGGATGTTCGGCGTCGGGCTGGTCGAGACCGAAGAAGACTTCGGCACCCAGGGCGATCCGCCCAGCCATCCACAATTGCTCGACTATCTGGCCGTCGAGTTTCAGCAGACGCACCGCTGGTCGCTCAAAAAGCTCTGCAAGTCGATCGTCATGTCGGCCACCTATCGACAAACCTCGCACGTTACGCCCGATCGTTTGCAGAAAGACCGCCGCAACCGCCTGCTATCGCGCGGGCCGCGTTTTCGTCTGGAAGCCGAGATGATCCGCGATCAGGCGCTGCACGCCGGCGGACTGTTGAGCAAGAAAATGTACGGCCCGTCGGTGATGCCGCCGCAGCCCGACGGCACCTGGCAGACGGTCTACAACAGCGGCAAGTGGGTGACCAGCAAAGGCGAAGACCGTTTCCGCCGCGGCCTGTACACCTATCTGAAACGGACCAGCCCCTATCCGTCGTTCCTGCTGTTCGACGGCGGCAGCGGCGAGGTCTGCATGGTCCGCCGCATCCGCACCAACACCACCACCGCCGCGCTGGTCACGCTCAACGATCCGGTCTATACCGAAGCCGCCCAAGCGCTGGCCCGCCGCATTGTCACGGACGTGAAAGGAGACGCGACCCAGCGCAGCGCATATGCCTGGCGGCGCGTGACCGGCCGCCCGGGCCGCAAGAACGAACTGGAGCGAATCGCTCGTCTCTACCGCGAACAACTGGCCCACTACCGCCAACACGCCGACGCCGCCAAGGCCATGGCCACCGACCCGCTCGGCCCGCTGCCCGAAGGAATGAACACGGCCGAGCTGGCGGCCTGGACCGTGGTGGCCGCGGCGCTGTTGAATCTGGATGAGACATTGACCAAAGGGTAGAGAAACCGGACGAGGATATTTGGTCGAAATCCAAATCCGAAATCCGAATATCGAAATCCTAAACAAATTCAAATCACCCAAATGACAATGACAAAAACACAAGGACAGGGTCAGTACGATCTTGAGGATCGAACTTACGAGTTCGCCCGTTCTGTGCGTGCGTTCGTGAAGAAGCTTCCGCGTACGATTTGTAACATTGAGGATGTCAAACAGGTCGTGCGATCCTCTGGTTCGGTCGGGGCGAATTACATTGAAGCGAATGAATCGCTGAGCAAGAAAGACTTTCGGATGCGGGTTAAGATTTCCAGAAAAGAATCGAAAGAGACGCGATACTGGCTGCGACTTCTGGATACGCAAGATGATGCGGCACTAGATAAGGAGCGTGAGAAACTCGTTCAGGAAAGCACCGAAGTCATGCGAATCTTCGGGGCCATCATTCACAACTCGGAATAATACGTTTGAAACATTCGAATTTCACATTTTGAATTTGTTTCGGATTTCGATATTCGGATTTCGGATTTATGCGCATCGTTGGTTCTTCTTCCTCCACACGGACCACATACCAATGAACCTTCCAACCTCATACGCCCAAGCAGTAACTCGTCGCCATTTCTTCAACCGTTGCGGGGTCGGCGTCGGCGCGATGGCGCTCGGTTCGCTGTTGGCCCGCGAGGGTGTTGGCGCGGCCAGCGACGTCGTTAATCCGCTGGCGGCCAAGAAGCCGCATTACGCGGCCAAGGCTAAGAACGTGATCTACCTGCACATGGCCGGTTCGCCGACGCAGTTGGAATTGTTCGACTACAAGCCGGTGCTGAAGAAGTTCGACGGCAAGGTTTGCCCCAAGGAATACCTCGAAGGCAAGCGGTTCGCCTTCATCAATCCCAAAGCGAATCCCGTGATGATGGGCCCGCTGTTCAAGTTCAAGCAGCATGGCGAGGCCGGCACTTGGATGAGTGAGCTGCTGCCGAACCTGGCCAAGCAGGCGGATCAGATGTGCGTGGTGCGTTCGATGTTCACCAACCAGTTCAATCATTCGCCGGCCCAATTGTTCATTCATACGGGCGATCCCCGTTTCGGCAGCCCGTCGCTGGGCGCCTGGACCACCTACGGCCTCGGCTCGGAGAATGAGAACTTGCCCGGCTTCGTGGTGCTGGTCTCCGGCGGCAAGGTGCCGAGCGCCGGCAAGAGCATCTTCGGCAGCGGATATCTGCCCAGCGTCTATCAAGGCACGCAATGCCGCAACACGGGCGATCCGGTGCTGTACCTGTCGAACCCCAAGGGCCTCGACCGCAAGAGCCGCCGCCGGCAGCTCGACGCGCTGCGCGATCTGAACCAGCTTCAACACGAACAGGTCGGAGACCCCGAGACGCTCGCGCGGATCGCCCAATACGAATTGACCTACCGCATGCAATTGGCGGCCGGCGAGGTGATGGACATCTCGCGCGAGCCGAAACACATTCTAGAGGCTTACGGAGCCAAGCCGGGCGTCACGAGTACCGCCGATGAGCAGTCGGTCGGCGACAAGCCCAAGGCGACCGTCGGCGACCCGGCGTTCGCCAACAACTGCCTGCTGGCCCGGCGGCTGGTCTCCTCGGGCGTGCGATTCGTGCAGTTGTTCGATTGGGGCTGGGACCATCACGGCTCGTCGCAGCCGGAAGACATGCACACCCACCTGCCCGTCAAAACCCGCCAAACCGAACGGCCGATCGCGGCGCTGTTGGCCGATTTGAAACAGCGCGGCCTGCTGGACGAGACGCTGGTCATCTGGGGCGGCGAATTCGGCCGCACTCCGATGCGGGAAAACCGCGGCGGCCGTTACGGAAAATTCGTCGGCCGCGACCACCACCCCTTCGCCTTCACCATCTGGATGGCCGGCGGCGGCATCCGCGGCGGCCAAAACTTCGGCAGCACCGACGACGTCGGCTACTACCCCGCCGAAAACCCCATGAGCGTCCGCGACCTGCAAGCCACCGTGCTACACCTGCTGGGGTTGGACCCGTATAAGCTTTCCGTGTTGCACCAAGGGCTAAACGCCCGGTTGATTGGTCCGACGGATGAGGGGAAAGTTCGGAAGGAGATTTTGGGGTAGGTAGAAATGAACCCGTGTTTCAAAAGGTGATACCGTTGATGTCCACCAGCACCCAACCTCCGAAACCCAAACGCCGCTGGTATCAGTTCAGCCTGTTGACGCTGCTGATCGTGATGTCGATGCTGGTGGTCGGCGTCGCATGGCTGGCGAGCATTGCCAGGGAAGCGAGACGGCAGCGGATCGTAGTTACGGAGTTTCTGGAACTCGGCGCGACAATCAAGTTCAGCGACGAGCAAC
>JADFKK010000059.1 GCA_022564995.1 Planctomycetota bacterium | reverse complement strand
CCGTCGGCCCGTCGGCTGTCATGGCGATGGTGTGCTCGAAATGAGCGCTGGGCAGCCGGTCGACTGCTCCCTGGGTCCAATGATCGGAGTAGATTCGCACGTTTTTCGAGCCCATGTTGACCATCGGTTCGACCGCGATGACTAGCCCCGGCTCCAGCGGGAAGTCGTGGCGGCGGCGGAATTGAGGGGTGCAAAAGTTGGGCACCTGAGGCTCTTCGTGCATTTTCCGCCCGATTCCGTGTCCTACGAAGCATTCCACCGTCGTAAACCGATGGTCGGCCACATATTTCTGCATCTCGGCGGCCACGTCGCTCCAGTGGCTCTTTTGGCCCATCAATTCGATCGCCAGATTGAGCACCCCGCGGGTCACGTCGAGTAGTCGGCGGACCGGCTCAGCAATTTGGCCGACGGGATGGGTCACTGCGGCATCGCCACACCAGCCATCGACTCGGCATCCCGTGTCGAGGCTGACGATGTCCCCCTCCTTGAGAACCCGATCGCCCGGAATGCCGTGGACCACCTCCTCGTTGACTGAGATGCAGGTGACGGCTGGAAACGGCGGCCTGCCACGCTGCGGATGCGGATAGTTCATGAATAGCGGAGTTGCCGCGGCCCGCCGAAAGACTTCGGCAACGGCGTCGTCGACTTCACGCGTGGTCGCCCCCGGCTTGACCTTCTTGGCGGCTGCCTGGTGGGCTTCCCAGACGACTTGGCCCGCTGCCCGCATCAATTCGATTTCTCTAGTGGATCGCAGGTCTCTGGGCGTTTTTGTGAACTTCACGGTGGTTGATTCCTGGCTGCCGAGAGCCGCGTGTCTCTACGTGTTTCTACCGTACCAGCGCGGCTTTGATGCGCTCGAATACCGTCTCGGGTGTCGTGTTTCCGTCGATTCGTTTGAGAATGTCCTGCTGCTGATAATACTCGGCCACTGGCTCGGTTTGCTTCCGATAGGCGATGAGTCGACGGCGAATGACCTTTTCCTTGTCGTCCTCGCGACCTCTTTCTAACAACCGCGAGACCAGATTTTCCTCGTCAACTTGTAGCTCCAGGGCAAAATCGAGCGGCTGCTTCGCGCCCCGCCCGTATTCGTCGAGCGATTCCGCCTGTCCCACCGTCCGCGGAAATCCGTCGAGCAGGTATCCTGCGGCGCAATCATCGCGACCGAGTCGCTCGCCGATCAGATCGATAATCACCGGGTCGGGGACGAGTTGTCCTCGGCCCATGTATTTTTTTGCCAGCCGTCCGACTTTCGTCTTTGCCTGAACCGCGTCGCGCAACATGTCGCCGGTCGACAGATGCGGCACGCCCAGAAACTCCGTCAGCCGAACACACTGCGTGCCTTTGCCGGCTCCCGGTGGACCAATGAAGACCAACCGCATGACCTACCCCCGCTCGGGAATCTCTCGTTTTGCGCCGGCGCAAAACGCGAGCTGCCTACGATTTATCCAATAGACCGCGATAGTTTCTCATCACCAGGTGACTGTCGATCTTCTGCACCAGATCGAAGGCAACGCTGACGGCGATCAACAAACCGGTGCCGCCGAAAAAACTGGCGACCTGGAAGGGCACGCCCAGCGAAGCACTAATGATGGTTGGTGTAATGGCCACCAGCGCCAAAAACCCGGCGCCGACGTACGTGATGCGAACCATGACTTTTTCCAGGTAGTCCGCCGTGCGTTTCCCCGGCCGATAACCAGGAATGAAGGTTCCCTGGTCTTTGAGATTGTCGGCGACTTCCTTGGGATTGAACGTAATTGCCGTCCAGAAATAACAGAAGAAATAAATCATGCCCACGTAGGTAACATTGTAAACAAACGAGTCACCTCGCTGGAACGCGTCTTTCAAGCCTTGCCAGAGGTCCGAGGGATACCGCTCCGAAATGACCTGGAAAAGAATCGACGGGAACAGCAGCAGGCTGCTGGCAAAAATGATCGGCATCACGCCGGATTGATTGACCCGCAGCGGCAGGTATTGGCCCGAGCCGGCACCGTAGAGTTTGCGTCCGCGGATGTGTTTGGCGCTTTGCATGCGAATGCGCCGCTGGCCGAGGGTGATAAAGACGACGCCAAAAATGACCGCGATGAAGAGGATGGCCAAGACGATCAACGTGTCGACGCCGAAGCCGCTTGCCGGGCCCAGTTCAAGGGAGCTATTCTCCAGCAAACTCGCCGCGGCTCCGGGCATGCGGGCGAGGATACCGGCCATAATCAGCAGGCTGATACCGTTACCGATGCCGAATTCGTCGATTTGCTCGCCCAGCCACATCAGGAAAACCGTGCCGCAGGTCATCGTTAGCACGGCAGTTACTTGCCATCCGAAGCCGAGATATTCTTTGAGAATGAAGCCGCTTGAGGATAAGAACTGCACGAACATGTAACTCTGAATCAGGCACAGCACGACGGTCGCGTAGCGGGTGTACTCGTTGATCTTTTTCTGTCCGGCCGCGCCTTCTTTCTTGAGCCGCTCGAGCGGGGCCCACACGCTGCCGAGCAATTGAAAGATAATCGAGGCGGAGATATACGGCATAATGCCGAGACCGAAGATCGTCGCCTGATTGAGTTGGCTGGCGCTGAACACGGCCATCTGGTTGAAGATGGCGCCGAGCGTGCTGCCCTCGCCAAGAACCTCGGCCATTTTCTCCGAATCGACAATCGGCAGAGAAATATGCCAGCCGATACGATAGATCGCCAGGAACAATAACGTCAGCAAAATTTTCTGACGCAGTTCCGGGATCGTGAAAACGACACGAAGCTTCTCCCACATGGATCGAGTCCGCCCTGGTTGAGCCACACGCGCGCAGTAAACGAAAAGCCCTGCGCGTCCTTGGCAAGACTAACATAACGGGGCACAAAACGCAGCTACGACGCACGCCCCTAAAGCGCACGACGAAAACATGCTTACTTTGATGACATCTTGTTTTTAACGACCGGTTTTTTCCCCGGCAACGTAATGACTTGGCCGCCGGCCTGTTCGATCTTCTCCTGAGCCGACTTACTGAAGCGGTGGGCCGAGACCTTGAGCTTCTTCGTCAACTCACCATTGCCTAACACTTTGATTTCGTCGCAGCGGCACTTGGCCAGGTTTTTCTCTCGCAGGCCCTCGGGAGTCACCTCGTCACCGGCGCTGAAGGCCGTATCCAGATCGCCCACATTAACGATGGCGACGATCTTGGCCCAGCGGTTGTTGAAGCCGCGTTTGGGGATGCGCCGCACGAGCGGCATCTGGCCGCCTTCAAATGTCGGATGGACCGAGTGGCCGGCACGCGAGCCTTGCCCCTTATGGCCGCGCGCCGAGGTTTTTCCGTGGCCCGATCCTGGACCCCGCCCGACACGGCGGCGGCGCTTATGTTTCTTGACTGCGCGATGTACATCGTCGAGATTCATGACAGCGAAACTCCCCTCAGACGCTCCACGTCCTGCCGCGAGCGGAGCTGCTCCAGCGCCTGGATCGTGGCCTTGACAAGATTGATCGAATTATTCGAGCCGAAGCTCTTGGTAAGAATATCGTGGATGCCGACCGCCTCGCAAACCGCCCGAACGGCCGCCCCGGCGATCACACCCGTGCCTGGACTGGCCGGCACCAGCACCACCCGAGCCGCGCCAAACCGGCCGTGAACCTCGTGGGGAATGGTCTTTCCGTCGAGCGAGATGTCGACGAGATTTCCTTGGCCCGCCTTCACGGCCTTTTCCACACTCGGGGGAACTTCGTTGGCTTTGCCGTATCCCCAGCCGACTTTTCCCTTACGGTCGCCAACGACGATAATGGCAGCGAAGCTGAAACGTCGTCCGCCTTTCACTACGGCGGCGCAACGGCGGATCTTAACGACCTTCTCAACTAGATCGCCCCCGCCCGATGAATCGTTGTCACGGTACTTAGCCACAGTCTTGTTCGCTCCAAAAACCGAATGATTTGCGAAATCTCTAAAAGCTCAAACCTGCTTCTCGGGCGGCATCGGCCAAAGCGGCGATTCGCCCATGATACTGGTAACTGCCACGGTCGAAAGCGACCTGCTTGACGCCCGCAGCCAGTGCCCGCAGGGCGACGGCCTTTCCGATGGATGCGGCGGCGTCTTTGTTTCCGCCGTACGATACCTCTCCGCGCAGCTGCTTGTCGCGACTGCTGGCCGAAGCCAACGTCTTGCCCGACAAATCGTCGATCACCTGAGCATAAATATGGCAGTGACTGCGATGTACGCTCAGCCGCGGACGTTCGGCGGTGCCGCGCACAATCCGACGGACGTGATTGCGTCGCCGTTTGCGTTGCTTTCCAACAGCTCTTTCGTGGTTCACGATGTTATCCTCTCAGTACTCAGTTTTTCCGAACTCAGTACCCAGTTTTTCAGCTATTTGTTCTCCGCTACTTAGTAACGGCCTTGCCTTGCTTGCGGCGTACGAGTTCACCCTCGTAGCGGATTCCCTTGCCCTTGTACGGCTCTGGTTTGCGCACCGCGCGGACTTCAGCGGCGAATTGGCCGACTTGTTGTTTATCGGTGCCTTTGACGACGACGTGAGTCGTGTCAGGACAGGACACGTCCAGCCCGGCGGGGATCTGCTTCTTCACCTCGTTGGCGAAGCCCACCCGCAACTCCAGCTTCCCGTGCTGAACGGCTCCCACGTATCCGACGCCGACAATCTCCAGCCGCTTCTCATACCCTTCGCTCACCCCGATGACCATATTTTGGATCAGTGCCCGGGTCAGCCCGTGCAGAGCCCGCGATTGCCGGGCGTCGGAGTCACGCGACACGACGATCTGTTTGGCCCCTTCATCGTAGGCAACGCTCACCTCCGACCGAAACTTCCAGTCGAGCTTGCCCTTGGGGCCTTCCACGGCGATCATGTTGCCGGTGACGTTCACCTTTACGCCACTGGGGACGACGACCGGTTGTTTGCCGATGCGGGACATGATTTGATAGCCTTCTACGGTATTTCCGAAACTGTATTACGCAAACTGTATTATTCAAATTGAAAACCGCCCGCCTCAGGAGCCCGCCTACCAAAGCACGCAAAGCACCTCACCGCCAAGCTTGCGTTGTCGGGCCTCGCGGTCGCTCACCACGCCCCGGCTGGTGCTGAGGATGTTGATTCCCTGGCCGTTGAGCACAGGTTTTAGATCGACAGCTTTGCTATATATCCGCCGCCCCGGTTTGCTGACTCGCTGAATGTGGCGAATCAGCCGCTCTCCGTTGGGCCCGTACTTCAAGGTCAGGCGAAGTTGGCTAACCGGATCAGCTTCATCCTCCGCCCAGTCCCAGATATAGCCTTCGCGCTTGAGTACCTCGGCCACTCCGCGTTTGAGCTTTGAGTGGGGCATCTGAACGTGGGGCCGCTCGACACGAATCGCATTACGAATGCGCGTCAACATGTCGGCGATCGGATCGGTCATCATGGTTGTTCGGTTCCCTTTACTGCTGACTGCCTTTTCCTCGCTAACGCCACGGGTTACCAACTCGCTTTTCTCACACCAGGAATCAGCCCGCCATCGGCCAGCTTGCGAAAGCAAATCCGGCAAATCCCAAACTTCCGATAAACGGCCCGGGGCCTGCCACACAGGCGACAGCGCCGTTCGATCCGCGATGAAAATTTTGGCGTTCGAGCCGCCTTCGCAATTTTCGATTTACTCGCCATAAGTTACTCCGCGGTCTCTTCTTTCCGAAACGGCACCCCAAACCCTTGCAACAACTCTCGCGCTTCGTCGTCGCTGTCAGTCGAAGTGACCATCGTGATATTCATCCCCTGAATTCGCGTGAACTTGTCGGGGTTTAATTCGGGAAAGACCAGTTGTTCGGTCAATCCGAGACTGTAGTTTCCTCGCCGGTCGAAGGCGGTGCGGCTCAGACCGCGAAAGTCACGCACGCGCGGCAGCACCAGCGAAACCAGCCGATCCAGGAACTCGTACATCCGCTTGCCACGCAACGTCACCTTGCAACCGATCGCCAAGCCCTCTCGCAGCCGAAAATTCGCGATGCTCTTGCGGGCCCGGGTGACCAGCGGTTTTTGTCCCGTGATCTGAGTCAGCGCCGCAACCGCATCGTCCATGTGCTTTTTTTCAGTGACCGCGCTGCCGACCCCCATGTTGACCACAATCTTCTCCAGCCGCGGCAAAGAGAGCCGGTTCTTACGACCGGTCGTCTCTTTGAGTGCTGGGAGGATCTCCTTTTCAAATTTTTCCTGAAGCCGGGGGACCATGATTCTTCTTCAAACGTAAGTGGGTTGAGTCGATGAAACCGCGATCACCGCTTGGATGTTCTAGCCGGCGAGATCTCGCCGATTCCGGCGCCGCATTTCTTGCAAAAACGCTCCTTGCTGCCGTCCTCCAAAAAGCGTGCTCCCGTGCGCGTCGATGCCTTGCACGATTCGCACACCAACAGGACATTCGAGGCTTGAATCGGCATCTCCTTCGAGAGCCGGCCCCCCTGCGGGTTGCGCTGGCTGCGGCGCATGTGCTTATACACGCGATTGACACCTTCAATCAGCACTTTCTGCACCTTTCCGGCCTTGCTTCGCTGCACCCGCAGAACCTTCCCTTTGACGCCCTTGTCGTCGCCGGTGGTCACTTCCACAATGTCATCAACTTTGACGTGCATCACACTACCTCGTTGGCGAGGCTGACGATTTTCATAAAATTACAATCTCGTAACTCTCGCCCCACGGCGCCGAAAATACGCGTTCCGCGAGGGTTCCTGTCGGCGTCGATCAACACGGCTGCGTTGCTGTCGAAGCGGACGTAGCTGCCGTCGGCGCGGCGTATCGGCTGCTTGACGCGCACGATCACCGCACGGACGACCTGGCCCTTCTTCACTTCGCTTCCGGGAATCACGCTCTTCACGCTACAGACGATCACGTCGCCCAGCGTTGCCGTGCGCCGCCGGCTCCCGCCGAGCACCTTGATGCACATCAGCACCTTGGCGCCCGTGTTGTCGGCGACGTTCAATCTCGATTGCATCTGGATCATTGCTAAACACTCATTCAAATTGGCCGGCGCTACTTTGAGTCGCTACGTCATTCGTCATTCGTCATTCGTCATTCGTCAATTTCGCTTGGCTTGGCTTCGGATGGCTTTTGTCGCCCTCCATTTTCTCCCGCTCGGCCTGTTCTTGCTGGGCAAGTTGAGCGGCCGCCTTCATCGCGGCGATGTCGACCGCTCGACTCTTGGCAACCACACGAACCAGATTCCAACGCTTCTTCTTCGATCGCGGACGACACTCGATGATCTCGACCGTGTCTCCCAGTCCTGACTCTTCGCTTTCGTCGTGGACAAAACACACGGTCTTGCGGCGGAAAAACTTGCCATACATCGGGTGTTTGACCAAGCGCGCAATTTCTACGCGACGAGTCTTCGTCATCTTGTCACTGGCAACAACACCAACGGCAACTTTCTTCGGCATGATCGTGCTTCCCGCGCTGTGCTGGAGGGTTTATGTTTGGATGCGTTTCTGGTAGCTGGATTCGCAAGAATTCAGTTCGGCGTTTCTCGTTCAAATTCTGGCGAATTCAGCTACGAATAGCCTTGTTTTCCCCATCGCGTTACATGGACGATTCCTCGCTGGCCGCGGCTGCCCGCGAGCGCTCGGTCTGAAGCGTTTTCACGCGGGCGATCAAGCGTCGGTTTCGCTTCAACTCGCTCGGCGAATCGAGCCGCTCGGTCGAGGCCTGAATGCGCAACCGAAACAGGTTTTCGGCCGCTTCCTTGGCCGTCAACTCCAACTGTTCGTCGCTCATGTCACGTAATTCGGAATTATCACTCATCATACGAATGTCCAATGTCGAATGTCGAATGTCGAATGTCTAAAGAATGACGAAGGCCGAATGACGATGGAAATCGTGCCCGTGGTCGCGTCATCTCTTAGAGCCTCCTCGGTAGATCGCGGCAAAAATCAGGTGCAGTTCCTTGGCCTCTTGCCAGTGTATGCGTGCTTCTTGCTTCAGTTCGGGTGCGGCTGCCGCGATCATGCGCAGCCAGTGCTTGCTCTCTCTGGACTCCCTCTTGCATATGCTGATTCGGTATCTGAACTCTTTCTTCGACCCCGCATCGTCCGCCTCGCAATAGTTGGCTCCGACGCTCGTCGCGGAACGAACAAGCTGCCCAACCAACGACTCGGTGACCAAGTTGCTAGGAATCGTTTTCGCAAACCGAATGATCGCTTCTCCAAACTTCGCCGTCCTCTCCTCAAGGTCATAACACCTCTCTCTCGGTGACGTTGGCGGGTCATTCGTCATTCGTCATTCGTCATTCGTCATTCCTTAGACATTCGTCCTTCGTCATTTACGCTGGCCGCCTCTGCACGAAGCGAACTCGGACCGGCATCTTGTGCGCCAGACGGTTGAAACACAATCGCGCCGCCTCAGCCGAAACGCCGCCAATCTCATACAATACGGTGCCGGGCTTCACCACCGCAGCCCAATACTGCGGCTCTCCCTTGCCCTTTCCCATGCGGGTTTCCAGCGGAATCGAGGTAATCGGCTTGCGCGGGAAGATGCGGATATAAAGCCGCCCCTCGCTGCGCAAATATTGCTGGGCCGCGATACGACCAGCTTCGATCGTCGCAGCACTAATCCAGCCACCTTCCATCGTTTGTAGGCCAAAATCACCGAACACCACCGTATTTCCACGGGTGGCGTTACCTTTTATACGCCTTCTTTGTTCTTTTCGGTGCTTGACCCGTTTCGGCATTGTTGCCATCTTCACCACCTTCTTCGTACGTGCCGTTATTGATCCAGACCTGGACCCCGATGTGTCCTTGTGCGGTCTTGGCTTCGGTAAATCCCCAGTCGATTTTTGCTCGCAATGTCGAGAGCGGAACCGACCCGGACATCTGCTTCTCGCGTCGTGCCATTTCGGCGCCGCCCAAACGGCCGGCCAACTGAATTTTGATCCCCTTCGCTCCCGCCTCCATCGTGCTTTCCATCGCTCGTTTCATCGTGCGACGAAACGCCGACCGCCTGGTTAATTGCTCGGCGATATCCTCGGCAACCAACTGGGCGTAAATTTCCGGCCGCGTAACCTCTTCGATCTTGATGTTAATACGCCGCCCCACCAGCCGCTGCAAATCTTCGGTCAGCCGTTCGACTTCCTGCCCCTTGCGACCGATAATAATGCCCGGCCGCGAAGCGAACAGAATGACTTTGACTTCGTCGCGGGTCCGCTCGATCTCAATATAAGGGATGCCGGCAAACTTATGTTTGTCCTTGACGAACTTGCGGATCTTGAAGTCCTCGACCAGCAGGTCGGCAAACTCCTTTTTCGAGGCGTACCAGCGACTCTTCCAGCCGATCATCACGCCGGTGCGAAACCCGATTGGATTGACTTTTTGTCCCATGATTCGTGCAACTTATGCCAGTGGAGTGTTAAACTTTATATGTTGTCGACCCGCACGCGAATGTGCGAGGTTCGCTTGCGGATAAAAAATGCCATGCCTCGAGCCCGCGGACGCATTCGCTTGAACATCGGGCCACCATCGACCTGGGCGTCGACTACAATCAAGTTCGTCACGTCGACAGCCCGCCGGTCTTCCGCGTTGCCAACCGCGCTCTTGAGCACCTTCTCCAGAAACCGCGCCCCGCGCTGCGGCTGAAAACGCAGGATGTTTAACGCCTCGTCCGCCCGCTTGCCACGGATCATGTCCGCCAGCGGACGCACCTTGCGGGCGCTGATGCGAGCGTAACGATGTTTTGCCTCGTAGGCCATCACAGTGTCCTTCAAAGTGTCCTTGATTGTTAGTCGTTGTTCGCTCCGCGAACGAAACATTTCGTTCGCGGAGCGAACAACGACTTTCTTATCGTTTGCCTCGGCCCGAATGTCCCTTGAAGGTTCGGGTTGGCGAGAACTCTCCCAGCTTGTGTCCCACCATGTCCTCGGTCACGTAGACCTTAATGTGGAATCGGCCGTTGTGGACCATAAACGTGTAGCCCACAAACTCAGGCACGATGGTGCATGAACGAGCCCACGTCTTAATGGGTTCCTTGGCGCCGAACTCCATTTGCTTCTGAACCTTGGCATACAGCTTCGGATCGACAAACGGGCCTTTCTTGAGTGATCGTCCCATAAATCAGTTCGCTCCGCTTTTATTATTCTTAAACACTCGTTAATGAAGCTTCAATCGCCCGTAACGCTTCGACCGGCGACGCCGCACAATCGAGGCATTCGACGCCTTTCGCCGTTTGCGGGTTCCGCCGCCCTTGGCAGGCTTGCCCGTTGGGCTGACAGGGTGCCGACCGCCTTTGGTGCGACCTTCGCCGCCGCCGTGCGGATGATCGACCGGATTCATCGCCGTGCCACGCACGTGTGGACGACGCCCCAACCAACGCTTGCGGCCGGCCTTGCCGAGCACAATACCCATGTGGTCGCTGTTACCGGTTGAACCGATGGTCGCCCGACATTCAGCCGGCACGCGGCGAATTTCACCGCTCGGCAAGTTAATCTGTGCCCAACCGGACTCGCGGGCGGCCAGGGTGGCGTTGGTGCCGGCCGACCGACACAATTTGCCACCGCGGCCCGGGGCCAATTCAATGTTATGGATCGTGGTTCCCAGCGGAATGTTCTTCAGCGGTAGGCAGTTCCCCAATTCCGGCGGCGAATCGGGCCCACTAATCACTTTATCGCCGTCCTTCAAGCCGTCGGGCGCGATGATGTACCGTTTTTCGCCGTCCGCATAGTGCAGCAACGCGATGCGGGCACTGCGATTCGGATCGTATTGAATCGAATGCACCTTAGCGGGAATGCCGTCCTTGTTGCGACGAAAATCAATCAACCGGTAACGCCGCTTATGTCCGCCGCCACGGTGCCGGGCGGTAATTTTGCCCTGGTTGTTGCGTCCGCCGGTCTTTTGAATCTTGCGCAGCAGCCGCTTTTCCGGCTTGGCCCCGTCGGTCAAGTCGGCAAAGTCGCTCACGGTCGCCCCGCGGCGTCCCGGCGTAGTCGGTTTGTAGCGACGAATTCCCATGATTATCGGCGGCTTTCGTTTAGAAGAAGTCGATCGTGTCCTCGGCGTCGAGTGTGATGATCGCCTTTTTCCAGTCTTTTAGGTACGCATGGCGAAATCGCGTGCGGCGCGGCTTGCCCTTGCGGTTTTGCGTGTTGACCTTGATGACCTTCACGTCGAACAACTCTTCGACGGCCCGACGCACGTCGGCCTTGGTGGCCATCCGGTTCACCTCGAAGGAATACGCGTTGTTGCGGGTCGACCGATGAATGCCCTTCTCGGTCACCAGCGGGCGCAACAACACCTGATGCGGTTCGAGCACGATCTTCGGCTTCTTGGGAGCTTTTTTCTTGGCGGCTTTAACGGCCATGGCGATTCAATTCCTGATTCCTATGCCTCTGCCTTCGTAGCTCGGCCGGCCTTCTTGCGAAAGGCATCCAGCGCCGCGGTGGTCATCAACAACTTGCGGGGAAGCAATACGCAAAGTGCATTGAGCTCCGCCACGGGCGAGACGCTTACGCCAGCGATGTTGCGAGCGCTCTTGTAAATGTTCTGATCGTACTCGGCCGTCGTCACCAGCAGGCTTGCCCCATCGCACTTCAGTGCGGCGAGGATGGCCACCATGTCCCGCGTCTTCGGCTGCTCAAACGACAATTCGTCAATCAACACCACCTCATCGTCGCGAATCTTCGCGGCCAACGCCATGCGGGTGGCTGCCTGCAGGGCCTTCCGCGGCAACCGATAGGAGTAATCTCGCGGTTTCTTGGCGAAAATATGCCCGCCGCCGCGCCGTATGCCGCTGCGTCGCGATCCGGCCCGGGCGTTGCCGGTGCCCTTTTGGCGATACATCTTCTTGGTCGAGCCGGCCACAGCGGAGCGGCTTTTGGTGCTTGCCGAGCCGATCCGCTGATTCGCCTGATACATGACCACCGCATCGTGCAGCAGTTGCTTGTTGATGCGGGGAGCCAGCTCGGCCGGGTCGACCTCGCAGGTGCCAACCTGTTTTCCGGTTTTGTCGTGAATTGTCAGGCTTGCCATGCTTACACCTTGTTCGTCTCTCGCACGATGACCAAGCCGCCGTTGGGCCCGGGGATCGCCCCCTTAATGAGCATCAGGTTATTGTCTTCGTCGACGCGAACCAGCTTGAGGTTGCGCGTCGTGATACGGGCCGCCCCGTAGTGACCAGCCATGCGGCGACCCTTGAACAGTCGGGAAGGATAAGCACTACAACCGGTGCCGCCCGCATGACGGTGACATTTCTTCACACCGTGCGTGGCCCGCTGGCCATGGAAGTTATGCCGCTTCATGACGCCCGCGGTACCGCGCCCCTTGCTGGTGCCGGCGACATCGACAGATTTCACTTCGGAAAACGAGCCGATGGAGATTTCATCGCCGACGTTGACGCCGTCGATCGGCCCGCGAAATTCGCGGACAAACCGCTTCGGCTCACAATCGGCCTTGGCCACCGCTTCGACACCGGCCTGAGCGCGCTTCTTCGAGCGCTTGCTGTCGAGCTTGGCGACGTGTCCGCGCTCGCTGCGGGCGGCCAGACGGCGGGGCTTGTCCAGATAGCCGAGCTGCACGGCCTCGTAGCCGTCGCGCTCTAGCGTGCGCAATTGCAACACGTGACAGGGCCCCGCCACAATGACCGTCACGGGGATCACCCGACCGGACTCATCATAGATTTGCGTCATCCCGACCTTACGGCCGAGCAAGCCGATTGGCATCGTACTACCCTCGTCAAGTGTTATTACAATCGCCACTACAGGGGAACGCGAAGCTCAGTGCCTCGGTTTGCCCCTGCAATTTCCAGACATGTGCAATGGGTTCCTGCTTCGCTGTCGTTTTTATTTTGTTGTCGTCTTAATTTTGATGTCGATACCGGCCGGCAAACTCAACTTGTTGAGTGCCTCGATCGTCTTGGCGGTCGCCTGCACGATGTCGATCAGTCGCTTGTGAGTGCGGATCTCGAACTGTTGGCGGGCCTTCTTGTCAACAAACGGGCTGGAAAGCACCGTATATCGCTCGATTCGCGTCGGCAGCGGGATCGGCCCGTGGACCACCGAATTGGTCCGCTTGGCCGTATCGACGATCTCCCAGGCACTCTTGTCGAGCACCGAATGATCGTAGGCCTCCATGCGGATGCGAATCACTTCCTGTTTCTTGGTCTTCTTTTCCGCCACGAATTGCTACTCCAGTCGTCTAGCCAAGGCTGGCGGCGGGCAAAAGCGGCCAACCACCTAAATATTTTGCAAACCGCAGATTCTAGGTCCATTTCCAAACATTGTCAACAGCCCCTCAAGCTATCGAATCGACGGGGGCGCAGCCAAGTCCGTTTCTGCGGACGGATCTTGCCCCGATTCCAATCGCCAGCGGCGGCCGAGAAACCGCCCGACCGGCTCGGCCAGATCGCGGAAGCGGCGGGTCGGCACCGCCACGGTTTGCCACTTGGGCGAAATTACCCGGGCACAAGCGGCGTAATCCCGCAGTCGCATGGCAACAAAGCCGTACAGCGCGCCGCGATGTGTATAGAGCAGTTCCGCCGGCAGCGGGGCGATATTGCCGACCACATGATAGGCGAACACGAACATCGCCTCGAATCGCTCGCCGAATATATCTTCCCAGCGAGCCAGGCTGCGGATGTCGTCGCTGGTCGACCAGTTACGCCAATACTGTTTGCTCTTCCCGCCCGAGGGGAATCGGCGGCCCTTCACGTCGACGATCCAGGTCCGTGCGTCGTCGGAAGAGACGAGAAAATCGACACTTTTGAGCGATTCGTCGCCAGCCAACGCCCGACGGGCCTCATCGACCGCGACATAGGGAATCCTCTCGTCGCGCAAATAAGCCTCGAACGCCGCTTCGTAGTGGTTTGATCGCTTGGCCATGATTGTGCCGATTCCGTCCGCCTGGAGGAGGTTCCAGCAAGGGAAAGGGATTATGGCATATTTGGGCCGCGCCGGGAAAGAGGGACGGAGGGAGGGAAAGAGGGACGGAGAGAGGGAGGGACGGAGGGAGAGAGGAGAAGGTGAGGACATGCCCAGCTTCGCAGTTTCCGCGATGATTCCCTCATTCCCTCATTCCCTCATTCCCTCATTCCCTCATTCCCTCATTCCCTCATTCCCTCATTCCCCCAGTCCCCCAGTCCCTCTGTCCCTCTGTCCCTCTGTCCCTCTGTCCCTCTGTCCCTCCGTCCCTCTGTCCCTCAGCCAAAACCTCCCGCACCTTCCCGACCACTTCGTCCAGCGAAACCTCATGACGCTCGCCGCTCGTCAGATCCTTCACCTGGCAGCGGCCGCCCGCGAGTTCGTCTTCGCCGGCCACCAGGGCGATGCGAAAGCCCTTCTTGTCGGCGTATTTTAGCTGCTGGCCCAGTTTTTTCGGCTCGGGGAAGACCTCGACCGCGATGCCGCCGGCGCGAAGCACTGCGGCCAGTCGCAGGTAATCGTGCAGCCGCGTCTTGTCGAAATAGGCGATCAACACCGACGCCGGCGTGCCGACCCTTTCGATCATGTCGAGCTCCTCCATCGCCGCCAGCAGCCGGTCGAGCCCCAGCGAGGCGCCGATTCCCGGCAGTTGCTGCTTGGTGTAACGCTCGGCCAGATTGTCGTAGCGGCCGCCGGAGCAGACGCTGCCGATGTCGGGCAGAGCGTCCAAAAAGGTCTCGAAGACGGTGCCGGTGTAGTAGTCGAGTCCGCGAGCGATCAAAGGGTCGACCACGAATCGTTCGGACGGCACTCCGGCGGCGGCCACGGCGGCAACCGTTTCGCGCAGTCGGGACAGGCCTTCCTCGCCGATCTCGTTGCCGGCCACGAGCGGCTCCAGTTGGGCGAGCACTGCCTCGTTGTCGCCGCCAATCTCCGAGAGCTGCAACACCTGGGCGGCTTGCTCGGCCGAGGCACCGGCGACCTCGATCATTTCCGCGGCGACTTTCTCCGGGCCGATCTTGGCCAACTTGTCGAGCGCCCGCAGCACGGCCGCGGCGTTGCCTTCCAGCCCCAGCTTGGCGAGCAGCCCGTTGAGGATCTTGCGGTTGTTGACGCGGATTGTAAAGCCCTCGAAACCGATCGCCAGCAGCAGATCGTGAATCACCAGCCCCGTTTCTATATCCGCCGCGACCGACAGCGTGCCGACCGTGTCGAAGTCACACTGCATGAATTCGCGGTAACGGCCCCGCTGCGTGTTTTCGCCTCGCCAGACGTTGGCGATGTGGTATCGTTTGAACGGCATCACCAATTGGCCGGCGTGCTGGGCCACAAAACGGGCCAAAGGCACCGTCAGGTCGAACCGCATTCCGACCTGCCGCCCGCCTTGATCCTCGAATCGATAAAGCTGCTTGTCGGATTCCGCGCCGCCCCCACCCGTGAGAATATCTAAGTATTCCAGCGCCGGCGTATCGATCGGGCTGAAGCCAAAGGAGCGATAAACCCGCCGCGCCGTGTCGATAAGCCGCTCGCGCGGAATCATCGCCTCCGGCAAGTGATCGCGAAAGCCTTTGAGCGTGCGCGGCTGCACGCGGGCAGGTCGGTTGGGGTCTGGTTTACTCATGAGGAAACGGCGATCGGTTCTGGTCCTTTATGTTCGTGGTCGGAACAGGCTAGGCGGAGGTGATTTAGATTACGAGCGTATCCGCCAGTCCACAAGACAGATATCCACTTGAAAGGCCGCCGGTCCGTTGCCCCGCGTGTTGTTCCTGTTTTACCGGCGGCTAGCGCCTTGCCGCTTACTGTTTTACCGGCGGCTAGCGCCTTGCCGCTTACTTCGCCTTCTCAAATCCCGCTTCGAGCAAATCGGCGTAACCGTATTTGAGCGGACGCATGTCGTAGCCAAGTTTGCGGACGATGTCGGTGGCCACCAGCACGCGCCCACCGCTGCGACAGTGACAATAAATGATGATGTCTTTCTTGAGATCCTTAACGATCGAGGCCGGGTCGGTGCCGCCGCGGAGCTTGCTGAGCGGAACCAGAACGGCCTGCTTGAGATGGCCGGCGTTCCACTCCCGCAACTCGCGAACATCGAACAGCACGGCTTTTTTCGCCTTCAGATTCTTCTTCACCGTATCAAGCGAATCCTTCGTGTGATCAGCGGCCAGAGCGGCAGGGGCCAGCGCGATGACCAGCAGCACGAGAACGAGTTGGGGTAGATAGCGTTTCATGGCGGATACCTTGTCTGGGTTAAGAACAACAACAACGACACCCCGCGATTATCGCAGCGCCAACGTCCATCGGCAACATCCCACGTCATCATCCCAAATAAACCCTAGTCCTCATCGCGAACATTCTCAAACGGTTCGGTGTCTGATATACTCAGAAACACGGGCTGGTGGGCCGCGCGGCGAAAGAGTGGCAAGTGCTCCATCCCGAGCGCTGTGCGGCGCTCTTCAAGCGACAGATGGGCAGTTTCCTGGGGTGTAGATTGCAGCAAGTTAGGTCACCTCTCCCTTTGGGAGAGGTCGCGGTATCAGCCGCGGGAGAGGGTTTTTCAGTGACGGCGGAAATAACGGGTCGTTCGTCGCGATCGCCAACCGACAAGAACCGAGGGCTAGCGCCCTGCGGCTGATGCCGCATCAGCCGCGACGCGCTAGCGTCCGGTTTTCGTCGCGATCGCCAACCAACAAGAACCGAGGGCTAGCGCCCTGCGGCTGATGAGGGAGACTCGCGACCGGGCAGCATGGTCGGTTTCTCACGCGAACCAGGTCGCTACCAACTCGGGAAAATCGCCATGACTCCCGCTGAACTGCTCAAACTCATCGAACAGGGCGCCCGCGACAAGGTAACTGAGTTGTACCTGAGCCATGCGGGCATCGAAGAGCTGCCGCCGGAGATCGGAAAGCTCACCAGCCTCACGACGCTCAGCCTCAACGGTAACCAACTGACATCCCTGCCGCCGGAGATCGGACAGCTCACCAGCCTCACGCACCTCGGTCTCTTCGGAAACCGACTGACGTCGCTGCCGCCGCAGATCGGAAAGCTCTCCCGCCTCAACATTCTCTACCTTGACGGTAACCAGTTGGAGCATCTTCCGCCGGAGATCGGAAAGCTCTCCTGTCTGCGTCGACTCGACCTCGGTGACGGCGACAGAACGAATCTGCTCACAACACTGCCGCCGGAACTTGGGCGGCTCGAAGCACTCACTGCCCTGGAGCTCGACGGCCTTAAGCTAACCGACCCGCCGGCGGAGGTCGTGGATCAGGGCACCAAAGCGGTCCTAGCTTACCTCCGTGAGAAGCTCGAAGACGAGACGCCGGTCTGGGAATCGCGGCTGCTGGTGGTGGGCGAAGGGGGAGTGGGCAAAACGCAAATTCTGCGGGCGCTCAACGGGCACGATTTTCAAATCGGCTCGGAAACCACGCACGGCATCGCGATCGTCCCGCTGAGGCTGCCGCATCCCAGCGAAGACGGTGTCACCATGACGCTGAACGCCTGGGACTTCGGTGGGCAGGAGGTTTATCACGCCACGCACCAGTTCTTCCTGGCCAGCCGCTCGCTGTTTCTGCTGGCCTGGAACAGCCGGCTGGGCTGGGAGCAGGGCAAGCTGCACTACTGGCTCGACACGATCAAGGCCCTGGCCCCCGATTCGCCCGTGATGCTGGTGGCCACGCACCTGGACGAACGCACCGCCGACCTGCCCTACGACGACCTCAAGCAAAAATACCCCCAGATCATCGGCGAGTGGTCGCTCAGTTGCCTCCAGCGCAATCTGGGCGATGGCATCGACGGCCTGCGACGGGCCTTGCAGACGGCCGCCGCCGAGTTGCCGCTGATGGGCAAGCCCACGCCGTCCTCGTTCCGAAACACGACCCGCGCCATTCGGGAACTGAAAAAAACCGAGACCTGGGTCCCGGCCAGCAAACTGTGGGAGATCATGGCCGAGCACAACGTGTCGGAGGCGGCCCGCAGCGTGCTGGCCCGGCAGCTTCACCAGTTGGGCGAGTTGATCCACTTCCACGACGACGAGGAACTCAAAGATATCGTGTTGCTGGACGCGGCGTGGGTCACCCGAAACATCAGCAGCGTGCTGGAGCACGACGGGATCGTCGACGGCCTGGGGATCTTCACGCACCAGCACATGGAAGAGTGCTGGCCGGAGATAGAAGAGAATCTCCGCAACCGCTTGCTGCGGCTGATGGAACGGTTCGACCTGTCGTACCGCATTCCCAACGACGAGAAAAACCGCAGCCTGGTCGTCGAGCGGCTGTCGTACGATCCGCCCGCTTACGAAGACCGCTGGAACGCCAAGCGGGACGAGGCCGGCTGCCGCGAAATCCGCATGAAGTTCGATCCGCAGAGCACTCGGCCGGCCGGCATCCCGACCTGGTTCATCGCCCGCACGCACCGCTTCACGACGCGGACACACTGGCGGTTTGGCGCGCTGTTTAAGGATCGCGCTGGCGGCCACCTGGCCCTGATCGAAGCCTCACCCAGCGAACGATTCGTGATGTTGACGGTCCGCGGCCCCAACCCGCAGAATTTCTTCGCCGTGTTGCGCGACGGCCTGGAACTGACGCTGGCCCGCTTCCCCGGCCTGCAACTGAAACGCACGCTGCCCTGCCCGCATCCCGACCGCAGCGCCGCGGAACGGCCGTGCCCGCACGAATTCGATCTTGAGCACCTTGAAGAACGCATGCAGCTCGACCCGCCGCGACTCGAGATCGAATGCCCCTCGTGTTTCCGCATGGTGTCGGTTGGCGATCTGCTGTTCGGCCTGCACTGGACGACGCAAGACGCAGTTCTCGGCCGACTCGAAGCAACAGAACCGGCACAGACAGGCCAGATTCTCAACGACTTCATCGAACTGCGCGAGCTGACTCAGCGGCAGTTCACCTATCAATTCAACCGCGACCAGCGGCTGGAAGAGTCGCACTGCCCGCGGGTGTTTTCGTTGCGTCCGCAGCAGCAGAAGCGCTGGCCGAAGCTCAAGGACAAGCTGTTCGACAAGAAATGGACGCTGCAGCTCTACTGCGAGGAACCGGGCTGCTGGCATCCGGCGCCCGGCGGTGGGGAGTACACGATTGACGAGCCGGCCGAGTGGAAGGGTACGTTGGTTCCTTACGTCGGTCGGCTGGTCAAAGCCTTTAAGTACTCCGCCCCGCTCGTTGCGGCGAGATTCGCGTTCTTCAACCCCGCGCTTGCCGTCTTGCTGGCCGACGATGTTGAGCTGATGACCGAACTGGTGAAGAAGCTGCCCGAGGTGAAGGCGGACCGCGACTTGAAGGCGGAGTACGGTCTGGAAGTCGGCGACCGGGCGCGGGTCGAAGCTGGATCGTTGCTGGGCAGCCTGCGAGAACTGTTGGTGGAACTCGGCGCGACGCCGGATTGGGGAGGCCTCAAGAAGACGCGGACGCCGGAAGGGCATTGGCTGTGGCTCTGTAAGGAACACAAGTCGTTATACCAAAGCTATGAATCCATGAGTCAGCAGGAGTCGAAACATGCGAATTGAAGCCGTCGCGATGCACGGGTTTCCGCCCTTTGCGGATACCACCCACAGCTTTCAAATTCACGAACCGACAAACGGGAACGATCGGGATGATCCGCCCGAGGCACGTGTGGTCGAACTGACCGGCAACCTCATTCGATTTCCGAGAGACGAGGACGCTCCGGGAGAGCTTCACTTGTTGACGGGCGAGAACGGGACGGGAAAAACCCGGCTGCTGTGCTTGCTGGCCGCCGCGTGCGGCAACCCCGATTCACTTGATGCGCGTGGTCTCTGCCCCCTGGGCACGAACCAGATTGTTGTGGCGGACCACTCGGACTACCGGTCGGTGTGGATGAGAACTCGCGGCAAAGCCGCGCGAACGGCCCGCTTGGACCCGAGTGACCGTGAGTTGCTCACAATTTGCCGTGAGGGGGAACTTCGTCACCAGTCGCACTGGAATTCGTCGCTGATTGCCGCCGTGGAAGAGGCCATGGCAGCCCTGGCAATCGGTGGTGTGGCCATCGCTGGGGAATCAGCGGTCGGGCGGCTGCAATCGCTTGAACTCGCACCGGAACAAAGCCTGTCATTCGAAGTTGCACAGCACGACAGCCATGTTATCTGCCAAGGCATGGCGAATCTGAAAATCGCTGCTTCGCTGGAACAATCTCGCGACAAGGCAGGTAACCCACGCGCCACGGCGATGCTTGGCAAACTAGAAGCCGCAGTCTCGACGGCGACGGGCAGAGAATTTCAGATCGACGTGACGCCGTCTCCAGCGTTCGAACTGCATGTCATCTGGGGCAGAGTCCCCATGAAAATCGGACAGCTTCCGGACGGCCTGCGACGGATCATCGCTTGGTTGGTGTCGTGTGTGACGCGGCTCGACACACAATTCCCGGAACATCCGGATCCGTTGTCACTACCGCTAATCATGCTGGTTGACGAACCGGAGAATCACCTACATCCGGCCTGGCAGCGGCGAATTCTGCCGGCGGCGCAGGCGTTGTTCCCACAGGCTCAAATGTTTGTAGCGACGCATTCGCCATTCGTCATTTCCTCGGCGAACCGCGGCTGGATTCATGTTTTCAAGGCTGACGAGGCCGGCGCTGTGACGGTCGAGAAACCGATTCCGTGCAGTGAGGGCGATACCTACCTAGACGTGGTCGAGGACATTCTCGGCGTGAACGAGTGGTACGACCCGGAAACAGAGCGGATGCTGGACGAGTTTTACGAACTGCGCGACGCATTTCAGGCGGGGTCGGGCGACTACGAGCGGGTTGAGGAATCCGCTCGTCGGATCGCTGCCCGGAGCGAATCGCTGAAAGAAATGATGGGGCGCGAGATGCGTCAGGTCGACAACCATGAGAGTAAGCGGGGGCAGGCATGAGGAAACAGACCCGTCCACCGGAACCTGGGGTACTCGCAAAGCACGGAACGAGGTGGAACCGGCAGTGGAGAAACCTCCGCGTGCGGAATCCGCAAGCCCCTTTCCAATGGTATCGGACTGATAATCGGTCGGCCCGCGAATGGATCCTGCCGGACCTTCGGGAGATGACGCAGGGACATTGTGCCTTTTGCGATGCGTTTCCGCTGGAGGACCGTTCTACAGAACCGATTGAGCATTTCCGTCCGAAGAGTGACCCCCGCTTTTACAACCAGGCGTACGCGTGGAAAAACCTCTACTACTGCTGCGAACGCTGTCAGAGTAACAAGGGAGAACAGTGGGATGACCGGTTGCTGCGACCCGATGCGACCGACTACTCTTTCACGGAATACTTCGATTTCAACTTTCGAACGGGAATGATCCAGCCGAACGCCACAGCAGAACGCGCAGACCAATTGCGTGCTGAAGTCACAATCGATCTTTACGGCCTCGATTCCGATGCACGTCGGCGCTACAGAAAGCTCGAACGCCGCAGATGGCGCAGAGATCGATCAGCCATCAACAACTGGGCATATCGGGACTTCCTCCAGTAGTTGAGCGAGACGCTGCCGCGCGAGTCTTGACCTGCGTGGAATTTGGAGCGAAAAGGGGATAAGTCCAGTTTAAGAAAAAAGCCGTCAGTAGCGCCGGAATGAATTGGACTCATCCCCTTTTCTCAGTGGGTGGCGCGCGGTTACTTGGCTTTCTCGAAGCCGGCGTCGAGTAGATCGGCGTAACCGAATTTTAGCGGACGCATGTCGTAGCCGAGTTTGCGGGCGAGGTCGGTCGCCCGCAGTGCGCGCCCGCCGCGGCGGCAGTGGCAGTAGATGATAATGTCTTTCTTCAGGCCCTTGACGATCTTGGCCGGGTCGGTGCCGCCCTGAAGTTTGCTGAGCGGAACCAGAACGGCCTGCTTGAGATGGCCGGCGTTCCATTCCCGCAGTTCGCGGACGTCGAACAACACGGCCTTTTTCTCCTTCAGATTCTTCTTCACCGTGGCCAGCGAATCCTTGGTGTGTTCGGCGGCCGAAGCAGCGGGGGCCAGGGCGATGACGAGCAGGACCAGAACGAGTTGGGGTAGATAGCGTTTCATGGCGGATGCCCTCGCGGTGGATCGACGGTTAAAAGGTAACACGCCCATTATCGCAGCGATGCGCCGCAGATCAATATCCCACCGCCCTGGCCGACGGACGCCGCCGCCGATCCGCCACGCCACGATACTCGCGGTGGCCGTCGACATCGACGACACGAATCGAATGGGCATCGCCTTGCTTGCGGGCGGCCGGGTCGATCTTGTGGCCGATCGATCTTAGCTGCTTTACCGCGGCGGTGTGGGCGTCGAGCTTTACGCCCTCGAAGCGGACCTGGTCGGGAAACCACGGGTGATGAATCCGCGGGGCACGGACGGCCCGTTCGAGCGGCATCTGGAACTCCAGCACGTTGAGCACGATGCACAGCGACGTGTTGATGATCGTGCGGCCGCCGGGGCTGCCGGTGATGAGCACCGGCCGGCCGCCTTTGGCGACGATCACGGGGCATTGCGAACTGAGCATCCGCTTGCCGGGGACGATGCGGTTGGCCGGCGTGCCGATGCGGCCTTGGCGGTCGGTGTGGCCGGGCCGCCAGTTGAAATCGCCCATCTCGTTATTGAGCAGAAATCCGGCCCCGCGCACGACAACCCGCGAGCCGTAGCTCTGCTCCAGGGTGTATGTGTTCGAGACCGCCATGCCGGCCCGGTCGATGACCGAGAAATGCGTGGTGCTTTCGCTCTCGGGGGCCAGACGGATTTCGCCGGCCAGCGATTCGCTATTGGTGGCTCGCTTGAGGTCGATCGATGCGGCCAGCTTCGCGGCGTACTTTTTCGTCGTCAGGTGCTTGGGGATCTTCACGAAGTCGGCATCGCCCAGGTGCATCGCTCGGTCGCGAAAGCTGCGGCGCATCGTTTCGATCAGTACGTGCAGCGTCTCAGGCGAGTAACGTCCCTGGCGGCGGAGCGGGAATCGTTCCAGCACGTTGAGCATCTGCACCAGGCAAATCCCGCCGGAGCTGGGCGGCGGCGGGCCGTAGACGTCGTGCCCGCGGAACGTGCCGTGGATCGGGCGGCGGACTTTCGCCCGATAGCCGGCCAGATCGTCCATCGTGATGATCCCGCCGCCGGCCTTCATTTCGGCGGCGAGCAGTTCGGCCGTTTTGCCGGTGTAGAATTCATCGGCACCGCGCTCGGCGATGCGGCGAAGCGTGGCGGCCAAGTCTGGCTGCACCAGCCGATCTCCGGCCTTCCAAGCGCTGCCGTCCGGCTTGCCGTAGACGCGCTGCAACTCTTTGTGTCGCTTCGAGCTAGCCAGTATCGAATTCAACCCGCGGGCCAGTGTCTCGTCGACCTCGAAACCCTCGCCGGCCAGTTTGATCGGCCCGGCCAGCAGATCGCGCCACGGCAGTTTTCCGTAGCGCGAATGCGCCAACGCCAATCCGCGAACCGTTCCCGGCACGCCGACCAGCCTGTGGTTGTGGCGGTCGGTCTGTTTCACGAACATCTTCTCGGTCGAAGCGGCCGGGGCCGTCTCGCGATAGTCGACGCAGACCGGCTCCTTGCCCCCGCCCGGGTGAATCATCATGAACCCGCCGCCGCCGATATTGCCCGCCTCCGGCCAAGTCACCGCCAGGGTGAAGGCAGTCGCCACGCTGGCATCGACCGCCGTTCCGCCCCGCCGCAAGACGACGAGGCCGACGTTACTGGCGCGGGGTGAGACGCAGACTACGACGCCGTGGGTTGCCTTGACGTCGGGCTGGGCGGCGACGTGGGGCGTCGCCACAGTCCATGTCGCGACGGCCATGCATGAGACCGCAAGCGACCTGGCGATTGAAAGTAGATGCCGGCTTCCAAATCGGATTTGATGGTTATTCGCCATGTTTTATTGTGTTTCGGGCTAGATTTTCGTGGCAAGGAAGTTCAATCGAACGGTTGCATTGTACTAGCTGCTAGTATATTATTAAAGGGCGAGGAAAACGAGGTTCGATGACACGATTCCAAGGGCAGGACGTGGCATCTGCCCAGCAGCGCCGACATTGTAGTTGATTCAGCCCCATGGTCGATCCCGTTGGTGCCCCGGTAATCCGCGGAACGGGCGGGGCTCGGCGATACATAAATACGGGTTCCTCTTCTCTGCCCCGGATGATGGGCACGGGCGGGCCCTAGCTGTCGCGTGGTACAGTAGTCTATCAAGGCTGGTACGTCGTACTTGCTGGGTTCTTTATGAGTTGGCATCAAGCGGTTCTCCGGGCTCATCGTTGGTCTCACCGAACTGATTCGTGTGAATAGAGAAGAGGAACCCGTACTGTCGGCGGCGGAGTCGATGAAACGACCCACGAAAATCCCTGAAGAACCAGCGGAGAAGAGCGCTCGCTTTTCAAACAACTAATCGAAGAACAGCGACGCTTGCTGGCCGAACGATATTACACGTAACGCCTGAGCGGCGCCCTGGAGCCTGTTGATTATGAGTACCGACAATGAACTCCCGCTGGGAAAGAAAATCGCCGATGGCTTGCAAGAGTTTACCGACGCGCTGAAAAGCGGCAAGCCGGTTTCCGAGCAACTCACGTGTCGGAAGGTTGAGTTGCGATTGGAAACGGCCGATTATGATTCCGAGTTGGTCAAGGAGACTCGCGGTTTTCTCGGCGTCAGCCAGGCGATCTTCGCCCAGTTCATCGGCGTCAGCACCAGCGCGGTGAGAAACTGGGAACAGGGGCTGGAAGGACCGAGCAAGGTCGCCTGCCGGTTTATGGACGAAATCCGCCGCGAGCCGGATCGCTGGCGAAAGCGGCTGTTGGAATCGGCGCATCCTAAGACGGTTGCGGAGTGAGTGGACGAGATAGTCGTTGATCGCTCCGCGATCGAAACGTTTCGTTCGCGGAGCGAACAACGACTATCCTAAAACTCCGCGCTGCCGGGGGTTCTGGGGAAGGGGATCACGTCGCGGATGTTGCTCATGCCGGTGACGAATTGGACGAGGCGCTCCAGGCCGAGGCCGAAGCCGGAATGGGGCACGGTGCCGAAGCGGCGCAGGTCGAGATACCACCAGTAGTCCTCCGCGTTGATGTCCTGCTCGGCCATCCGCTGCTCGAGCACGTCGAGCCGCTCCTCGCGCTGGCTGCCGCCGATGATCTCGCCGACCTTGGGCACCAGCACGTCCATCGCCCGCACCGTTTTTTCGTCGTCGTTGACGCGCATGTAGAACGGCTTGATCGTCCGCGGATAATCGTACAAGATGACCGGCGCGTCGAACTTCTTTTCCGTCAGGTAGCGCTCGTGTTCGCTTTGCAGATCGGTTCCCCAGGTGACCGGGAACTCGAACTTCTCGCCGCATTTTTCCAGGATGTCGACCGCCTCGGTGTAGGTCAGCCGCACAAACTCGCTGTCGATGATGCTTTGCAGGGTGGCCAGCACCGTGTCGTCGACCCGCTGGTTGAAGAACTCCGTGTCTTCGGGACATTGCTCCAGCACGTCGCGAAAGATCCGCTTGAGGAACGACTCGGCCAGGTCCATGTTGTCGTTCAGGTCATAAAACGCCATCTCCGGCTCGATCATCCAGAACTCGGCCAGATGGCGCGAGGTGTTCGAATTCTCCGCGCGGAACGTCGGCCCGAACGTGTAGACCTTGCCCAGGGCGGTGGCGAAAGTTTCGGCTTCGAGCTGCCCGCTGACGGTCAGGAAGCTTGGGCGGTCGAAGAAATCGCGCGTGAAGTCAACGATGTTTTCACCGCCGTTCTCGCCTCGCTTTTTCGGAACGTCCTGGAGATTGAGCGTCGTCACGCGGAACATCTCGCCGGCCCCTTCGCAATCGCTGGCGGTGATGATCGGCGTGTGGATGTAGAGAAAGCCCCGTTCCTGAAAGAAATCGTGGATCGACCGGCAGACGCAATTTCGCACCCGGGCTACCGCCCCAAAGGCATTGGTCCGTGGCCGAAGATGGGCCCATTCGCGGAGCTTCTCGAACGAGTGCCGCTTCTTTTGCAGCGGATAGTCCTGTGGATCGGCCCAGCCGTGAACCGTCACGCTCTTGGCGAGCAGTTCGGTGGCCTGCCCCTTTCCGCCCGATTCTTTCACCTCGCCCTCGACGGTCACACTGCATCCGGCCGAGAGCTTTTTGATTTCGCTTTCGTAATTCGGCAAATCGGCATCGGCGATCACCTGGATATTCGCCAGGCAAGAACCGTCGTTGACCTCCAAGAAGCTAAACCCGCCCTTGGAATCCCGGCGCGTGCGAATCCAACCCTGCAAGCGGGCCGCCCGGCCGATGGAATCGGTCTGCCGAGCCTGATGAACCGAAATCGTTTCCATGGGAGTGCCTTCCGTGCCGGCGAGCCCCGAGCGTCAGCTCGGGGGTAATACCTGCGCAAGTGGTGAACTGAGACTGCTGGACGAATTACCGACGGCCTAACGGCCGCCGCTCGCCGCGTCGCGGTCAGACCGTGAAGTTGTTTTTCGGCCGCCCGCCCTACGATCTCTGCTTGCGCTCGTTCATGCGGTGAATGGCGACCATGCCCGCTAACAGGACGAACAACGCGACGGCGGCGATCCCCAGGTATTTCGCCTTGACCCAAATCATGTAGACCGCCCCTACCGTGGCCACGGTGGCCGACACGCCGGTCAGCACATTCCAAAGTAACCGACGTGCGCCGCGGGGCATCTCGTCTTTCAGCAGGCTTTTGGAATTCATCAGCAATACAAACGTCACATAGGCAAACGGCAAGAGCATGAAACCAAACACGGATGTGACGACCGCCAAGTAAAATTTGCTCTCTCCTTCCCAAAGAAGCGGCCACATCGCTCCGCCGACGCCGGCCACCAGCGTGCCGGCCTTGTGCATCTTCCCGCCCGGCGGGAAGCCCGTCATCTCGGCAAAGACGAAACCGGAGATCAGCATCAGGATCGAGATCGTCGAGATGACCATGGCCAGCACGCCCAGCCCGAAGACGATGTTGGCGATCGTCGGTCCGGTGAGAGGTGCGAGCGACGCGGACAGGTCCATCGCGTCGCGCTTCACGAGCATCGCGGCCAGCCGCCTCTCCGAGTCAGTCACCGCGGCGACCGTTTGCGGGTCGCGATCCTCTTGCTTAGCATATTCCGCTTCGTCTTCGCTCAGCGTGGTGTCCCGCAACGCGATCAACTTGCTAAAGTCGACGAACTTGAGGCTCTTTTCGTCAACGACGATTTTCACCGACCCATCCGCCTGTTTGACTTCGCTGAATCCGTCCGGCAACTTTCCGTGAAACTGCGACGCGGAGGCGATTACGACGAATCCGGTCGCCAGCACGTAGGGAATGAACATGCCGGTCGAGAGGTCGAAAATCGCCAGGCCGCGGAACTCCTTGGTCCAGCCTTTGCGGAGCATCGTGTAGGGGAACATCAGCGTCATGTTGATGCCCACGGCGGTGGCCACAGCGCTGATCATCACGTCGCGCTGCTCGGCAACGATCTTGGCAACCCAAAACTCGCGAGCCGCGCTGCCCGCGGGGCCGATGGCGTCCAACAGCGGCCCGAACGTATCGGCCGGTCTCCAGAACTGTCCGAAGTCGGGCACGAGGCCGCGAAAGATCGCGCTCCAATCGAGCGGCTCGCTGGAAAAAGTCAGGCGAATGATGACGCCCAGAAAGCAGAGGACAATGATTGCCACAACGATCTTGAGCACGACTTCGTACAGCCGCAGTCCCCAACCGCCGCGATCGTAGCTCCAGGTGATGATCGTGCAGAACACCAAGATCACCAGCGAGACGGCGAGCTCGTCGGCGTGGACGCTCAGCCAAGAGGTAGTCGCCGTTGAGTCTCCGAAGGTGTTGGCGGCCCAATTGGACAGCGTTTTATCTTTGCCCAGGAAGCTTGGCAAGAGATTCTGGCTCAGCACGGCATTGGCCAATGAGTGCTGTGGCATGCACCAGATGATGTTGGCCGCCGCCACCGCCAGGGCCCAGCCCCAACCGAGCACGGGGCTGACATGCTCGTTGATCGCCCGAAACGGCTTCTCGCCGGAGGAGAGGGTCACGTATCCGATCGCGCTGAGCATGATGACGCCCATGACCATCGCCAGCGGCTGGAGCCACAACAGGCTGTAACCGCCCAACACGCCGAGATACAGGCTGCTGGCCAGCGATCCGCCGCCGAGCGTGATGGCGCTGGCGATCCAGCCCGGGCCGGAAAGGCGAAAGTAGATGCCATAGCGACCGATTGGGCCTTTTGTCTTGGCCTCGGCCAGAAGCTGCCGTTCTTGTTCAACCTGATTGTCGGCGTCGGCCATGTGTGTTGTGTCCTTGGCGTTAAACGAGCCAATCGTATCGGTGCGAGGTGTCGGACGGGATTATACCGGGGCGCGCGACGGTTTTCCAGGCGCGGCCACTGGCCGCGGCTTTACAGGCGGAGGAAGTGGGGCGGGGTTACAGCCCCTTCGCCGCCAAATACCGCTCGGCATCGAGCGCGGCGGCGCAGCCGGTGCCGGCCGCGGTGACGGCTTGGCGGTAATAGTCGTCGGAAACGTCGCCGGCCGCGAAAACGCCTAGGGCGCTGGTGTTGGTCCGTGGCGGGTTGGTCCAGCAGAGATAACCCTTCTCGTTGATATCGAGCTTGCCGGCCAGAAACTTCGTGTTCGGCGTGTGGCCAATCGCCAGAAAAAAACCGGTGGCGTCGATCTCGCGAGTCGAATCGTCCTTGGTGCTCCGCAGCCGCACTCCCGTTACGCCGTCGGCGTCGTTGCCCAACACTTCGTCCGGCACATGGCTCCAGACGATGTCGATCTTCGGGTTATCGAACGCCCGCTGCTGCATGATTTTCGATGCTCGCAGTTCGTCGCGGCGATGGACCAGATGCACGGTCGAGCCAAACTTGCTCAGGTAATCGGCCTCTTCAACCGCCGAATCACCGCCGCCGACCACGATCAGCGGCTGGTTGCGAAACCGCGGCAGCGCGCCGTCGCAGACGGCACAAGCGCTCACCCCGTTGTTCTTGAATCGCTCTTCCGATTCCATGCCAAGGTAATTCGCGCTGGCGCCGGTGGCGATGATGACCGTGTGGGCCTCGGTTTCCTGCCCGCCGAGCGCCTTGAGTTGGAAGGGCTCCGCCTCGAAGTCAACTTCGACGATGTCATCGGTAATCACGCGGGCACCGAAGTTGGTGGCCTGCTTTCGCATCAGGTGCATCAACTCCGGCCCGCTGACGCCTTTCTTCTCGTGCATGTCGGCCAGATAATGATGCTCCTCTTCGAGCGAACTGGTCAGGAAGCCGCTCAAATCGCCGGCCGGAAAGCCGGGATAATTCTCGACTTCGGTCGTCAGGGCCAATTGCCCCAGCGGCAGCGTTCCGGCCAGTCGATTTTCTTCGATGGCAGCGCCCTCGAACACCAACGGCTCGAGATTCGCCCGGGCCGCGTAAATGGCCGCCGTCCAGCCGGCCGGTCCGCTTCCGATAATGACAACTTTTTCCGGCACGAGACGGGCTCCTTGGGATCGTGTCGCAAGCGAGCAGCGGCCGCGTCGCACCGGGCCGGCTCCCTGCGAGTGAACCGGCCATTATAGGGCCTTGGCTCGGGTCGTCTACGGAGTGCCAAGATGTTGGTCGGATGGGCCATCGGGAATTCTAGCCCGACAGCTCCAGTTTGATAGGACGACGTTACGATAAGTCGCTGCTACTTGATCGTTGAACCTTGGCCCGCGCATCGGCCAGTTCGCGTTGATACGCACGGAACTCGCTTAAGGCATCTTCCAGTCCCAACTCGCCGGAAGCCTGGTCAAGACGGTTGTCAATAAACGCGTTGAATGCGACCCGGTCGATATGTAACTGAGTGTCCATGCTTGGATAATATCATGGCGATGGTGGCGTTTCCACGCGGTAACGTCGGCGCGACCCATGGTCGCGGCTTTACCATCCAAAATCCCAAATCCCAAATTTGAAATCCCCTACCCAATGACCGCCAGCAGCGGCGGTTGGGGGCTGCGGATGCTTTGGCCGCGTTTCCTTGGCAGCACGGCTTCGGCGTATTCACTGACTTGCTCGGGCGTTTCCAGGTAGTGTTCGTAACACCAGTGATCTTCGTATTCGCAGTCGTCG
Source organism: Planctomycetota bacterium (assembly GCA_022564995.1). Classification (GTDB taxonomy): domain Bacteria; phylum Planctomycetota; class Planctomycetia; order Pirellulales; family JADFKK01; genus JADFKK01. The sequence goes on along the minus strand of JADFKK010000059.1, from coordinate 2,523 downwards.
GTCGAATAGTCGCGGCAGATTTGCGGCCGAGTTTCATAGATGCCGCAGCGATTGTCCTCGCCCAGGTGCTTGCAGGTCGCGTGGACCAGCAGATACCAGGTGTCGTCTTCGGTGAACACGGTCGCCCCCTGGTGCAGCAGATACCAGCGGATGTACTCGAAATCCTCGCGCGTCTCCGGCTCGTCGATCGGCATCGCAAAATACCGGCAGCACTTGGCCGGGCAATAATCGCAGAGCACCTCGCCCGGCTCGAGGTCTTCTAGTCGCGGTTTCGGCAAGGTCGCCGTGGCCATGGGTCGCTCCTTCGTGGTTGGACAGCGGTTCGTCCGGGTGCCATGGGCTGACTTGTCTGCCCTTGCCCCGCCGGCGCAACTTTAACGAACCAATCGGGCAGATTAACAAACACACCGGCAATTGACCAGCCGGAGTGAGTCGCCCAGTGCGGCCGAATCGGGCGCGTCGCGTTATTCCTCCGCTGGCCGTAGCAACGTACAATAGATCAAGCGGGTTGGGAGGTATCGTCGGACCAGCCTCGTTCGCCTCCTACGAAACCCCGTTCGATCGCTCATTTTTCTCCGGAGGCCGCGGAAATATGTTTGGCTCGTGGGTGGAGACGATTTACTATCGGCTCCCCGTTTCTCTCCAAAACGTCGCCTTCAGTCTGCTGGGCTTGCGGCTGCGCCGCGCGCGATTCAGCCGGTACTTTTATCGGCGTCTTCGTGAATTGACCGAAAGCGAACACTGGAGCGCGGACCAGATTGCCGCGTATCAAGACGAGGAGATTCGCCGTCTTGTGGCCGACGCCTATCAGAACGTGCCCTTCTACCGGCGATGGTATGACGAGCACGGGGTCGACGTCGAGAAAATCAAGACCCGAGACGATCTGAAGCATCTGCCGATCCTCACCAAGGCACTCGTCCGCAAGCATCAAAAGGAATTGGTTTCGGGCGCTTTTTCCCGCAAGTCGTTGGACGTCATGCTGACCAGCGGCACGTCGGGCACGCCGTTACAGATTTACTGCACGCGGGAGGCGATCTCCTTTCAGCAGGCCATCTGGTGGCGCCATCGGGCGCGTTTCGGATTGACACCGAAGACGAGATACCTGATGTTCGGGGCGCGGCTGCCGATCACCGCGCGTCAAACGCGCCCGCCTTTTTGGCGGGAGGATTATTTTTCGCACCGCACCTACCTGAGCACCTACCACATGACGCCGGACAACATGCCGGCGATCGTCGATTTTCTGCAGCGGCGGAGTTACCCTTTTTACGTTGGCTATCCCAGCGCCATCAGCGTGCTGGCCCAGTATCTCATCGACCACAACATTCGGCTAAATAACCCGCCTCGATACGTCATCACCGCCTCGGAGACGCTGCTGCCGGCCTTCGAACGGACGATTCGCGAGGGAATCGGCGCCCCGGTGACCGACCATTACGGCATGGCGGAGTTCGCCGGTAATCTGGCCAAGTGTGAGCAGGGCAGATATCACGTCGATTTCGAGTGTGGTTACGTCGAGCACCGGCCGCTGGCCGGTTCGGTTGGGCCGTCGCAGTCGCTGTTGCTCACCGGCTGGGGCAATCCGGCGATGCCGTTTATCCGTTACGAGGTCGGCGACTCGGCAACACCTGGCGACGGGCCGTGCGAGTGTGGTCGACAGTCGCAGAGCTTCGAACGCATCGACGGTCGCACCGAAGATTACATCCGCACGCCCGACGGTCGCATGGTCATCGGGTTGAATCAAGTGCTCGAATGCGGCGTCGGCGCCCAAGAGATGCAGATCTATCAGGAACGGCTCGAAGAGATCGAGGTCCGCGTCGTGCCGGGGCCCGACTACGGTGAGGCCAGCGAGCAGGCCATGCTTCGAGAGCTGCGCCATCGCGTCGGCGATTCCCTGGCGATTCGCTTCGTCACCGTCGAGCACATTCCCCGTACCAAGTCCGGCAAATTCCGCGCGGTCCTCTCGAAGCTTCATGGCACCACGGCAAGCGAAATCGAACTGACCAAGGCGGTTTCGGAGTAGAGCGCCGCCAGCCGCGTCCCGCCGCCGTCGACCAACTTTTTCGCCGACACCACGAACCCGGCCGCCCGTCGACCGCGGGCCCAGTAAACTTCATCCACATGTATACGTTCACTACCGCTTGCCGGCGGAGCAGACCCGGGGCCGTTCACCCTAGCAGTTTCTGTGTTCGCGCCGAATTCGCGGGCTGCGACGTGAGCCGGGGCGCGACCAACGGTCGCGGCTTTATGGAGATTTGCTTTCGATCTTCCGAGCCCGCAAATCTTTCCATCTCACCCAGCCCTTGCCGGTGTGCATTTGTAGCGAGATGTTTCCGTCGCGGGCAGCGGGCATCTTGTCGCTCTTCGCCACGACGACCCCGTTGACGCGGACCACGCACGTGCGGTCTTCGAGAAACACTTGCATTAACACCCAGGTGCCGGGGATAAACGGCATTTGCTCGGCCCGCACACGATTGTAGATGCTGCCGGTCGGGTCGCTGCTGTCGGGGATGTCTTCGATTTGGATTT
>JADFKK010000058.1 GCA_022564995.1 Planctomycetota bacterium | reverse complement strand
TCGTGACGGCAGCCGAAAGACCACGAGCTTTAAAGGAGCCGGTCGGGTTCTGTCCTTCATCTTTGACGTAGAGTTTTTCGAGGCCGAGCTTTTCCCCGAGCCGTCGTGTGTGGACCAGTTCCGTCATGCCTTCGCCCAGCGTCACGGGGTCGGCCTTGGGCATCACCTCTTCATAACGCCAGATGGTATTGGCCCGCCCTTTTAGGGCATCGAGGGTCAGTGTCTGGGCTGCTTTATCCAGGTCGTAGCGAGCAAGCAGGGGCAGTTTACAGGTCGTGCAAAGGTTCTGCGCAGGGCTATAGGGGAAGACTTTGTCGCATCCCGGACGCGAACATTCAAGGTGAGTCATGGCCGATGGCATAAGCAGGCAAGTCTAGCAAACGCGAGGGATATCGAACTCTCGACCGCCGCGGCTGAAGGTTTGGCTCACTATGCCCTCTGACGCGCTAGAATCGTGGGCCAGATGAACGTATTGGTGACACGAACTTTGGGATTGATCCTTGCGCTGGCCGCGACATGGGCATCGCAGGCGCAAGACACACCAGGGGAGACCGCATTTCAGACGCGGTGCGCGCTGTGCCACGCCGGAGACGGCAGCGGCAGCGATCGGGCCCCTGCGATCCTCGATTTCATTAACGAAAATTCGGCGGAACAACTTGGAGTACTGATCACCGAGGGCGTTCCGAATCGCGGCATGCCAGCCTTCGACCTCGCACCGGAAGAACTTGAGCCGCTGGTCGACTTCCTGGAGACGCTAGTACAGGGGTCCGAAGTGGCATTAGCGCTCGACGACGGCCCTCGGCATGGGGACCTGTTGCTAACGGACGGCACCACTCTTTCGGGCTTAATCCTGAACGAGAGTGGATTCGATGCTCATATTCGAACCGCGGACGGCGTGATCCATCGGCTGCGCCGCGAAGGCGACGCTTACCGCGAGGCGCGGTTGGATCCTCACGTCGACTGGGCGAGTTACAACGGCAGCGATACGGCCAACCGGCACAGCCCGCTTGACCAGATCAACCGAGAGAACGTTGCTCAGCTTCGTCCCGCTGCCGTCGTATTCGCCAAGTGCGACGCGAAGCGACGGGTCGCTGCCGTAGCGGTTGGCGAACGCGGCCTGATTGCGCACGATCACAATCGTTTCGCCGGGGCCCAGGTCGCTTTCGGCGTCATCGAAGCCAAACTGAACACCATCGACGAATGCCGCGCCGGAGAGCGGAACCGATGCGTCGGACGTGTTGATGATTTCGATGTATTCGTACCGGTCGTTGCCGAACACGACCGCGCCGCCCGCCGTTGTCGCCAACTCCTCGGACGTCTGCGGAGCCGGGTTGTACATCAACTCGCTGATGCGCAGAAAGTTTTGCGGCCGCTCGGTGACGGTGCTGACGACCGTGATACTCGCGCTGCCGACTGGCAGATCTTGGTAGTCGTAGGCCTCGAACGGCAGGTCATTCACGCCTGCCGCAACCGGAAGAATAACGCGCCAGCTATCGGCGTCCGTCCAGACGACGTCCAACGGTTGGTCGCTACCGGCCAGACGGATTTCGCGCACGTCGATCCAGCCGTTGCCCGTGACGGTGGCCGAGGGCGCGTTGCCGACGTTCAGCGGACTGCCGGTGATGATGGCAAAGTCCGTCGGCCGGGCCACGTTGTTGATTTGGCCCAACAGGAAGTTCGATCGCTGGTTGATAAACGCAAGATGGCCGGCGAAATTCTGCCCCGGCAGCAGCGAGCCGTAGTTCTCGGTAAAGTGCCGCATGTAGTCCTGGTTGTACGTCGTCGTGAGCATATCGTAGACGTGCCCGTAGTACATGTGGGCTCGAGTGCGATCGGCAATGAGTTTCGGGAGCACGGAGCCCGGCGCCAAGGCGAGAGTGGGACTGAGAAACGCATCCAAGTCGTGCGGAAAAAACAACACGCGGCCGTCTTCGGGGCGGACGTAGAACTGGGCGTTGTGCTGAGCGCCGGACCCGAAATTGTCTCCGGCGCCGCTGATCGTGGTGAGGGCGAACGCGCGCAGCCACTGGTCGACGTCGATCACGTCGGCAATCTGGTTATTGAAGGCCGAGCCGCCCAATGCCATGACCTGTAAGAACTCGATCAAGCGGCTGTAGTCGTCTCGCGAGCGGTTGTTCTTGATCAGGTAGTTTTGGCGGTAATTCTCTTTGTCGCTGCCCAAAGTCCGCAGACTCGTGCCCCGCGTTCCGTCCGGCTGGGGCCGCTTGTTGCCCTGGGCGTCGGCGCTGGTGGGGAAATAGATTAACTCATACTCAAACAGCATCCCGTCGTCGCCATTGGCGAATTGCGACGAAAGAAACGTGTCGGTGAACCGCGACAATTGCAGTTCGGCCCCGCCGGTGTGGGCGGCGCGCGGCGTGATGATGTTGATCAGGTCGTTATATTCCGAGGGGATCATGCCGACGTGCGCCGACACCAGGTGCGTCAAGGCTTCCTGCTGCCCGAAGCCCGTGCTTTCGGAGCGATCGAGGGCGATGGTCCGCTGCACTCCGCGGAACAGATGCTCGGTGTTAAAACGAACATTGAAGCTCAGGCGCACCGTGAACGGCCGCGCCCGCTCGCTTCCGCTGAGGCGAATCCCCACGTCGTAGAAAATCTCCGACTCGTCGTAAATGACGGTTAACCCGATCCGATCGTTGCTCATCAGATTGACGGTGGCGTGCATGAAGTTGGCGTCGGCCGGCGTCATGATGAAGCGCAGATTGTGCAGGCCGGTCGTTGCGGCCAGGCCGTCGTTTACCTTGTACAGCGCTCGCGAGTCGGCACCGCTGCGCGGGAAGGTCGCCCGTGCGCCTTCGCCGTCGGTGGCCTCGGCATAGAACTGCACGATCGTGCCGGCGGCCTGCGGGGGAATCGTGCCCTGATAGTTTCCGCCGCCGGAGTGCCTCATCGTCACCGATTGAAACGCCCCGCCGCCCACGGAGTAACGCAATGTCATCGACGTGACGCCGCTGGGGTCACTGACCGTGGCCAACACCGTGACCGGCTCGTTCGGCTCAGGCACAGCCGGCGCGTGGATAAAATGCTCGAACGTCGGGCCGATGTTACTCTCCAGCACGGAATTGGCCTCACCCGGCGTTCCCCACTGGTTCGGTCGGTCGATCAACGTCGTGGCCGGCAAACGATTGAAGTAAAGCCGCGAGTTGAGTTGGTTCGAGCCGGAGACCCAGCGGGCGTCGAACGAGATGCGGTAGCGCACGCTGTTGGAAATCGACTGGCGCAGCGTGGTGTTCGCCTGATTGTGCATGTGCTCGGTCGGATCGGTGGCGACGAAGCGCAACACGCGATTATTCGGATCGGCCGGGTCGACGATGATCTCGCTGTGCCGGTGCGTGCCGATCATCCGCCACGACGACGGGACCGCGCCGAGCGGGTCCGACTCGAAGCCGCCGTTGACCACCTGCTCCGTCGCCGCGCCTTGCGGGTCGCGGATCACGCTGATGTTGTCGAGCAGCACCTCGCCGCGCGAGAGCATTCCCAAGACCAATTCGTTCCACTGGCCGTCCGGGCCGACCGCGCTACTGCGCACGATGCCCTCGTAAGAATAATTCCGCCACGCGGTTTTGCTCGATTCATCGCTGGCCGCCCAGGCCTCGGCCACCGCGTTGTCGGCGTTCGGATCGCGCAGTTCCAGGCTGCTTCCGCCGCCGTCGGCGTCCCGCGACCAACGGCCGTCTTGGTAATATTCGACCACGTCGGCCGGATTGCCCGAGGGGTCTTCGAGCACGATGCGGTCGGTGCTGTTGTTCAGTCGGCCGTCGTATTGGCCGACCACGTCGATCGTCGGGTACTTCGCCCGCAAGGCCGCCGCATCGCGGGCGACGACGAGATACTGCTGAGGCCCGAGGGTCGTCCCCAAGGGAAACAAAAAGTCGACGGCCCCGTCGAGTGACCAGCCGGCCAGATCGACGACCGATCCGCTGCGGTTGTACAGTTCGAGCCACTCCTCCGGGTTCGACTCGTCGAGCACTTCCGGCGCGTGATAAAAAATCTCGTTAATGACGATCTCGTCGCGCAGCGCGAACGCATTCGGTTGGCCCGGGGTCGTCGTGGTCGGCAACAGAAACTCACCCGTGCCGTCGGGATGGCGAGCCGTGGGCAAGATTTTTACGACCGCGGCGCTGACCACCTGCGACTCGTCTTCGTTGTAGAGAAAGATTCGCGTCTGGGGCAAGACATCGAAGCCGATCTGTGCTTCCGTCAGCACGACAAACGCCCCGGGTGCAATCGAAATGCCGCTGAGCGTATGCGCGTCGCCGGCGGTCGATTTGACGACGAACCCGTCCAGGTCGACCGTCTCGTCGCCGTGGTTGAACAGTTCGAACCAAAAGTCGTTGTCGCCGGCGCCGGCCGCCGCGGTCTCGTTGATCGCCAGCGAAATCGGCTGAAAGGACACCGACTGGATCGGCGAAGTGATCGCCGTCAACTCGGTCGCGAATAGCATGTCGCCGTCGGCTGCCGACGCCTGATGGACTTCGACAGCCAGCACGTTGCGGCCCACTCGCAGGCTGCTCGCCGGCACGACGATCTCGCCGCTCTCGACGGCGATGCCGACGGTGCTGCTCGCCAACGTACCAAAGGAGACCGCGCCGGCCGGCATGTTCTGGCGGTGCAGTTCGTCGCCGTTGAGATAAAAAATCGCCCCGTCGTCGACCAGCGTATTGAGCACTAGCTCGGTGCGGGCCGAGTCTTCGTCGAAATCGAACTCCTGCCGAAAATAATACGTCGTCGGCCCCAGCGGCAATTCGCCTTCACCCGGCGGCGACGGCGCGCTGCCGGCGAAGTATGGCCCGCGATTGGCCCCGAAGTCGAGCGGCGAAGCGGTCTTTGCCGCCAGCGCGGCGATGGCGTCGGCCTCTAGCGCGCCGTTCCACAGCGCCACGTCGTCGAGCAGGCCGTCGAACGGCGTGCTGGTAATATCGGCTCGGTCGCCGATATAAAGGGCGTTCGTATTCGTCACGCCAAAGCTGGCGTTGACGCCCCGCGTGGCGATCAGGCTGCCGTTGACGTAAAACTCCGCACTGCCACCCTTGACGACCGTTACCGCGATGTGCGTCCACTGATTGTTCGCGATGGGGGACGTACCCGCGCTGGCGCTCGTGGTCGTGTTCGCGCCGCCCTGTTCCCAGAGGAATTGCAACTGCCGGTTGCTAGAGTTAATCCGCAGTTCGTAATTGCCGGCGTGATTGGCGGCGGAGCCCGCGCTGGGATTTTTGGCGATGATTCCATCCCAGAAGACGTTTCCGACCGGCTTGACCCAGGCGGCGATCGTCATCGAGGTGGCGATGTTGAGCGAGTCATCGTGGGGCACCAGCACGTACTGCGTGCCGGAGAGCCTCAGCGCTTGCGTCGAAAAACCGCCCGGCGTGTCGGCGTTCAATGCCGCCCCGTTTTTTAAGACACCGTCATTTCCGTTGCCACTGCGATCGTTCGTGTTGCCCTCGAAGTCCCAGTAGCCGACCAGATCGGCGTCGCCCCCGGCACCACCCCAGGCCGAGTCGTCGAAGTCCAACTCCCGCCAGTCGGCCGGCTGGGCCGCGCCGGAGGCCTCGAACCGCCAGGGATCGCTCAGCGTGGTCAGCGCGCTGATGATGTCCGGCTCCGGCGGATCGCCGGGTTCGCCGAGTTTCTCCAGGCCGTTTTCCACACCCGGCGTGCCGCCGACCACGAAGCTCGTCGACCACGATTCGGAGTCGCCGCTGGCAAGATTCGGGTCGATCTTTGCCAACGAGGCGCCCGAGCCGTCGGGCGCGACGGGCCAACGGCCGCGGTCATTATAATCAAGGCGATCCATCAAACGATCCGTGCGATCGCGCAGATCGATTTGCTCGCCGCCGTTGGAGAGCTGCCCGCCGTAAGGCCCCATGGCGGTGCCGATGATGCCGGCCGCCGCCAGGGCCGCGGGGTCTTTGGCCACGACCAGATAGCCGCCACCCGGAACGATGGTGCCCTCGGGAAAATCGAAGTTGATCCCGTCGTCGATTCGCCAGGCCGAGATGTCGACGTCGACGGAATTCTGATTGTGCAACTCGACCCATTCGAGCGACTCGTCGCTCTGGGCCGGGTTGTACATGATTTCGTTAAACACGACGGTGCTATCGAGCACCAGGCGCGGTTCGAGCGCCTCAATGGACGCCTGCAAGGTGCGCCGTCGCCGGGCGCCACGGCGAGATTTTTTACCAAGCATCTTGATTCAACGCGAACGAGGTGGAACGAGTGAAAACGACGACGGCGAGTGGAAGGAGTGAAAAGACATGGTCGGAACGCAGCAGAAGCGGCCCGAGCGTCGAAGCCGATTATAGCGCCTCGGACAGTCCGATGCGCTACTTTGGTGGAAAAGAAGGCTGTTTTTCTGGAATTCACGACGTTAGTAGGGGCGACCTTACGGTTCTCGCTAACCCGGATTATTCACGGGCATGCACTCAATAGACGTAAGTTTGGCGGTGAAAGGGGGTTGCGAATATCTTGCCCAGAACACCGCGCAAATCCGAGTCCACACTAGCCCGACGCGCAAGCGAGGGAAATCGCGGGCTGCCCCTCGCTTGCGCGTCGGGCTAGTGAATTATCCGGACTAACGATCGATCAACGAGTCGTCGGGCGACATCAGGCGGCAGAAGACGCTGTAGTCGATCTCTTCGTAGAGAAAATCGCCGTGCCCGTCGCAGTATATGACGTTGACGCCGCCGGTGTGAAGACTGGACGGACGGGCGAATCGATACGTTCCGTCGCCCTGGCCCCTCTGGCGATTGATCGGTAACAGGACGTCGTCGGACGGGGCCTCGCCCGGGGCGGTTTGCGGCAGCCAGACAAAGCCGACCAGCGGTTCGTCGTAATCGGTCCACTGGCCGGCGTCGACGTTTTCGCTGAGCAGCAGGGTCGAGTCGAGTTGGCCGCGTTTCCGGAGCAGCGAAGCGGAGACGTCGGGAAAGTCGCCGTCGGCGAAACGATCGAAAAACACGCCGTCCATCTGGTGCTTCTCGAGACCCAATGCCCGGCGTCGTTCGTCGGGCAGTCCCGTGTTGACCACGTAGCTCGTCGACGTCGATTGCGGGTCGATGTCGTCGCCGACCTCGCGCGCATCGCTCGGACACAGCAGCCCGGCGATAAACACCTGCGGCACCAGGCCCCGCGTTTCGTCGGGGCCGCCCGTGCCGTGGGCCGCGAAGATCTGCACTCGCGGATCGTTCGGATCGACCGGCGGCGGTTCGTTGGTCGATTTCTCCCCGCCGCCTGGAGTCTTTGGCTGCTCGGCCAGATACCGCAGCAACGGAAAAACCCAGCCGGTCGGTTGTCGAGCACCATCGGCTCCAACCGCCTGCAGGTTACGATAGCCGGGAAAGTGGCCGTGGTCGCTTTCGTAGCGCAACACCGCATAGGTCAAACGCCGCTGGTGCTCCTGGCAGGTGGTGCGTTGAGCCCGAATGCGCAACTGGTTCAGCGTCGGCAGTCCGACGATCAACAACAACGTCGCCACGGCAAGCATCGCGACGACGTCGCCGCGTGTGATGCCGGCCCGGCTGCGTTTGGCGATTCTCATGTTCGACCCGCTCCAAATCCTAATCCAAATCTTAATCTTAATCTTAATCTTAATCCTAATCGTGGTCTTGCGATCTGCCCCAGATCCCGCTCGGCAAGCGAGATCTACGTCGCGCCCCGCCACCAATTCTTGGAGCCACGGCTCTCCCGCGTCAACTGCCCGTGGGCGAAACCAGAGCAAATCACTTTGCAAAGGCGCGCCAGTCGTGATAGTCTGGGATATTCGAGATCGATGCTGTAATTCCTGTCCGCCTCCGAGAATCTCACATGCGTCAAGCGACGTTCATTGCCGTCTTCGTGCTACTGCTCGCCGCGACGTCGCTGTGCGCGCGGGGCGAAATCGTCAACGGCTCGTTCGAAGATTCGCCCGACCTTAACGGCTGGACCATTGTAACCGGCACTCCGGCGGTTCGGGCGTCATTTCAGGAGGTGGTCAACGAAGTTCTGGTCCATGACTTTGAGCCGGTTGAAGGAGAGCAATTTTCGTACCTCAACGTAAGCACCTTCGCGTTCATGACTCCCCTCACACAGGCCGCTTCGGCGTTCGAGCAGGAGTTCTCGGCTGGCGTCGGCGACGAGTTGGCCTTCGATTATTATGCCTTCGGCAAGACTTTCTCCCTACCGCCGTCGGGCGCCACGTCAAATGCGACCGTTTTATTAACGAACCTGTCGACGAACGACTCCACGGCGTTGGTCGACCGGAACATGATCTACGATACGGGCTTTGATGATTGGGTTGCCGTGTCGCACACCTTCGCCGCAGCAGCGGATTACCGCCTGACGATCCGTGTCGGCGTGACCGCCTCGTCGCTGGCTTTTCCGCCGGCCGATGCGCAAGCTACGCTCGGCATCGACAACGTCCGTCTGATCGCAGCTTCTCTGCTGAGCGACTTGACCGGAAACGGATTTGTCGACTTTCAAGACCTGACCGTGCTGTTAGCCAACTGGAACCAGGACGTGACCGTGCAAGAAGGGAACCTGGTCGACCCGCTAACCACGCCGGTAAATTTCCAGGATCTGACCGTGCTGCTGGCCGATTGGACCGGACCGAGCCCCGCCGCCTCGCCGTCCGGAGAAGGTCAACTCGCCGCTGCCGTGCCCGAACCGTCTGCACTGCTGCTGGGGCTGATCGGGATGCTGGGCCTGCTGGGCTTTGGCAGAAGACGCGTTACATATCGGCCACACTAGCCCGACGCGCAAGCGAGGGACAGCAAATCATGGTTTTTCCCTCATGGTTTTTCCCTCATGGTTTTTCCCTCGCTTGCGCGTCGGGCTACTGTGCGCCCAACGGTTTTCTACGATCGCCGCTTTTATTTCGGAATCGTCCGCAAGGTGTAATACGCTTCGGCGGGGAAGAAGGTTTTGTCTTCGCCGGCGAGATTCTTCAAGCGCAGGTCGTAGACGAAGCCGGCGCGAAGACCGCGGAGGCGAAGCTTGATTTGGCGGCGGTCTGCCGAGACGGTCACCGACGCGATGGTTTCGCTACGGCGGTCTTGGTCTTTGCTGCCGTAGGCCGGAGTGGTTTGGCGGCGATAGGACGAGAGGACGTAGTTCGACACGTCGGCCATGCGCAGCGCGTCGGCCGGGGCGGTCAGGTCGATGATGAAGCCCTCGGAGTCGGCCCGCACTTCGGCAATGCCGCAAGGCAGTTCGCCTGTGGGCCGCAGCCGCACGACGCTGCCGATGTTTTGCCCGCCACCCCAGCCGCTGTCGCGGATGTTGCCGATGTACAGGTCGCCGTCGGGGGCCACGGAGCAGACGATCGGCCCCAGCAGCGTCGGGCGGCCCTTAGCTGGTTCAATGCTGAACGGATAGCATGCGCCTTGATACGTTTCGCCCACCCGTTGCAGGCTCATCCGCACGAGCCGGCGGGTGTCGTATTCGCAGCCGATCAAGTGGCCTTCCAGCGGGCCGAACAGGTCGCGCCCCAACCGCTTGCGAACCGCCGCCGGCGTGTCGAGAAAACAAATGCCGTTGACGCTGCGGGTCCAGGGGTGCGGAATCTCGATGGCCGCCGGGCGGGTCGGCCGCTTGAAACCCTTGTTACGATCGTTGGCGTTGATAAAGCCGTAATGCGCTTTGGCCACGACGTGGTTCAGTTCGTTGAACGGGTTCCAATTGCCCTGGTTGTCGGTTACGAACAGATCGCCGCGGCGATTGCGGGCGAGGCCCATCGGAAAGCGGTGACCGGCCGTGAGCGGTTCGATCGCAAATGGTCGCGGGTCGTGGAGGTCCGGCGTGCGCGGCGCCAGTTTGAGCACCGTGCCGCGCAGATAGGCGGCCGCGCCCGTCCGCTTGTCTTGCTGACACGGCAGCGCGACGTAATAGTTACCCGCCGGATCGCTGACGAGGCCGACCGTCCAATCGTGATAGTCGGCCGTGTGCCCCCAGCCGCTGGCCAGCGTTATCGTGCGATCGGCCTTTCCGTCGTGGTCTTCGTCCAGCAACCGCAGCAGGGCCGATTTGGTGATCACGTCAATCGCCTCGCCGTGGGTGGCCACTCCGTAAGGCGCCGCCAGTTCGTCGCTAAACACCGCCGCGTGGTCTTCCAGACCGTCACCGTCACGATCGTGGGCCAGCCACACCCGGCCCTTGAGCGAAGAGATCACCAGCGTGCCGTCCGGGCGCCAAGCCAAGCCGGTCGGCATGATCTCGGCCGGCAGCGACAGCCGTGTGGCGCGATAACCGGGCACGACGGTCAGTTCGACGGGCTTGTTGGCACGGCGGACGATCGAATCGATGGCAAAGGGCGGCACGGGGCGCTCGGTCAGATAGAGCAATTTGAATTCGACGGAGCTATCGACTTGCTCGGCTATCTGCGTGGCGTGAATCGCGCCGTTCGTAAAAACGAAACGGGCCGTTTTGGCGCCGGACAAAAGGATGCTGGCTTCGCCGCCTGGGAGTGTGATGCGTCGGGCGTCTTTGGAGATGTTGGATTGGGAAAGATGTTCGGATGCGACGACGCGCAGGTGGACGGGTTCGTTGGCTTTCGCGCCGGTAATTCGTACCGATCGGGAAAATCCGCTGGCGGTTGTGTGGCGCCATTGGCTGATGAAAGTTTGTTCGATGGCCAAGACTCGCTTCGGCGCGAAATGTAATCGCTGGCGGAAGCGTAGGCCGCCGGGCAGATGTTCCACCGAGTCAAACTCGCTGATGTGTTGTCCTTTTTGCAACGGATGCAGTAGCTTCTCGACGGGGCCAAGGCTTAACTCCGGCCCGTCACCACCCAGCGACGCAACGCTCTCGCCAGCCGCCTCCCAGAACCATGTTTTGCCCTTGGTCCGCTGCGCCGCCGCATCGCCGGTCCACCAACCGGCCAGGCGGCTGGTCTCCAGGTCGAACAATACGTTGTGACGATTCGGCAGCCCGATCAGCAGCGGCTTGATGTACCGTGTCCGTGGCACCGGCGTTCCGCCGGTGCTCCACAGGCGAGACGCCTGTGCCACGTGGAGCACGTCGGTCAGCACGATTGCCCGTCGGCTACGACCCGGAATCGCCGCGGTGCGGGCGATGCGGACCGCGCTCGAGGCCGGCGGCTCAAAGCCCGGTTGATTGAGCACTTCCCAAACAGCCGTCAGTTGATGATCGAGGTTTTCGCCCAAGTGTCCGCGGGCCGCAATCGCAATCGTCGGCATCTCCATCCGCGGGACCATCCGCGACGGGTTCCGCACGAAGCGGTCGAACCACGTCCGCCGGATGCGCTCGCCGAGCATCGACAGATTCGGCCCGCGCGCGGCCAGCGAATCTTTCGACGGTTGCCGACGTCCGATACCGTGACAGCTCGCGCAGCCGAAACCCTGGGAAGTGACCAGCTTCGCCCCGGCCGAGAGCAATTGCTTGCGAGCGGGCAGTTTTGCCTCGACCGATGGTCGATCGAAAACTCGGTCCGTGGCGATCAGATGATCCGCGATCGCGCCGAGCTGCTTGTCGCTCAAGCGGAATTTCGGCATCCGCACGACCAGCCAATCTCGCAGCGGCGGGCCATCGCGACGGATCGCCTTGGCGAGCGACTTGCGCGTTAGCTTGTCACCAACGCCGTCCAACGCCGGCGGCGCCATGGCCGGCAGCAACGAGGCCAACACGCCATGCCGCTCGGCCACTGCCGGCAGCCGATCGGCGATGCCGCCTTGCAGTCCGCGGGCATGACACGAAAAACAGTTGTTGCGGGCCATCAGCAGCGCGGCGTCGGGCTCGATGGCCTTGTCGGCCACTTTAGCTTGGGACAAGCCGATTAGGTATTTGCGAATCGCATCGGCCTCGCTTCGCCGAAGGTGATAGCCGGGCCGCCCGTCGCGCGGCGGACCGACGCACGATTGTTTCCAAGCGGCGTCGCCGGTCTCGATCGGCCCGGGCAGCGGATCGCTCGACAGCTTCTCATCGCCCAGTCGATGACACGCGGCGCAGCGATGCTGCTGTATCAGTTTGCGTCCACGGTCGACCAGCGGCTTGTCACTTTGCCGCGGTTGGGTGTCGGCGGCCGGCTTGCCTTCAGCGGTAAGCGTGGCCAGATAGGCCGTCAAATCGCCGCGCTCCACAGCCGTGAGATCGTAAACCGGCATGCGATGATCGCGATTGATCGCCGCCGGATCGGCCAGCCAGCGGGCGAAAAAATCGGCCGGCCGTTTTTGCCCGACGTGCGTCAGATCGCCGCCGCCGAACAAATTGCGCTGTCCCAGCTTGTCGATCGTATGACACGCCAGGCAGCCGAGTGTGTGGGCCAAGATCTGGCCCGATTCAGCATCGCCCTGGGGCGTTTTCTTCTTTTCCGGCTGCCGTGCGGGCGCGCTAAACAAATACGCTGCGATCGCTTCGGCGTCGTCTTTCTTTAGCTTAAACCGCGGCATCGTTCCATGCGGTTCACCGGCGGCAGGTTTCGACGCGGTGAGCCGATCGATAATCCAGCGGCGCGACAGATTCCCGGCCACGCGATCCAACGCCGGGGCCTTCGGCGGTGTCGCGTGCGAGGGGATCTTATGACACGCCGCGCAGCGATGGGCGTCTGCAAGCAGTCGGCCCCGCTTGAACTGGTCGTCCGGCGAATCCTTCGGTTCGTGAAACAGCCATCGCTCCGAAAGCGGTTCCAGCGAAAAACCAGGCCCCGACCATAACAACGACAGCCGGGCCGTCTCGCTTGTCTTACGGTAGCTGATCCGCAACGGATGATGCCCGAACGGCAGTTCGATCGGCTTGGAGTCGATCCACGAGGGTTTCTTGGCGGATGCGTCGAGCACGACCCGCCCGTTGAGCGTCAACTGAACTTCGCCGGTCACGTAGACAGACAGCCGATACGCGCCAGGGCGAGTTGTGCGGAGCCGGCCCCGCCAGTGCGCCGAGAACTTGCCTTCCGCAACGCGCGCGTCGGGCGGGGCGTTGCGCCAGTCGAAGGAAACGCGCTCGTCGATGCGGCGATACGATCGGCCCTGCCCGTCCGTATAGGTCGCGACCAGCCCGGGAAAATACCGTGGGGCATCATCATTCGCCGTGTCTTGGGCGGACAAATCGACCGCGCTCAGCAACACGCACGCGACGACCAGCGCGCGGCAGATCGCGCGAACCCGTGCTGCGATCTTGCCATCGTATTGAACGTCGAGTTGCTGGCGGGGCACAATGCGATACTCAATTCTGTTCATCTGCGGAAACGGAAATAGTCATCACGTTACAAGACTATCAGAAGCCCGGGCCGACTGCAAAAACTGGCCGATGCACTTCGATCCGGCTAATCCGCAAGCGATGGTTCACGCTTGCGGATTAGCCCCAACAGGCGTTACTATATTGCCTTCCCGATGACTCGCGCAGATTGAACCGCTCCGATGACCATCTCCATCATCGTCGTCGGCTATGTGGCGATTACCGATTTCTACAAGCATCCGCTAGAAATCTTGGCCAACGGAGTGCTATCGAGTGCGATTTTGTGCCTGCTGGTGGGCGTTATTCCACAGGCGGCGACGTAAGCGGTGTTAATCACGGCCCTCGCCGAACTGTTCTATCATTGGAACGTGCCGACGCCGTACTGGCTGGGATTTGTTTTTCAGCGGCCCGAGAGCCACTGCGTGCATTACCAGGAGGGCTTGCACGACTATAATTACGCCGACCTGCCGCTGTGGGACATGTTGTTCGGCACGTTCGGTAGCCCTAAGCGATGGCAGTTGCGATGCGTCTCCGCCGAAATCGCCGCCTTCAAAGTTACGGCCGAGTGAGACATGAATAAAACGTATGTTACCAGAACGTGTACGGCGCTGCTGCTCGCCGTCGGTCTGATGCAAATGGTCGGCGACTTGACGGGCTTGCCGGCGCTCAAGGGCATCGGCGCCGCCAGCGTGGCCTCGCCGGCCCCCAAGGTGTTCTCCAGCGCCGGCGGGCTGGAGACTTATGCAACGCGGTTTTTTATCGAGTGGATCGACACCGACGGAAATGAGCAGAGCTTGGAAATCACTCCCGAGGTTTACGCAAAACTCCGCGGGCCGTACAACCGGCGAAACGTCTACGGCGCGGCGCTGGCCTACGGTCCCGTGCTGGCGAAAAACAAGCTCACGGCGCCGATGTTGTCCGCCGTGATGAAATACGGCTTGTGCGGCGATGCGCCGCTGCTGCGCGAATTCGGCATCGATCCGGCTACCGTCGCCGGCGACCTGCGGGTGCGCTACGAGCCGCTCGAAGGCACCGACATGGGCCGGTTACCGCGCGAGTTGAGGCCGCCATGTCGCTAACCAACGCCTGGACCGGCGGCCAATACAGCCTGTTTCGCGCGGTGCTCGGCGTTTATCTCCTCGTGCATTTCGTTCACCTAGCGCCGTGCGCCGCGGAGTTGTTTTCCAACGAAGGCGTAATCCCCGTCGCCGCCGACAGCCCGCTGCTCTATCTATTCCCCAACGTGCTGGCACTCGTCGATGGCCCGTCGTTTGTGACCGCTCTGGTCATCGTCGCGGCCATCGCGGCGGCGATGTTCGCCGCCGGCTATAACGACCGCATCGCGGCCCTCGTGCTGTGGTACATCTCGGCTTGCCTCGTCGGCCGCAACCCGCTGATCGCCAACCCGGGCATGTCCTACGTCGGCTGGATTCTGCTGGCCCATGCCTGCATCGGCGGCGCTCCCTACGGTTCGTGGAAGGCCCGCGGTCGTCTCGATCCGGGCGGCGGCTGGCAGATGCCCGTGGGCATCTTCACGGTGGCCTGGGTGTTGATGGCGCTGGGCTATTCGTACAGCGGCTACACCAAGCTGATTAGCCCCTCCTGGATCGACGGCACGGCAGTGGCCCGAGTGCTCGAAATCCCGCAGGCCCGATCGACGGCGCTGCGCGAGGCGGTCGCGGGGCTGCCGGCGACGATCCTCGCGCTGGCCACCTGGGCTGCTTTGGGATTCGAGTTGTTGTTCGCTCCGCTGGCGCTCGTGCGCCGATTGCGTCCGTTCGTGTGGGTCGCTATGTTGCTGATGCACGCCACGCTGATGGTGCTCATCGACTTCGTCGACCTGAGCCTCGGCATGGTGATGCTGCTCCTGTTTACCTTCGACCCGGCCTGGATCAAGCCGATGAACAAGGAAGCGACCGAGCCGATCTTCTACGACGGACACTGCGGCCTGTGTCATCGTTGGGTGCGATTCGTGCTGGCCGAAGACACCCTCGGTGCGGCGTTTCGCTTCGCGCCGCTGGGAGGCGAACGATTCTTGCAAATCGTGCCGGAGCCAGATCGCGAGAACCTGCCCGACAGCATCATCGTAATGACCAGCGACGGACGGCTGCTGGTCCGCTCGGCCGCCGTGCTGCACATCCTCGCAAGGCTGGGCGGATTGTGGCGGCTCATCTCCCTGCTCTGCCGCATCATGCCGGCGGCCCCGCGAGATCGCCTATACGACCTGATCGCCCGGCTGAGACATCGGATTTTCCGCCAGCCGGCCGCTGCCTGCCCTGTATTGCCGGCAGAGCTGCGCAGCCGGTTCGACGCTTGAAGTCCCGGTGCGCGGACCATTCGCGACATCGTGATCGACCCGCCGATGTTCTCGTTCCCGCTGCTCGAAGAGCCGACGATGGCGTTCAAGCTGTTGATGGGCGATGGGCGAGGACGCCGCTTACACTTTGCCGTCGCGCTCGACGATTACGGAACGTGTTTGCAACAGCACCATCTCACGGTAATGGCCATCGCTGGCCATCAGCGAAGTGTGTGTGCCGATTTCGACGATCCGACCACCCTCGAGTACGACGATGCGGTCGGCGTGGGCGATCGTGCTCAGTCGGTGGGCGATGACCACGGCCGTGCGACTGTCCATCAGAGCGGCCAGACTGTTTTGGATGGTCAGCTCGCTTTCGGTATCGAGATTGCTCGTCGCCTCGTCGAGAATCAAAATCTGCGGGTCGGCAAGCACCGCGCGGGCAATCGCCAGCCGCTGTCGCTGTCCGCCGCTTAGCTTCACTCCCCGCTCGCCGATCAACGTATCGAAACCGTGGGCCAACGGTTCGATGAACTCGATGGCGTTAGCAAGAAGTGCGGCGGCACGCACATCGGCCTCGCTGGCGTGGCGGTTTCCGTAGGCGATGTTTTCGGCCACCGTGCCGTCGAACAAAAACACGTCTTGGTCGACGATGCCGGTCAAATGGCGAAAGCTGGCGATCTCGATCTCCGCGACATCGGTTCCGTCGAGCAGAATACGGCCGCTGGTCGGTTCGTAGAAACGGGCAACAAGATTGCACAGCGTCGTCTTGCCGCTGCCGCTCGGTCCGACCAGCGCGATCGTTTCCCCCGCTTGGATATCAAGGTTGATATCTCGCAGGGCAAAGTCGCTCGATCCAGGGTAGCTGAACGACACATTCTCAAACGTCACTCGACCCGCGACGTCTGGTTTGATCAAGCGAATGGTGCCCGAACCCATCTCGGTTGGTTCATCGAGCAAGTCGAGAATGCGATCGAGGCCGGACAGTCCGTTTTGCAGCGTCGCCGCGCTTTGGGCGAGTATCGCCAGCGGGGCCAACAGCATCAATAGATACGCCAGAAACATGATCAGGTCGCCTAAACTCAGCTCGCCTTGAATCACCCGCCAGCCGCCGTAGACGATCAGCGCCGCGCTGGCGAGCGGCACGAGCACTTCCCACACGATCTCGATCCAGCGCATCGACCACCAGGCATGGAGTTCCTGCCGGCCCATCAGATGGTTTCCGCGCATGATGCGGCTGGTCTCGGAGCGCTGACGGCCAAAGGCGCGAACGACCCTCATGCCGCCGAAAGCTTCGGTAGCCAATCCATCGACTCGCTCCCGCTCGGCACGGATGCGCCGATGCTGTGGGCGAATCCGACCGATCCAAGTGCGATGCGAGACATACACCAGAGGCAACAAGACGAGCGCTCCCAATAGCAGCCGCCAGTCGACCAGTGCCAAAATGGATAAGCTGCCCACCAATTGAATGACGGCTCGCCACGGATTGTAGAGCAGCCCGAAAACCAAATCTCCGACACTGCCGGCGTCTTGCCGCAGGATACTCGCCGCACCGCCCGACTTGAGCTCTTGAATGCGATACAGCGGCAGGCGCATGACGTGGGCAAAGACCCGTTTGCGCACCGACATTTGCAGTAACTTGGTGATTCGCGTGGCGTGCCAACGGCCCCAGACGTGAATCACCAGCTTGAGTAACGAGATGCCCAGCACCGCGCCGGTCATCGCCAACAACAGCGACCATTGCTCTCGGGGCACCCAGGCCGGCACGAAATCGGGCAGCGGTCGGTCACTCAAGACATAGTCGACCAAGACCTTGGTGGCGGCCGGAGGCACGAGCGCCAACAGCGTTGCCACGGTAAGGGTCGCCATCGCCAGCCCCATCGCCCGCCGTTGGCCGCGCAGTAGACCGAGAAAATCTTTGATCAGAACCCAGGAGTTGCGATCCCCGCGCTGCTTGTGCGGCTTGCGCTCCGCTTGGGCCATCAATTCGAGCTTGGCCTGTTCAAACAGTCGGCGGCTCGACGAGTTGCGCTTGTTCATGAAATGTTGTCGATCCTACTCGGTCATCCGCGGGATGAAGTCGGCTCCGTCGACGTCGAAGAGTTTCCTGTGTCTAAGCCGTGACCATTCTCATCCACGTCGAGAATCTCGTAGGCGTATCCCTGTTCGCAAAGGAACAACTGCCGCTTGAGTGCGAAATCTTGTTCTACCGTATCGCGGCTGACCACGGTGTAAAAGTAGGCCTGGTTCTCACCCGACTTGGGGCGGAGAATGCGTCCTAAACGCTGTGCCTCTTCCTGACGCGAACCGAATGTGCCCGAGATCTGGATGGCCACCGAGGCATCCGGCAAGTCGACGGCAAAATTGGCCACTTTCGATACGGCCAGCACGCCGAGCCGCCCGGCCTTGAAATCCGCGAACAGCGCGTCTCGCTTGCGTTGCGGCGTCGAGCCGGTCAGAACGGGCACGCCCAACTCTTTGGCCATCCCGCGAATCTGATCGACGTACATGCTAATGATCAGTGTCGGCTCGCCGGGATGGCGCGCCAGCAGGTTTTTTACAACGTCGATTTTCAGTGGATTCTCCGAGGCGATGCGGAACTTCTGTCGGGCGTCGGCCACCGCATACGACATTTTGATCTCCTCGGGCAGCGCCAGCCGGATCTCCGTACACTGGGCCGAAGCGATCCATCCCTGCTTTTCCAACACCTTCCAGGGGACGTCGACCTTCTTCGGTCCGATCAGGGCGAACACGTCGTCTTCGCGCCCGTCTTCGCGGACCAACGTGGCGGTCAGCCCCAATCGCCGCCGGGCCTGCAATCCGGCCGTGACCTGAAAAACCGGCGCCGGCAAGAGATGCACCTCGTCGTAGACGATCAGTCCCCAGTCTCGTTGGTCGAACAGTTCGAGGTGGACGAATTCGGCGTTTTTGTTGGGCCGATAGGTCATGATGTTGTACGTGGCCACCGTCACCGGCTTCACGTTCTTGTTCGAGCCGTTGTACTCGCCTATCTGATCGGGCTGGAGAGACGTTTTGTCGAGCAACTCCGAAATCCATTGGCGGCTGGCGGTCACGCCCGTGGTCAGCACGAGTGTCGAAGATTGCACTAGGGCCATACAGGCCATGGCGACGACCGTTTTCCCGGCCCCACACGGCAGCACAACCACTCCCGATCCACCGTGCGTGCTGCCGCCGGCGTGAAACACGCGGGCAGCTTCTTCTTGATAGTGTCTCAGGCGGAACTCTTTGCCGGCAACGGTCGTCGTCAGCAGCGAGATCGGCAGCGTCTCCCCGTCTCGATAGCCGGCCAGATCCTCGACCGGAAAACCGATCTTGATCAGCGCCTGCTTGAGCCGCCCTCGCGCCATGGCATCGACGCGAAACTCCAGCGGAGAATCGCGCTCGCCGAGCAACGGCACAACGTGTTTATTGCGACCGATCTCTTCGGCCAGCGGTCGGTCGTCGGCTGCCAACACAAGGCCCCGATGATCGCGAGTCAAACGTAGGCGTCCGTAGCGCGAAGCGTAGTCTTGGATTTCCACCGTTACGTGTTGCGGCACCTCGTATTTCGAGAACTCGTGCAGCGTTTCGACAATCTCGTCCGTTTCTACTCCCGCGGCGCAGGCGTTCCAAATCGACAGCGGCGTAATCCGATAGGTATGGATATGCTCGGGAGACTTGACCAATTCGGCGAAGCGGGCCAAGGCATCGCGGGCGGGTAAATAGCGAGGGCTATCGACCTCCAGCAGCACCGTGTGATCGCCCTGAACAATCAGCGGGTTTTCAGAGTTGAATTGGGTCATCGTACAGATACTACCGGCGTCTACGTCGGCGTGTGCGGCTGATCTTCTTGGTGATCTTGGTGGGCGGTTCGTTCGTCGTCTTGATGCCGCGGCATTCGTCTATCGACGCGATCTGATGCGATGCGTCGGCGAGAAAACCGAGGCATTTTAACAACCGTTTGACTTCGCTGGCCTTGTCGTCTCGAACGATGAACCAGCACGGCGCGATGTGTCCGGCCAGCAGCGGACGAAAAACGTCGCTGTGGAGAATCGCATCGCGAGCGTCCTTTTCCAGTATCTGGAGCAGTTGGACCTTTCCGGCAAACACGCTCGCCCGGCCGGTCCAATTACGAATCGCTGTTTTCAACAATGCTGGGGTTTCGTGCAACAAATGAATTGACAACCAGGCAAGCATCTGCTCGGCCGTGAAGCCTTGTTTGCGTGCCCGTGTGATCGACTTCTCCGATATCAGCCAACCGTTGGCCTTCTCATCGGCCATGTAGGCGAGACGGACGCGCGAGAGCGTGTCATCTCCGCCGTTTCGTAGGCATCCGAGCTCGTCAACATTCCATGCTTTTGGAAGCTCCCTTTGATGATCCAACACCGTCCAGCCCGGATAGTCCGTCGCTGCCCTCTTGGCGTTCATTTTCTTCAAGACGGCGCTCCCCTCACCCAGCGATTCACCCTGGGCCTGGGGTGCTTCGGTCGCACGGCCCTCTGCCATCAGGCCCAGCGTGACGCCATGTCGCAACACCAGCGATTCGCGTTTTCCCGACCATTGCGTTAGTGCGTGGGCTACGTTGGTGGGCAGCTCGGTCTTGCCGTGCTCGACGAGAAACGCCTCGATCTGCGCCACGGTCATTCCGCTTTCGAGCGCACCGTAAACCGACTCGCGACTCAGCGAGAAGCATTGCACGGGACCGGCGTTGGTCTTGCCGCTGTGGGCGAATCGTGCCAAGGTGCAAATCCGCTTCGCATCGGCCGCATCCATGTACGCCAGAATTTCATGGTTCGGCTGCACGGTGAGAAAAGGCGTGGCGTCTTGGTGATCCTCTGCCTCCGTCTTGGGCGCGGCGAAGGCCCGACGGCCGAGGTCGGTGAGCCGGAAACAGGGACGTTTCTTCTTTCCGTCCGATTCGCCGCGTTGGACCAAACCCAACGCGACGAACGTGACCGCGATTGCGTTGGCCACCCAAGTCCCTTCGTCGTCGAGCCAATATGCCATGTTGCGGTCAGGGCCAGTTGGAAGCTTCTGCTTCGAGCGGGCCATCGCGAATTCTGGCTGCCATGTGTACCCGCTCCAGTAAAAACTGACAGCGGCCTCGTGCGTGGTTCGCCAAAAGTCCTTCAGGAACCCTTCCAGGTCAAGCCAGTCACAAGGCGAGTGGGCCAATCGGCAGAACGCCCAGATCAGCAGTTCCTTGGCGCTGCGCAGGCTGTCAGGTTCGATGCGCACCGGTTCATACTCAACGTCCCGGTCCGGCACGACACCGATCCCGTCCTGCCAAAGCCGCATGTCCAACCACGCGCGCAAAACGTGCCAGGCTTGCGCGACGGCTGGCGCGGCGAAGTGTTGTTCGAGCTCGGCGCTCAATACGTGTCGCGGTTCGACCTCAACGGAAAGGAATTCCATTTCGCGCAGCAACTCGTAGTAGAACGACTCAGGATCGGGCAGATCCAAAGGGTTGTCTTCGGCCGAGGCAAGCGAAGTCATGCGCCGCAGCTTGTTGCGACTTCCCTTTGACAGTGCATCGCCTTTGAGCGTTTTCCAATTTCCCATTTCGCTTAACGACTGAGCGACACGCCACATATCCAACGCCGGCTCCGCCGAGCTGCGCGATTGCGTTCCCTTCGCGTTCGATATCGGTTCGGACGGTTCCCACGGCAGCGGCTCGGCAGGATCGATCGCCCCGGCAATCGCCGGATGTAGCGTCAGTTCTGGGTAACGTCGGCCGTACGATCCGTAACCGTAACCATAGCCATAACCGCCGTAACTGTACTCAGAATCGAGCAAGACAAGTTGTTCACGAAGCTTGTTCACGATGTCGTCGTGACGCGGTTGGTAGTAAGACTGCGCTGAGTCGTCTTGTTTTTCGATCAGCTTGCGCTGCAGAGCCTCCACGGCCAACACGGTCCCGGAAACAACCGGACCGTACAGGGCGAAGATCTCCAGCACGCGTTTCTGCTTGTCGCTGAGTCGAATCGCGGCTTTCTTGGCCGCGGTCTTTTCTCCGAAGACCTTTGTTAGAGCCGAAATGCTCTTCCCTTTGTTAAACTTACTCGCCTCCTGTCCGACCCAAAACTTAGCAGCTTTCTTCAGCGCATCCGCGCGGTAATCATCCAGATCGATTTCCACATCGCCTGTACGGCTCAATACATGTTCGAGTTTCACGGGATTCTCCTTGCTCGGTAGCGAAAGCGAGAGTCGCACATGATTCTCGCGATTGCTGCGCGTGGCTTCCAACTTGCCTGCGCCGCTTGTAGCGGTATGAGGTTTCAGGTGATTTTCGGGGTGTGTCCGCCGGCCAAGAGAGCCTCTTCGAGCAGCTTGCCGGAGCCTGGGTCGACCAGGGCCGCCGTGTCGGACAAACGGCCCAACAAAAAACGACGAATCTTTCCATCCGCGGCCAACTCGGCGAGCTGCGATGGCTCGGCGACTTCCAAAACCGTCGCGTTCAGGTGAATCTCGTTTTGTCTCGGCGTAAGCCGTGGCAGCAGCGAATCGAGCGTTGTGGGTGTAGACGGCATCCGTAGTTTCCCTTTTTCCGCGAATGGTTTCCTCAGTGTAGCGACAAAACCCGCCGAAATCGTGCTGGCAGCCCGATTTTGGCAACATGCCACAGACGCAGTTTACCGCATACCGTAAGTGCGAAGCTAGCCTCTGTCTGAAAACATCAGCCGCGACGCGTTAGCGTCCGGTTCCGTGGGTCGATGTGCGGCGCAAAACCGTGAGCTAACGCCCAGCGGCCTGATGAGAAACACGAATCCAATGTGTTTTGAGGCAGAGCCTAGCAGCCTCTGTCGAAAAAGTCGGGGCACATTACCTACTGAATCACTGCGAGATCGATCGGGCTGCCTTGCCATTGCCCCCGGTGGCTTGCCCGCAGAAACACTTCAAACCGCGACTCAAGATCGAGCTTTGCCAGCACGCTCGACGGAACACTGCCGCCTACGTCAAAGCCGCGACACCAGCGCGCGGCCTGGGAGAATTGCGATTCGACCTGCCGCCAGTGTTCCTGGGCCGCCGCCGCATCCGCCCGCGGCGCTTCGCTGTCGGCCGGTGGTGGCTGGTCGTCGGGAGGCGAATCGAACTCGAATCCGGTCAGCTTGGTAAACGCCATCCCAGCCGCCGCCGCCGATTCCGCGTCCTTGCTTTGCATCCCGATGAGCAAATCTCTGACGACGTCGGGGTGACCGAACGTGCCCAGCACACCGAAGCGGCGCGGCCCCAGCTCTCGCTCGCGCCCGATGGCAAGGATCGCCCGCAAGTCTGACGGCGCTGCCAGAATGGCCAACAGCAGTAAGACGTCCCAGTTTTCATCACAGGGCGCACGGCTCATGCCGAGGCAATACTTCAGCAGCCACTCTTGCCCCGACCACGCCGCGGCGAGCAAGGCACTCCGCCGGACAGCCGCTTCGTCGTCGATCAGCGCCAGGTGATACGGCCGGGCGAGAACGTCCGCCGGAATGTTCTGCATCGCCGCGGCCATGGCAGAGGAATCGGGGTCTTCAATCGTGAGGCCACTAAAACCGTCACTCGTCGGCGTCGAAGAAACAGATTCGACTAATAACGGGCTCACCTGGCGCTCAACGGTCGGAGCGGTATCTACTGGTTCCTCGGGCACGGTTGCTCTGGGTACGTCAGAGCTGCGTTCAATGCGAACAACGAACTTGGTCTGACCGGCCAAAACATGATCGCCTTCGGTCAACTCGGCCTCAATGACAGGTTCACCATTAACAAATGTCCCGTTGGTGCTATTCAAATCGCGAATGCGACAGGTGTCGCCCTTGCATTGCACCACAAAATGAACCGAGGACATGTTTTTGTCGCGGGCGATAGCGACGTCAGCCCACTCGGTCCGCCCGACCTTCATTTCTTGATCGGCCCGCAGGACGATCCGCCGACTGGCTTGGTAGTCGTTCTGAATGGTAAGCGTTACGAGCATCTGAAACCGACGTGTTGAAGGATCTATCGACCGCCGGCCGAGTCAACGGCAGCAACCACCCGCCACGCCGCGGCGCGTACCGCCGGGTTTTCGTCGGCCAGCAACGCGCCCAAGCGCGGCTCCTCCGGCCGTAGTTTGTGATGAAACGCCAGCGCCTCGGCGGCGGCGAGGGCGCGGGGCGGGACGTCGGATTTCAACGTCTGCCGCAGTGTGGTTTCCAGCCAGGCAATCGGAGCGTGGCAGAGGGCTTGGCCGATGCCTTCCAGTCGATCGTCTTCGGCCTCGCGCAGCGCCTCGCCGACCAAAGAAGCCGCCCGCTGAGATTCCAGCTTCAAGAGAACCAACGCGGCGCCGAAGACGATTTCCGCGTCCTCTCCACAGAGACCTTCGGCGACGAGCCGTATGACGGCCTCCTCGCCGGGCAGCAACAAAGCGTCGAGGTGCGCAGCGATGCGCTCCTCCCAAGCGTCCAGGTCGCCGGCCGTGAGTTCCGCAGACAACAGCATCTCCTGTCTCTGGGTCCATAGCGATCGAAACTCCTCGAGGTGCTGTTGATACACCTCGGGGAGCACGCCCGGCTCAGCAGAAGAATCGTCTGGTTGGGAATCCATTGCAGGCAATGCCGGTTCGCTAGAAAACGTCACTGGAAAACCTCAACAACGGCGGCAACGACCGTGGTTTCACAGGCGATCAACAGCCAGGTCTGAACCGGGCCACACGGTCTATCGGCCGCCCGCCGCGAGCAGCTTCTGCTGTCGCCAACCGGGCGCCCGGACCTCGAACAGCGGTGTGCCCGGCTGCCGGATGGCCAATTCCAAGGCCGCCGCGGCCCGCTGTCGTTGATATCCGTTTCTGAGCACTTCATCAAGCCACTCGACCGTCATCGGCCGGCCGACCAAGTACCGCGTTCCCGGCTCGAACCGATCTCGATGCTTCCGCCACCAGTCGGCGATCGCCTCTCGATTCGGCCAAGGCAGATTTTCGTCGGCGTCCATTTCCACGTTTTCGTCTTCGGGGTCTTCGGTGGGTCCGGCCACGAACCCTTCGGGCCATTCGCCCTCAAACGGCTGGCTGTCGAGCGCCAGGCCGGTGATCGCGGTAAACGCCTCGCCGGCCACGCGGGCCAACTCGGGGATCTGCATCTGATCGATCAGCCAAGAAATCGACTCGGGTACGCCGAGCACGCCGGCGCCGACCACGGCCGGTCGAGCCAGATGTGGGAGTTCAGCGAGCCGCTGAATCCAGCTCTCGCCCTGACCGATTTCCATTCGTCGCAGCGCCAATTGAAGGGCTCTTTCCGATCCAGATCCACTCCGTTCGACAACGGCCTGCAACTCCTCGATCGCCTCTTCCGCGCCCGACAGTAGCGCAACCGACCAGGCGGCGGAAAAGCGGCACAGGTCGTCTTCCGCCCCCACATGTTGCCCAGCGGCATTCAACAAATCAACCCGTCCCAACTCCCCAACCGCCCGCAGCGCCCGGGCTCGCAGCAGTGAATCAGAATCCTTGATGGCCGCCGCCAGCGCCGCGCCCGGATCGTGGCGGTGGGCCGCGGCGGCAGCGATCCCGATTCGGCGAAGCCATGGGGTTTCAGTCGACAGAAACTGGTTGATGTGCTCGGCGGCCCGATCGTAAGGCAGCCATCCGAGGGCGGAAACCAGTGCTCGGGACGGTTCGGTTGACTGATCGACCACGTCGAGCACGGTCTGGATGCGATGACCATCGCCGTCTGCAAACGCAAGCAGGGCGGCGGCGAAGACCTCACCCGGTTCTTGCCATCGCAGTTCTTGCTCGCACAATACCCAGCCACTCTCCCCGGCAATTTTCAGCCCATCCAGATGAGCGGCCAGTTGATCGTCGAACTCCGCCAGATCCTTGAGGAAGTAGTGGGGTTGGCCCGCACCGTCATCGCGGCGCAGCCACAAGATGGCCACTTCCTCCAGATGCTGTGTAACCACGATTTCGATCGTTCGTTGCCGCATTGGGAGTGTCGTGTCAATTGGAGATTGGATGGCCAAATCAATAGGCAACACTTTCTTCATAATCTTCAGCCGCACATGTTCGAAAGATCCCTCGCGGATCGCAGCTGATTTCCACAGTTTGCGAACGATCTGCTGCGGTCTGTCTCGCTTCTTGCGTCGCGTCCGTGTACACAACTCTTTCGTGGCCAAACTGAAGTTCTTCAGGAAGATGGGGCTCGTCGTAGGGGTGCCGATCCATCTGTTCGCACGGGCCGACGGTACTGTCTACACCCCATTGTCGATCAGCCCCTGGAGATCCTCGGCCGATCGCTCCAAGAGATCTGAAAAGCTCGTATACCGAACGATTTCACTTCGGTCCCAGTTGACGATTGGCATTTCCCCTTGGTCGTCGACCTCATTGGTATCCAAGATGAGCCCGGTGTCCCAATGGAGCTGAGTTGCGATTATCAGCCCATTCAGAACCACGACGTCTTCGCTTTCCTCCGCCTCCTTCTTCCATTCGCGGACCCATTCCACAAACGGGCCTTCCCTCATTTGAGCGAGAGACAGAATGTGAATGTCTCCCTCCCACCTAATCCATCCATCGTGTAACGACAAGAACGCTCTGTAGGAAGGTGGTAGCGTAAAGCCGATCGCTTCCTCAAAGTCGCGGATGTCGGCTTCGGAGGCAGGTGGTCCGAGCGTTTGCTTGAGTTGCGTGTCAAGCTCGTAGTATTGTCGGCGAAGCTCGAAGACTCGATCGAGCAATGACTTCAAGTGTTCTGGGTGGTTGATTGGATTCATGTTCGTTCACCTCAACATCCGCAATTCGGATCGGTCGTAAAACTCTCGGCCGGGTCAACATTCGATAGATCCATTTGCTTCCCGATCGAGCGGTTGACCGACATGTCAAGATACTCAAAGGGTCCCTTTACGTCCCCGCCCCACTGCACGTCCGTTACATGGTCCGCATCGACCGGCTTGCCGTTGGTCTTGGCGCAATCATCAGTCCAGCTTCCGCCAGGAGCCGGATTTTTTTCCCGGTAATCCGCTGCGTACTTCTTTTTCGCAGTCTTCATGGCTGGTGTGACCGGCTGCTTCTTGAGCGGTGTCGTCTCGTTTAAGGAATCCACCTTTGCGCACATCTGCTTTCTCTGACAGTCATCCCATTCGTCCTTGCATTTCAGATTAACGACCCCGGCGTTGCTCATCGCGCCCATGCTCACGCCCGTAGGCCCCGTGCCCCCGGGCGGAGACATGTGGTTGGACGTCGTCATGTCGATGTGGCGGTCGACGTTCTTGCCTTCGAACTTGACGTCCATCGACCAGGCGACGAAGTAGGTCTTGCCCGTGATCGTATGCGTGATTACGTTGGCGCCCAGCCCCTTGGTGGCCGCCTCATCGCCGAGCGGCGAAGTCTTGTAGAAAGACTTGTCCTTGAGCATCACCTCCCCGCCCTTGATCTTGACGGTCTTGCTCCCGTTCTTCATGTCCTTGGAGAAGGAAGTATCGGGGTAAGGCACCGGTATGGGCCCCGCGGGCGGAGACGGCGGGCTCAGACAGACGTCAGGAAACTCCGCGATCACCTTATTGCCACCCTTCTTGCAGGAGATTTCATTATTGTTGGCAAACACGTCGCAACTCATCGTCTAGCTCCTCGATCACAGCAGGGTAATCTGCCCCACGTCCGTCACTTAGATCCTTTGCCGCCGCAGCACGGTGACCGCCCGGTCACCCGGAACGGAACTGGTGTAACATGCGGCGTGGTCTCCCGGCGCGTAATCTTTGATGAAGGACTCGCGCGCGATCACAAGCTGGCCGACACCGGCTGCCGCTCCGCAATCGCCGATGCAATCCGCGCTGTGCCAGATGGGAAGCTCCTCTCGGCGGGCTCGCATCAGCCTGCTGAGCGCTAACGCCTGCTCTTTGAAACCGTAACTTTCCCCGGTCACGTCAGACAGCCGAAAATCGATTTCGTGCATCTCGAGCTTCGCTTCCGCCAGGGCGGCTCGCGCCGCATCGGTCAGTCCGAGGCCCAACAGCGGTTCTTCCGATAACACGGTTGCACTCTCCCGCGCAGCTCCAAGGCCGATGACTTCCACAACGGTTCCCGTTGCGGACGTCGGTTGCCGTCGCACATAAATGGCGGCGGCCGCTTCCCCTGGAATCACGCCGTCGGAGTTGTCCGATGTCTTTAACCGCCATTGCTGGTCAAGCCACGAGAGGGAGCTTGCGTTGAGATACGAATCGACACCGCACAACAGACACGCAGGAATCGCTGAGTCTTTCAGCATTTCGCGGGCTTTCCGAAGTGCCACAAAACCCGACACATGGCCTCTCGCAATCGTACATGACCGATCCGGATGAAACCGCACCCCGAGCTTGCGTTCTACATCGCCGATAATGGAATCGGCCAACGAAGCTTGTCCCCCCGGCCGGTCAGTTTCAGCCAGGCCGACGAGCAGCGGCACGCTGTCGAGCGGTTCGGCGACCTCTTCGGGCAGGCAATCGGCAATGGCCGTGGAAAGCAATTCCGTTAGACGAAGGCCCGGCTCAAGTTGGATATCCAGACTGGCCACCATCGCTCCCACGACCGGCTCACGCATGTTATCGCGATAAGATAGCTCCTCGAACATTGCAACCCCCGCTCGCATCGCCGCGCACGCGGCGGAAGCACTGAGGCCAACCGGACAAACCATTCCCGCTGATGTCAGGTACATGTTTCTCGCCTCAGCCTTTCCGATCTGTCCGCGAACCGCCAAACTTCTTCTCCCAGACGATCATTTCATTCAGCGTTTCAAATCGCCGCTTGGCGCCACGCTCTCGTTGAGGTAAGGGCCGGCGGCCAACGAAAACTTCGCGCAGCGCATGCAGCCTGGGGCCAATCGGAACGGTGGCTCGCCAAGTGAGCAAAAAACGGTTTTCGTCCGGTTCGACGATCAGCGTATCGATGTTGGGATCAGCCTCCACTTCCCGATCGCGGAACCGAAATAGTATTGGCACATTCACCCGAGGCACCGTGACTTCAAATCGACCGTCAGGGGTCATGTTCGTGCATCGCACAACCTCTCCGCCCTTGAAAAAGGGAACCTGCTGGTCGGCTGGCGCGGATTGAAAATAACGCTCATCAAAATCTTCCGGCAAGAAGGGGAAACGATGGTCGAGCCACTTGTCGTCGTAGGTTCCCGCGTGTGTGATTCGCGGCTGCCAGCCTCGACCGAGAATGCCGAAGCCGGCTGGCGGCGGCGTATCGGACCATCCGCGAATCGGATACCGCGGATCCTCTAGATTGGGCAGCGGCGTTCCCTCAATCGATTTGGGATCGGAGTTTTTCTGAAATCCGACACCGACCAGGTTACGAAGTTCCGTTCCCTGGTACTTCGGTTTGTCGTGCGTGTGGTCGGAACCGCCGAAGGCCCGTTCGTACACGAGCGGCATCTTCAAGAACGGAGTTGGCTTGGAAATTCGGGGCCTCAGAGCGCCCAACTCCCACTTGCGATCCCCCACCACCCGGACACTCTTCTTGAGTGAATTGACTTCGAGACTCACCTCGACTTCGTCAACCGGCTGGCCGGTCGGTGAATACGCGTGCCCGTTGACGACAACGTCCGCCCGGGGCTTGAATCGGGCGAAGTCACACTCATATTGGATGCTGGTTTCTACGGGATCGCCGTAGTGAGCGTCTGCATGCACCAGCGGCTCCTGCTCTTCCGCCAGAATCGATTCGCCGTCGTCGGTAACAAATGTTCCCTTGATAACTACAACACAGTAGTCGCGCCCATCCTTGTCGGTGGCGACCGTGAGTCCAGCCTCCATGCCCGTCGTATTAGTGCTGATCTGCATGGGAATTACTCAGTTGATCTGCACCGAGCCGCCTTTGATACGATTGACGCCGGAGGAGCGGCTTAGCAAAAAAGCTCCGCGGATCAGTATCTTGCCGGCGCGGGTCAATGTGATGCTGGCCTTTCCACAGCGCAGCACGATTTCCTTCTCGGCGGTGAGCACGACGCGCTGGCCGTCGATTTGGGCGTCGAGCGGCGGAGCATCTTCGTTGTGTTCGCCGGGCTCGACGCAATTCCGCATCGGCTGCGGGGCTTGGATCACTCCCAGCACCACGGGCTTGTTGGGATCGGAGCCGTCGAACATCAGCGCCACCTCGTTGCCGACGTCGCTGGGATTCAGGGCTGCCACGCTGCGAGCCACCAACGGCTGCGCGGCCGCGTTTCCGGCGAAGTCAACCAGCGGGTAACCTCCTTGGTCGATCCTGACCAGAGTTCCGACGATCGGGCCGTGGAATGCGGCGTCCGGTAGCCGTGTTGAACTGACGTGGGCCGCCCGGCCGCCGTGCGGTTCGATAGAGGGCGTATCTCCTAGAAACAACGAGGAACTGCTTCCGGCGACATGCTCGGTGTGCTGGTCGAGTGTGGCCAACTTATCGTTCATACGGAAAGCCTCCCCTGGATGTCGGAAATCTGGATGTCGGAAATCTGCATGTCGGGCCCGCCGGCCGCGCTAGTTTTGAAGGATCTTCTTGCCTTTAAGGATTATGTCCTTAGAGGCTTTTCCGGTTATCTTTCCGGAGGCCTTGATGGTTATGTCCTTGCCGCTGATCGTGATCGTGCCATCCTTCTTCATCACGATGCTGGCCTTGCCGGTGGTTAGGTTGATCTGATCGCCGGCAGTGATCGACAGCACCTTGCCGACGTCGAGCGTATCGTTCTTGCCGACGTTGTACGAACGATCGCTGCCCACGGTCACCGATTCGTTCTTTCCGATCTGCACCGTTTCGTCCTTGCCAACCTCCTCGGTGCGATTGCCGTCGATGGTGATCGTTTCGTCTTTGGCAACCTTCTCGGTACGATTGCCGCCGATGGTGATGATTTCGTTGTTGTCGACGGTCTCGGTGCGGTCGTGTTTGACGTGCGTGGTCTCGTCGTTGTCGATCGTCTTGGTGCGATCGTGGCCGACCGAGTGGGTTTCGTCGTTTTCGACCTCGATGTCTTGGTTCTTTTCGGCGTGAATGAAAAGCTGTTCTGAGCCTTTTTTATCCTCGAAGCGGATCTCGTTGAAGTTGTCGCCCGAACCGCCCATGCTGCTGCGGCTTTTGAATCCGCTTTGGGTCTTGTTGGCCGGTAATTCGTAGGGCGGCATTTGCCCGGCGTTGTACACACGTCCCGTAATAATGGGAGCATCGGGATCGCCTTCGATGAACTCGACGATCACCTCTTGGCCGATCCGCGGAATAACGATGGCTCCCCAGCCCTGGCCGGCGACCGGTTGCGAGACGCGAATCCAGCAGGAACTGTTTTCGTCTTTCTTTCCCTCCCGATCCCAATGAAACTGGACTTTCACGCGGCCGTATTTGTCGGGATAGATCTCCGCACCTGCCGGCCCGACAACCACCGCCGTCTGAGGGCCTCTGACAATCGGCCTGGGCGTGGTGCGCGCCGGACGAAAAATGACCGTGTCGGGAATGCACGTAAAACGGTTCGCATACGTCTCGCCGACACCCGACCCTGTTTCGTACGCCATCGGCTCCGCGGCCGAGTGCTGGATGGAAGTGATGACAAATGCCCGGCCTGCCTCAGAATCCGACTGGTGCTGACCGATTTTGAATTTCCCACCCGGGGTGAACGTCTTACACAGGCTCGTCGCGTGGACTACGTCGTGCTCGACTTCCTCTTCCTCCATGCGGGTTTTCGTCAGCGGCTCACCGTCACCCGTCTTTCCGTATTCGCCCGGGAAGTCGTACTGCTCGTACTTATCTACGCCCGGCAAATCCATGACCGTGTTGGTCTTGGTCATGAGATTCGCGCTGGGGGTCTCGAAGTTGTAATCGGTCTGGGCCCACTTTCCCGAACGAAACTCATAACGGTGCTCCCAGCCGGTGATGTGATCCTCAAGGGCCTGCGAGCCGTGGTCGCGCGGGTAATCAACGAGGTTTTCCGGACAGTCTTGGTAGGCGCGCGTGTGGTCAGCCATGACCAGCGTGTGTTTTCCGTCTTCGTGTTTGAAGAAGTAGAAAATACCCTCCTCTTCCAACAGTCGTGAGACAAATTCAAAATCACTTTCGCGATACTGGACACAGTAGTCGCGCTTGGGATGTTCGCCCTTGATGTGGGCGATTTCAAAATCGCTAAAACCGAGATCAGCAAAGATCTGTTCCACGATCTGGGGAACGGTCTTGTTCTGGAATATCCGACAGTCGGTCGTGCGGGTCAGAAACCAGAGCCACGGCACCACTTCGGCGCGGTAGTTCCGCCGGCCCTCATCGCCCTCGTCGCCGGCATAAAACCGGTTCACAAAGCCGTTGAAAAAACGCGCTGAACCGTCGGCGAGCGTCACGCTAAAGCCGACGTTTTTGCCGACGATATCGGCAGCCGCAATGGCGTTGTCGTCCGAGATCATCTCCAGTTCGTAGCGGAACAGGCGAGACATCTCTTCTTCGCCACCAAAGGCGACCAGGAGCAGTTCGTTATCGCCGAGCGGCGTGGTCAGGCCGAGTTTGCGTGGTTTCTGTTCGAGGGCCATGAACGATTCCCAATGATCACGACGGATGGGGCCGACCGCTGAGGTGCCACCGAGTGTAGTCCCTCCCGTGGTCGCTCGTCAATCATCCCCATCGGCATGAAGATCATGGCGCTGGCGCCCGCTCGACGACCCTCCCGGCTTTCAACCCTGGCCTCCCGGCCACGGCTAGGGTTGGCGCCGCAGCTCACGAGCGAAGATCCGCTCGTGTCGCACCTCCGCCTGTAATCGCCCGATTCGCCCGTAGGCCGCGGCGCCGCATCACCTCGCCTGTAGGAGGCGTCTCCGATGGCGACCGACGTGCCGATGCTACCAGGCCCGTAGGCCGCCGGCTTGCCGCGGCGCCTGCCGCTCGTCCCTCTGAAAAATCGGTCCTTTGCTCACCGCAGCCAGGCGTGCTAGATGAAATAATACAGGAAAAGGTCGTCGCCGCCCGTGATATCCGTGCCCGACGGCACGCCTCCACTAACCAAAAACTGCCAGCCGTTGCGCAGCTCGGCC
>JADFKK010000366.1 GCA_022564995.1 Planctomycetota bacterium | reverse complement strand
GATCGATCTGGCCGCTGACGTAGGCTTCCAGGTAGCGATTGGCCAACACCTCGACCTCGTCGAACGTCGGTTTATCTTCAAAGTGTGTAAACGTCTCGTCGGGCGTCAGACCGCGAAACTTGCAGGCGGAAATGCCCCGCTTGCCGGAAACTTCCAGCGACGCGCCCGGCACCTGCTGGACCAATTCACCCCAGCGGGCGAAGCCGGCGCGGATCACGTTGCCGTTGTATCCGCCGCACAGCCCGCGATTGGCAGTGATGACCAGCAGCTTGACGTTGTCGGTTTTTTCGCGCGGTTCCAACAGCGGATGGCTAACTTCCAGCCCGGCGTTGGCCAAGTCGGCCACGAGTTGGGTGATCCGCTTGGTGTACGACGTGGCCGCGTGGGCGCGGTCCATGGCCTTCTTGAACCGCGCGGTGGCGATCAACTCCATCGTCCGCGTAATTTTGCGGATATTACGGATGCTCTTGCGGCGTCGGTCTAAAACGCGTGGGTTGGCCATGTTTCACTGCTGTTAATTGGGTGGACACTGCCCACCGATTGAAAAATCCGAAATCCGAAACAAATTCAAATGCTCCAACGACAGAATTGCGGAGCAAAAAGTCAATATCGTGCCATCATCAGTTAGACCCTAGCCCTGGCCGGGAGGCCAGGGTCTCGTTGAGTTTCCATCAGAGATTCGTCACTGAGGCGCGACCAACGGTCGCGGCTTTATGGTCGCCGTCGGAGACGCCTCCTACACTTTCTTGGTATCAAACTGTCCCTGATATTCTGCGATGCACGCTTCGATATGGGCGATCAACTCCTTGCTTTCGTCGCTCTTGCCGGCCAAGTCGTTCACGTCGACCAACTCTTGGCGCACCTCCGACTTTTGGTCTCGCATGAACGTGTGAAAACCTTGCTCCCACTCGCCGACTCGTTTCACGTCGACCTTGTCCAAATGGCCGCGGGTGCCGGCGTACATGCTCAGAACCTGGTCCCACACGTCCATCGGCACGTACTGGCCCTGCTTGAGCAATTCGATCATGCGGTAACCGCGATCGAGCCGGCCTTGGGTGGCCGCGTCCAAGTCGGTGCCCAACTGGGCGAAGGCTTCCAACTCGCGGAAGGCCGCCAGGTCGAGCCGCAACCCGCCGGAGACGTCTCTCATGGCCTTGATCTGAGCCGCCCCGCCGACCCGCGAGACCGAAATACCGACGTTCATGGCCGGACGCTGACCGGCGAAGAACAGGTCGGGCTGCAAGTAAATCTGCCCGTCGGTAATCGAGATCACGTTGGTGGGGATGTAGGCCGAGACCTCGCCTTCGAGCGTCTCGATGATCGGCAGCGAGGTGATCGAGCCGCCGCCCATCGCGTCGCTCAGCTTCGACGACCGCTCCAATAGCCGGCTATGGCAATAGAACACGTCGCCCGGGTAGGCCTCGCGGCCGGGCGGGCGCCGCATCAACAGCGACAATTGACGATAGGCCTGGGCCTGGCGCGTCAGATCGTCGTAAACAACCAAGGCGTGCTCGCCCTTGTGCATGAAATACTCGGCCATCGCCGTGCCGGCATACGGGGCGATGTATTGCAGCGGGGCGGGCGTGGCGGCGCCGGAGATAATCACCGTGGTGTAATCCATCGCGCCCCGTTCACGCAGCGCCTCGATCACCCCGGCGATCGTCGAATCTTTTTGGCCGATGGCGATGTAGAAACACTTCACCCCGGTATCTTTTTGGTTGATGATCGCGTCGATGGCGATGGCCGTCTTGCCGGTCTTGCGGTCGCCGATGATCAACTCTCGCTGTCCGCGGCCGATCGGCGTCATGGTGTCGACCGCCTTAATTCCGGTCTGCATCGGCTCGCGGACCGGCTGGCGCTGGGCCACGCCGGGCGCGATGACTTCCACGAGCCGCCGCTCGCTGGTCACGACCGGACCCTTGCCGTCGAGCGGATTGCCCAACGGATCGAGCACGCGGCCCAATACAGCGTCGCCGACCGGCACGCTGAGCAATTCCCCCGTGCTCTTGACCTCGTCGCCTTCGCTGATATCGAGGAAGTCGCCGAGAATAATTACCCCGACGCTGTTTTCTTCCAGGTTGAAGGCCAGCCCGATCGTGCCGTTGGGGAATTCGACCATCTCCAGAGCCATCACCCCCGACAGCCCGTAGACGCGCGCAATCCCATCGCCCACTTCAAGCACGCGACCGACGTCTCGCACGTCGATCTGCGATTGGTAGGTTTCAATCTCCTTCTGGAGAACTGAAGCGATCTCGTCCGCTTTGAATTTCATGAATGCTCCTACTGATCATCTGCCGTCGGGCACGCTGAAGCTGTGTGGCGACCGATCCGTCGTAGACGGTATCGCCCACCCGCAGCACGACGCCGCCGATCAGATCCGGTTCGGTGACCAGTTCCAATCGAGGGTCGCCGCCGAGCATCGCCCGCAATGCGGCAGTGAGTTGACTTACCTGAGACTCATCAATCGGGGTGGCCGTGCTGACTTGCACGGCGGTCCGTCCCCGCATCTCGTCGTATAACGTCTGGGTCACCCGGCAAATGGTTCGCAAACAATCGAGCCTGTCGTGCCGGCTGAGCACCTTCAAAAAGTTCAATACCGTCGGCGAGGCCCGGTCGCCCAGCGTGCGATCGAGGATGCCGACCTTGTCTTCATGATCCAGCAGCCGCGAAGCGAGCAGCTCCTCGAACTGTGGGCTGGGATCGAGCACGTCGGTCACCAGCGACGCCAATTCCTCGGCCACCGCATCGGCCACACCCGCCTCTTCCGCAGCGCCCAGCAACGCCCGAGCGTAGACCCGGGCCAGTTGTTGCTGGCCGACGTCGACGTAGGACGAGCGGGTGGATTCTCTGTTGGATTTGGAATTGGGCATGGTTCTAGGTCACTCGGGCGACATCCGGCGAGCGTCGGCCGTTAGGCCGACGGTGATTCCTCGATCGGGTTCAACCCTTTTTCCCCACACAATGTAACACCCCCGAGCTAACGCCCGGGGCTCGCCTTTTTTCGCCATCGCCGGCGCGGTGTTATGCTGAAGCATAACCTACGGGCTAATTCTCACTTGGACTGCTGCTGACAAACTTACTGATCGCCTGCTGGATCAAGGCGGCGTGATCGTCCTTGTTGAGCTTGGCCTGCACCACCCGACCGGCCAAGTCGATGGCCATGTCGGCGCTCGTCTCGGCAAGCTGCTTGAGCGCCTGAGCCGTGGCAGTGTCGATCTGGCGCTGCACGCGCCGCCATTCCTGGTCGGCGTTGTGTTTGGCCTCGGCGACGATCTGCCCCTTGGTGTGCTCGGCGTCTCGGCGGGCCTCCTCGAGCAGTTCGCGGATCTCGTCGGCCGCGCCGGACAGCTTTTCGTCGTATTGGGCGATCAATTTACGGGCATCGTCTCCGGCGTTTTCAGCCGCCTTGATGTTGTCGGCGATCCCTTTTTCGCGCGCATCAAGGGCCACACAAATCGGCCCCCAGGCGAATTTCCAGAGCACCGTCAATAACACGAGGAAGACGACCGCCGTGAAGATCGCCAGATCGGGATCGACCGACAGCGGATTCTCAGCGGAGGGATGCTTCTCGCCGGCCCCTTCATCAGCGGCCCAAACTGGACCGGCCAGCGCACAAAACGCCAGCGCGCAGCTCAACAAACCGATCACCGTTTTTCGACGAATCATCATGATTACTGTCATCTAGTTTTTGGCGAACAACATACAGACCACCAGCGCGAAGAAGGTCGCACCTTCGATCAACGCGGCGGAAATAATCATCGCCGTTTGGATCTTGGCGGCCATCTCGGGCTGTCGAGCGATACTCTCGACCGCCGAGGCACCGATCTTGCCGATTCCAAGGCCCGCGCCGATGATCACCAAGCCTGCCCCGACGGCGGCGCCTAAGTTTCCGGTCATTCCAGCGGTGCCGTCTTGTGCCATTGCCGGGCTGGCAATCAACAGGGCGAAGCACGCCATTGACGCAATTTTTAGCCACTTGATCACTGCAACGATCTCCTTTGTAAACGGTGAAACCACCAAGGGTCAGCCCGGCCGCGTTAATGCGGGTGAACTGCCATACCTATAAACAACGCTGTGAGAAATGCGAAAATATAAGCCTGCAAAAAGGCCACGAACAACTCCAGCATACTGAAGGCGGTGGCCCCCAGAATGCTCGCCGGGGCGACACCCCAGACGGCCATCGATTGCCAACTGGCCGCGATGAAGGCCAACAACACGGCCAACACCAGATGGCCGGCCGTCATGTTTGCCAGCAGACGCATGGCCAACACAAAATGTTTGATGAACAGGCCCATGACTTCGATCGCGAAGATCATCGGCTTGAGCACAATCGCAAGCGGCAGCGGCAACTCCATTGAGGGAACCTGAGCAAACCAAAAACCGACCGGCCCCATCTTGGCCATGCCGGCTCCGATCACACACAGAAACGTGATCAATGCCAATGTGCCCGTGGTGGCCAGCGCCCCGGTCGGCGAGCCCAGCCAGGGAACCAAACCGAGCAGATTGCAACCCAGCACGAAAAAAAAGATCGTCCAGATCAGCGGCAGGAACTTCTTGGCCTCGTGCTCGCCGATGCAGGGTCGGGCCACCTCGTCGCGGATAAAGACCAGCAGCGCCTCGAGTAGGTTCCACACCCGGCCCCGCGGCCGCTCGCCGCCCTTCATCTGGCCGGCCAGACGAATGAACACGAACGCGACCAGCGTGGCCGCCACGACCTCCAGCACCATGAACTTCGTGATCTTACCCTCGAACGGCTCGATCATGTCGTCGACCGGCTTGAAGCCGACGCTGATCGTAGCGATCGGCTCCAGGCTGTTG
Source organism: Planctomycetota bacterium (assembly GCA_022564995.1). Taxonomy (GTDB): domain Bacteria; phylum Planctomycetota; class Planctomycetia; order Pirellulales; family JADFKK01; genus JADFKK01. The sequence continues at coordinate 3,312 of JADFKK010000366.1, read as the reverse complement.
CGAATCTGCGGTATGACCAATTTGCCCGTACCGCCGCTCAGCATCCTCGGCACCTCGAAGTAAGTCGCGTCCTTGACGTGGCCGATCAGATGGCCCGCGTCGAACGGATCGTGCGCGCCGTGGCCTTCGGCCGCTGCGTCGTCGTGCTCGCCATGGTCGTGTTTTTCGCCGCTCTTCGCCATCGTCGGTTACGAGGCCTCCGGTGTCTCGCCCGTTGCCGGCGTATTGTGTAATGCCGTGGGCAGCGTGATGATGGTTTCCACCACCAACATGACGAAGTAAAACGCAAGCAGATAGTAGATGAATCCGGCGCCCGCGATTGGCCCACCTCGATAGTGGATCGCCATCGCCGCAGTCAGCGGAACTCCCATTCGCAACATCATCCCGCCCAATACGCGCGGAATCACCATTTCCGGCGAACGGCAGAATTCGTTGACCGCCAGTGCCCCGATACCGGCCAACAAGACGATCGCCGCGGCCACTCCGGCCGCGAGTAATCCGTTCGCCCCGTCGGTGCTGTAGGCAACCGGCGTGCTTGCGATGCCAACCAACAGCAGCGCGCCGACGAGCAACATCGCCTTTCGCCGTGAGGCATGCGACCTTGAGTCGATCAAACGAGTTTTCTGCGAGTCAATCACGGCTGCGGTGGTTCTTCATCCGAGGTTCGCGGCGGCTCGTCGTCCGAGGCCGTCATGCGAACCAAATGCCAAATGCCAAAACTGACGCCGAAGGCAAATCCGGCCAACGTAAAGAGAACAACGGTTCCCAGCCGTCGAGCCAAACTCCAGCCAACCCCGGCAACACCATCTCGATCGAAATCGTCGTGATTCGCGAGACCCATTGGGCCGCGGTAGCCGCCGGGTGACGTGTTTCCCTTGCGCCTGTCACGTGCCGATCGGGGAGTTTGGCGGGTGAGATGCGGTGGGACGTAACTCTCTGTTCTAAAAACACTTACGATCTTAACCCCGTCTCCCGCCGGCAACGCCGTTTCCTGGGAGCCGGAACTCACTAAGCGGGCCAATGTATCCGAAAGTGCGTAAAACTGTCAACCGAGCGAAGCGGCACGTTTGGGAAAAAATTCACAAAGTTTTCCAGATCCACCATCGTCGACCGATCTCATGATGCTGAAAACGACAGGCAAAAGGTTTTTCCAACGACCCGGATAATTCATCGGCCGCAGGGCGCTAGCCCTCGGTTCCTGGCAATCACTCGCTCCCTTGACAGTTTGCCCCCTCGGAATTGCCCCCTTTGGGCTACTTTAACAGGTGGCTACAGAAACGGACGACCACGATGAAGTGGCGCAGCTCGCCACGATGCGCACCCCCTGTTCGAGCAGTTCCTATAAGTGATCCACGCAACTACAAAATATCTCTAAGTCTTTATTTTACAATAGCTTGCGGTCCATAAACCACCTCCGATCCTAGCATTCCTCAGACCCCGCGTGTTGCATTTTTTCGACACCTAAGTTAAACTTGAACTTATCGTCATCGTCGGATTTGTTGGACACTAGGTGCCATACATTGCGGGTGTCCGCAGTCCAGCAGTGATCTACGAATGGGGGGGCAGGGAAGCGCGAGCACGCAGCCAAAGTGCCTTGCGGCACGGTTCGTGCCATCCGCGGCGAGCGATGCGGCTTGTGGCGGGCAAGCGACACTATTACTCACACCCTGATCTGGCGCACAAGCAGCCTTTCGACCCTGGAAAGCTGTCGCCGCGCCACCCTCACGCGGCTACGGACTGCCGGTGGGAATGAGCGTTTTGAACAGGCCGTGTCACGGACGACGCTCACACCACTATTTTGCTCCAATTTTGCTCCCAGCCGGTGTCCATCGCGGCGCCGCGGGCAGTCCGGAGGTCACCAGCTTTGATCACCGCAGCTACTCTCAAGGTTCGCACCGCCAAAGACCTGGCGGTCATGGCCAAGAAACAAGGCGTCACCGGTTGGCATTCGATGCGCAAAGATCAGCTCGTCAATGCGCTCTTGCGTTCGGCCCACGCCGCCAAGGGAAAGTCACCCTTAAGCAAGTCGTTAAGCAAACAAGGCAAAGTGCCGGCCAGACGATTATCTACGACCCGATCGAATGCGTCGTCGATCCGCAAGAAAGCCGCCGCTGCCCAAGCGCCGGCCCCCAAGCCAACCAAATCGCCTCTGGTGCGTAAACGCCTGGAGGCGATCCGTAACAAGCTGGCCGACATAAAAAACCTGGCCACGTGCAGTGGTAGTTCGGACGACGTCAAGGAGCGTCTCGTCCTGCTGGTTCGCGATCCCTACTGGTTGCACATCCACTGGCAAATCGCTCCGCGAAGCGTTCAGCGAGCGAAGTCCGCCATGAAACACATGTGGCACACGGCCAAGCCGACGCTGCTGCTGTTTGAAGTGAATGACCCGGGTGCGACCCGCAGCGAGTCGTGCATGGTACGGGAAACCGAAGTCCACGGTGGTGTCAGCGACTGGTATCTCGACGTCAAAGACCCGCCGCAGAGCTTTTGCGTCGAATTAGGCTATATGGCCACCGATGGCTCGTTTCATCGACTCGCCCGCAGCAATTGTGTCACCACGCCGGCGACTCGCGGCGGTGGCAGCTTCGAGCGGCACTGGGACGACGAGTCCAACCAGTTCGACAGGGTCTACGCCATGAGCGGCGGCGGATGTGAGTCCACCGACGTGCGAGAACTGCTCGAACAGCGTCTGGGACGCCCCATGGGCTCGCCGATGGTCACCCGCTTTGGCAGCGGAGCGAAAGGCCTGTTGGGCCGCAACGGCTATTTCGAGTTCGATGTAGACGCCGAGTTGATTATCTACGGAAACGCCCGGTCCGACGCCTACGTGACCGTCAAAGGCGAGCCCGTTCAACTCTGTCCCGACGGCACCTTTTCGGTGCGCTTCAATCTGCCGAATAAGCGTCAGGTGATCCCCGTGGTGGCCAACAGTTGCGACGGCGTCGAACAGCGCACCATCCTGCTCGCAATCGAGCGAAACACCAAGGTGATGGACCCGGTGATTCGAGAAATCGCCCAGTAGAGGGCCAGTTCGTTTATGCGCGTCTCGGTCTTCGCCCGAAACACAGCCGTTGTTCCGTCTTACATATTGGCTGGAAAATAAAATACCCGTAGCTGAATTCGCAAGAATTCAGACGAGCCACACCGATACAATCAGCCGCGGGGCGCTAGCCCCCGGTTCTCGGCGCAATCTGTACAAACCGGGGGCTAGCGCCTCGCGGCTGATGAATCATCCGGAGCTAGGGCCAAACAGCAGGCCCCTGCCTTACCTCCACGACCGACATTGTCGCCACTCGGCGTCTCCGTGATACT
>JADFKK010000057.1 GCA_022564995.1 Planctomycetota bacterium | reverse complement strand
AAACTAAAACTGATCACCAGAAAATCATACGGATTTCGCACCCAAGAAGCCTACGAACTCGCCCTCTACCACAACCTCGGCGCCCTCCCCGAACCAGAATTCACCCACAGATTCTTCTAGGGAGGCTTAAATAAAGGACGCGTTGATCCATCGGCCGATAACAAAACGGTTGACAGTGTGACTCGCGTACGCCGGTTGACCGAACGGTTTTTCTCGCCTTTGCAATGTTCCAACCGGACTTGTTTGATAAGCCAAAACGACGCGCTAGATCCGCTTCCGACAAACTCGAAGTGAAACCGCAAATTTTCGCCAACGATTCTTCTTTGGAAAAACTCACGCAGAGTTGATCTCGCCCAGTTGTCACACCCATCGTGCTTGCAAGAAACACGTCTTGAATACTGCAATTAGACGCGAATTCCTCTCTCAGACCGACGGATTGTGGAACAAACAAATAATAAGGCGACACAGGATCCACATTTACGTGGCTCTCGCTGAGGAGGTTGTTGGCTAACAGCCATTTGTATTTCTTGCTTCTCTTACCCACTTTTTCTTCATAGTGGATACCTTTTCGCGATTCCCGCATGGGAGAGGAACTCCAAAGACCGACACCAACTCCTTGTTGAATGTCGAAGACGTTCTCGTCCGTCTCGTCTTTCGCTGCTTTCCTCACGTTGCCGTGTAGGTCCACTAAACGGCCTGCGGGAAACGATTGCTGGAGACTCTGTCGCATACCTCTGAAGGTCGGATTATCGAAGTATCCGTGATTTGTGATCATTCCAAGAAGCCCGACCCCTACTTGGCTGATGGAGTTTTGGCCGAAGCGAATAAACTTCACGTAATCATCGTTAAGCCACTTTGGATTTCGCTCATTCAATGCTTCCCCATCTACTTCAAAGTAGCTTTGGGCGTCGTCGGGTAGTCTTGATCGCAACAAGTTGTGGATCCATTCTCCCGAATTTGCCGAATGTCCGGAATACGGTGGATTGCCAATCACTACCGTAAACCTTTGAAACCGCTTGATGGCATTCACCGCCTCCGCCTCATGCGCCAGCGCTGGAATCGCAAAGGCCAGAGTCCCTGAGAAATCCTGCGCTGGTTCCAGCGCGTTCGTCAGATAGACCCGTGCCCGCTCGTCGCTCTCGAAGCGGTAGCCCGTCTCGTAGAGTTTGAGCCCGATCTTCATGTGGGCGATAGCGTAGGGGGCCATCATCAGTTCGTAGCCGTGGAGCCGGGGGAGGAGGTGCTTGGGAACGTACTCATTCCAGAGCCCGGGAATATCGAACATTTCGGTGTGACCCAACTTCTTCCACTTGGCAACCATCGTCTGATGAATCACATCGACGACTTCGACGAGAAATGTGCCGGTGCCGGTGGCCGGATCGAGGATCTGGACGAAGGCTTGGTCCGGTGTCGCGCCCTCGGGGATCTCAAGATCGTCGAAGCGCTTGGCCATCTCGCCCCAGGTAGTCGTGTCGGCGAGGCCGTCCTCCAGGCCGAACTCGACACGCAGCAACTCGTCCACGGAGCGGACGATGAAGGAAACCACCGGCCGGGGTGTGTAGAAGACGCCTCGCTGCATCCGTTTCTTCGCGTCGTATTCCTTGAGAAAGAGCTCGTAGAAGTGGATGACTGGGTCTTCCTGAGGATTCTTGTCGCCGAAGTCGCGAAGCACGGCCTCCATCTTGGCTTCTCGGAGAACGTCGACGACTTCACTAACTCCGAGTTCATCGAAGTCGATCCTGTCCTTGCGGCCCCCAACCGTGAGGAATGTCTCCATCAGTTCTCGGAGGAACGGGCTGGTGATCGGCACCATCTGAGCAACATCGTCGGCGACTAAACCGGCAGGTCTGGAGACGCGGGCTGAAAGCAGCCCGTAGGCGATCGTCTGGGCATACATATCGGCAAAATCGTCGTCATCCAGGTCGTGGATCAAGGCCTGCTGGAAGGCGAGCATCAGCTGCCGCAGCGGCCCCTGCTCCGATTCGACCGCCAGGACGGCGTTGACCCGCTTGCGAATTGAGCGGGCCAGGTCGGCGAGACGGACGGCAAGCTGCTGGGACGTGGTGATGACCTCACGATGGCGGAGGACAAAAGCGGAAGACCAACTGGTTCGCCAACTATTCAGATCATCTGGATCGTCGGGCCAGCGAAGTTTTTCTTTGAGCGTATGATGGGCATGGCCAAGATGCAGCGCCGTATCTTCGTCGTCCCAGCCCAGCACTCTCAGCGTTGGCAAATCACCGACGCTTGGATCTTCCGAGAAGTGGGCGAAAGTGATGTCTCGATGTTCGGACTCACCATACGAGGAAATGAACAGCAGATCGTGGAGCTGCCAAGTGGCTTGCTGCGCGCGGGCGGCAGACGCCCGCTTCTTGATAACCAATGACCGGAGAACACGCCGCAACGCTACGACCGGCAGCCGCTTCGGCTCGAACTTGACAAAGAAAATGCCCCAGGGCTGGTTGGATTCCAAGGGGCGAAGCTGTTTGATCTCCTGGATCTTGGCGGCGTTCTTCGCGTCGATTCCCAACTCCTCGGGCTCGTAGTCAAATGTCAGGTCGTCGAAATCCTCGGATTCGATCGGCCAATCGAGTTCGTCCCGCAGGTACTTGACCAAGGACGGGAAGGTCTTGATGGAACGAAGCCGGTCTACATCGGGATCAGGCATCGTCATGGCTCCAGGGTCAATTCAATTCCATCCAAGCTTTTAGGATCGGCTTGACGCCAATCGGAGCCTGGACCTTCTTGAGGTAGGTGTTCTTGATGTGCTTGTCGAGCTTAGCGCGGATCTCCGAGAGCGTGGACCGCTCGATATCGCAATGGCGGGGTGTTTCGGGAGTGGATCGGATCAGTTCGATGATCTCCGCCGGATCGTCGCTGATCTTGCCGTCCTCGATGTTGTAGAGGTACCACTTCGCGAAGCCGGCTTCTTCGGTCCAGCGCTCGGGCTCGGGGCTTTCATCGTCACGGTCTTTGACATTCGGCGCGGGCAATGCGTAGCAAAAGAAAACCGCCTTGGTGCCGGACGAGGGATGTTGCTTGCCGCTGAAGATCCGATTGGGGAAGAAATTGAGCCGCCCCTCCAGGTCGGGATGCGCCTTGAACAGCCGCTGGAGTTCCAGGCTCATGGTCTCGCTCTGGGATTCGGTGCCTTCGCACTGGCGGACGAAATCGCGGAGAATGTCGAAGTCGTCGTCGGGCCGAAAGAGCTTGCCGTGCTCGATCCCAAACGTCTTGGAAATTCGGAGGGTTTTGTGCGTAACGGTCCTGTATAGCGATAGCAGCGCGTTAAGCTCGTCGGGCGGAAGGAAGTTGTAGTATTGGATCGTGCCGCGAAGCTTCTTTTGTTCGGGGTGGTCGGCGAGGATGCAGTCTTCGACTTCCGGCTCCATGCGCCGATCGATTCGCCCGATTCGTTGCATCAGACGGACGGGGTTCCAGTGCAGGTCGTAGTTGATAAGACGGGTAGCGTCCTGGAGATTCAGACCCTCGGACAAGATATCGGTGGAGATCAGGATTCGGGTTTCTGACAGGCCGGCCTCGGCGAGCAAGGCGCTGGACGAGTCGTTGTAGTACGGCGCAAATCGCCTGATGACCTCCAACCTGCCGTTGGTGGAAACGGCGGAGTCAATCTCAAAAACGCCATCGACACCGGCGTCGATGAGTTGCTCAGCCAGGTAGCGAGCCGTGTCCTTGAACTCCGTGAAGATCAAGCACTTGTGTTTGCTGAGAACGGAGTCGTTCTTCAATAGGTTCTTCAGCGCCGTGAGCTTCTTGTCCTGCTTGGGCTGGAATTTGGCCAGTTCCTTGAGGAAATCCCCAATCGTTTCCAAGTCGTCGAGGGTGTCGGCCAGCAGGCCGGAAATGTCGAACTCGCGGGCGTCGAGGCGTTTCTCGAAAGCCCGCTCGAAGAACTCCGGTTCCACGACATCTTCATACTCCAATTCCAGTTCTAATTCGTCGGGAAAAAGCGATCGCTGCTTCAGAGGGTCGTATCCGGTGAGCTCCTTGTTTCGTCGCAGCCAGTGTTCGAGTCGGTCCTTGTCGCGCTGGTCCTCGGCATGAACGTCGTAGAAGGCGATCAATTTTTTCATGAGGGTTCTGCATGATGCCGTAAACGCATGCACGGAACTCTCGAAGCGTTTGAGAAAGGAAGTCCGAATGAGTTGGACCACTTGCTTTTGCCTGCCCAGCTTCCATTTGATGTCCCGTTGCTGCAAAGCCTCTTTCTCGCCCGTGTAAAAGTCCCACGGGTAATACATCGCCAGCGAAAAGAGCGGCTTGGTCCTGTGAAAGGCGTCTTCAACCATTTTCAGAAGCTTGCCGTAAGTCTGCTTGACCGAATACTCGACGACCTTCGGTGGAGCCGGCGCGGGGAATAGGACCTGTCCGTCTTCTTCCGCAAGGGACTTCTTGACATAGGCCCGGCTGCGCTGGACCACTAATTCCTGGAAGAGCGAGTCGTCCCTCAATATCTCATTCGCTTCAGCCAAATTGGTCGGCGATGTGTCGAACTCGACCTTTTTACCAGTCAAGCGTGCTTCTTTTTCCACGGCCGCTCGATCGATGGCCTTTTCCAGCCTGCGGATGTGGCCGGGCAGGGAGTGAATGCCCAGGGGTGCCGAGCTGAAGTAGTCGGACTGGCGGCGCGAGAAGAGTTCGATCATGTGCTGGAGATCGGTCAGATGGTTGTTGACCGGGGTTGCCGTGAGCATGAACATCTGCTTGCCTTCGGCGATGTCGAACATTTCCCAATACCGGCTTTTGCGTTCATCGCCCTCTTCGCCGCGCACGCCCGTATTGCGGAAGTGATGGGCCTCGTCGATGATGATAACGTCAGCCTGTTCCCGCATTTGCTCAAGTTCCATGCGGATGCGCTTTTTTTTGCGGAGCAGATCCGTATGGTTGTAGATGCGGAAAGGCAGGAACCCGCCGAGGATCTCGGGGATGTGCTTCTGTATCTTGGACTCCCAGACCGCCTCGCGAGCGGCCTTGGGTACGAACAGGACGACGCGCTTGTTCTCGCGAACAACCAGCCGCTCAATCAGCATCAGGCCGATGTAGGTCTTTCCCAGGCCGACACCGTCGCAGAGAAGAGCCCCGTCGTATTTGCCGGCCCGCTTGAGCAAACCGTGGTAACCGTTCTTCTGGTACGACGAGAGAATCGGGTATATTTTCGACCTCGATTGCTCCCACTCGTCCGCCGTCATCTCGTGGCCTTTGAAGAACTCCTGCATTGCCTTCGCGTACACTTCGAAAGGGGAGTAGTCGCGGGTGTGACGCTCGATTGTCCGCAGGATTTCCGGCGTGATGTCTTGGGCGTCTTTCCAATGCCGTTCGTACCACTTCTGCAACTCCTCAACCTCCGCGCGAATCTGGACGTTGAGTTCGATGTTGTCGTTAATGCCGGGGAAAGTGAAATTGCTGGAACCGACCAATGCGGCGGAACCGACGACCGCGTGTCGCCCGTGCGTGATGTATGCCTTGGCGTGAAATTTTCCTTTGTTGTAGACGCGGCACTCGATTTTGCCGCTTCGAATGGCCTCGACGATGGCGGGGACGCCCGTTAGGAAGTCGTTCGACTGCTTCTCGCGTTCGATGCTGGCGTCGAGTGTGGATTTTGCCGTCTCGACCGCTGCGACGAAGGCCTTTTTGGTTCGCAGCGAGACTTCGTCGCCCATCAGGATGCGAAACTTGTCGACCTTTTGCCATTGGCCGTCGAGGGCGAGCAGGCCACCGATCTCGAAGTAGCCGGTCGCGATGTCCATCTTGTAGGCGAGGTCGGCCCAATCGTGGAGATAGCGGCGAACTTTCCAGTCCTTGTCGCTGTTGTCGACGATAAATACGTCGCCGCCCTGCTGCTTTTTGGCATTTGCCACGGATCACACCGCCGGATATGAGTGTTGTTGTGGGCTTGATGGCGCGAATTACGCCCCTACATAACTAGGCAATGAGCCTACCAGACAGCAATGCTGGAGTAAAGCGGCGGCAAGGGGTCTCGGGGAAAGAGATGGGGGATGAAAGAAAGCGGAGAGCGGAAAGCGGAAAGCGGAAAGCGGAGAATGTGGCCGCGGAATTATGCAAAAGGCGAAACCCCGGTTTTTGGCATCCGGATGGAAGAACGGATTTGCAATTTGGGATTTCAAGCGGGAAAACATGGGGAAACGGGGCGGGGATTCGGACTTTTGCGACTGAGATTGGTCGGTTTTGACATAATTGGACCCGCGGGTGGCGGTGTCGGGTGACGGAATTGGGGGTTGGGGTTTTGATCGGGTCGTGAAAACTCGTGGATGCGGGGCGCGGGCGGGGGATTTTTGTCTCGCGGGCGGTGCCACAATGCGGTGATTATGGCGCAGAAAACACCGCGCAAACCGCCGTTTTGATGACAAAAAGAAATCGGGCGAAAAACGGAACGGCTGCGGCGCACCCTGGCGAGCCGCAGCCGACGTTTGAGTCTGTGTGGGGTGTGCTCGGCCAACTCGGAATTGCTGCGCGGCAGCGGGCTCGACGAAGAGGTCGACTTTTACTCGACACGGGCCGAGGCACTTGCGTCGATCGATCGCGAAGCAGTGTAGGAGCCGCTTGCCGAGCGGGGCGCGAGGTGAGAAAGGGTGCTCGTATTACAGACCCGACCCGGCAGGCGGGATCTTCGGGCTTTGGCATTCTGGGCGGGGGCTGGTAGAATGAGGGCTCGTCTTTATTGCTTATTGATCCCGTCCGGCAGACGAGACCTACTGCCATGCTCAAATTGCTTGGATCGCCCGAGAGGCTTTGCGACGGGGTGTCGCGGCGGGAGATGCTGCGCGTGGGCGGTTTGGCTTCGCTCGGGTTGAGCTTGCCGGGGTTGCTGGCGGGGCGGGCGGTGGCAGCGCAGACGGGCGCCGGCTTTGGCACGGCGAAGCGCTGCTTGATGCTTTACATGTGGGGCGGGCCGGCCCATCAGGATCTGTTCGATATGAAGCCGGACGCGCCGGCCAATATCCGCGGTGAGTTCAAGCCGGCCGCCACCAACGTGCCCGGCATTCATCTCTGCGAGCACATGCCGCGGCTGGCCCAACACATGGACAAGCTGACGCTGATCCGCTCGGTCACGCACACCGACAACAATCACTCGACCAGTGCCCATTGGATGCTCACCGGCTACAAACATCGCCTGTCGGCCGAAAACTTCGGGGCCAGCAGCAGCGATCATCCGCACATCGGCTCGGTGATTTCACGGCTGACGCCGGCCGGCTCCGGCCTGCCGACATTCGTTGCGCTGCCCGAGCGAATCGCCACGACCGCCGGCGCCGTGGTGCCGGGGCAGTTCGCCGGGATGATCGGCAAGAAGTATGACCCGTTTCTGATCGATCAACATCCCGATGAGAAGAACTTCAAGGTGCCGGCGCTGGCGCTGCCCGAAGGGATCAACCCGAAACGGGTGCGGGCGCGGGCCGATTTGCTGGCGACGATGAACGCGGCTCGGTCCGATTTGCAAAGCAGCGGGCAAGTCGGCGCGATGCGGGCGTTCTACCAGCGGGCCTCGGACATGATCACTTCGCCGCGGGCTCGGCAAGCATTTGATCTATCGGCCGAGACCGACAAAGAGCGAGATCGCTACGGCCGTCAGACCTTCGGGCAGAGCCTGCTGATGGCGCGGCGGCTATTGGAGGCCGGCGTCAAGTTGGTCACGGTCTATTGGCATCGCGACAAGTCGGGCGTCGATACGACCTGGGACACGCACGGCAAGAATTTCAGCCAGCTCAAGGACCGGCTGATTCCGCAGGTCGATCAACCGCTGGCGACGCTGCTGGAAGATTTGCAGCAGCGTGGCATGCTCGACGACACGCTGATCGTCTGGAACAGCGAATTCGGCCGCACGCCGAAGGTCAACAAGAAGGCCGGCCGCGATCACTGGGGCCGCTGCAATACGATCTGGATGGCCGGCGGCGGCGTGCCGGGCGGACAGGTGTACGGCTCGTCAGACAAACACGCGGCGGCGCCGAAGGACGACCCCGTCTCGCCCGGCGACATCGCGGCGACGATCTTTCATCTGCTCGGCATTGACCCGCATCGGGTGATTCACGATCGCGAGAACCGGCCGTTCGAACTGGCCAAGGGCGAACCGCTCGAACGAATCCTGCTGCGGCAGACGGACAAGCCGAACGACGTCGTGCTACCGCTTGCGGATAAGCCGGCCAAGTAGCTTGGCCATCTGGCCGGCGAAATGACCGCTCTGACCGGTGCGATCGAATCAGATCCGCCGGCAAGGTAGACGCGGCATCTTGCCGCGTTATCGGTGTTTTTCGACCTTTGGTCGCTGGAAAGCGGCGAGACGCCGCTTCTACTTTGCCGACCTTCGCTAAATGCTATAATCTCTTGCACCGATTCCTTTTGCCCTGCTCCCTCATTTTGTTCAACTCAAGGAAACCAATACGATGATCGCCCTCCGCCGCTACAAACTTTTGCTTGTTGTTTGCTTCGTCGCACTGATTGCGAGTCATGCCGCCAGCTCGCTGGCCCAAAAGCCGGCCGCCATCGCTGCCCATGAGCGGTTTGTCACGGCCGTGGCGTTTTCGCCCGACGGCAAAACTTTGGCTACCGTCGGCGGCGAAAGCCTGCTGTATCGCCCGGGCGACGTGATCCTCTGGGACGCCACGAGCGGCGCGCAAAAGGCCAAGTACGAAGGGCACAAAACGGCGGTTTGGGCGGTGGCTTTTTCGCCGGACGGCAAGACGCTGGCCACGGCCGGATACAACGGCACCGTGAAGCTGTGGGACACCGCCACGGGCAAGGCCAAGGCGACGATCGAAAAACACAAACATTGGGTCCGCGGCCTGGCGTTCTCGCCCGACGGGAAACATCTGGCCGTGTGTAGCGAAGACACGACCATCACCGTGTGGAACTTGGGTGAGACCGCGCCGAAACAAGTGGCGGAACTCAAGGGACACACCGGCACGATTTACGCCGCCGCGTTTTCGCCGGACGGTAAGACGTTGGCCACCGCCAGCGGAGACAAGACGGTCAAGCTCTGGGACTGGGCCGCGGCAAAAGAGACCGGCAAGCTGGAAGGTCATAGCGACGCCGTGTGGGCCGTTGCTTATTCGCCCGACGGCAAGTCGTTGGCCACCGCCGCCGCCGATCGCACCGCGCGGCTGTGGGACGCCTCAGGCAAGTCGATCATGACGCTCGCCGGTCACACCAATTGGGTCAGCAGTTTGGCCTTCGCTCCCGACGGCAAGACGCTGGCCACCGGCAGCCACGATCGCACCGTGAAGCTGTGGGATTTGGTGGCGGCCGGAAAGCTGGCCGGGCAAGCGGCCGAGTTGGCCGAGTTGGCCCAAAAAACCGCGACGGCTGCCCAGGAAGCCAAGGCCCAGGCGTCGGTCGCCGATAAAGAGGCCAAAGATGCCAAGAGCAAGGTGGCGGCCATCGCCGCGGTAATCAAGGCCTTTGAAGACGCCAAGAAGGCCAAGACGGCTGCCGACGGCGCGATGAAGAAAGCGGCCGACGCGAAGGTCGCCGCCGACAAAGCCGTCGCGGCCGCCGCCGAAAACGTCAAGAAGGCCACCGCCGCCAAAACGGCCGCCAACAAAAAGTTCGTCGCCGCCGAAAAGAAGCACAAGACCGAGTCGCCCAAGAAGGCCGCCGCCGACAAGCTGGTGGTCGACTCCGACAAGAAGGCGAAGGACGCCGCCGCCAAGCAGCCGATCGCTGAGAAGGCCGCCGCCGCCGCCAAGGCCAAGAGCAAGGCCATCAGCGCCAAGCTCGCCACCACCCTGCCCCCAGGCAACAGCACCGTCTGGTCCGTCGCCTATTCCCAAGACGGCAAAACATTGGCCATCGGCAGCCACCGCGACTCGATCAAGCTGTGGGACGTGGCCGGGAAGAAGGAGAAGTTCGCGGCGGCGAAGAAGGAAAAGGAGTAAGGGGTGAGGAGCTAGGAGCCAGAAAACGGCGAGCCTCCTCAATAACCCCCAGCCCTCGGCGGAAGCCGGGGGTTTCGTCGATGCATCGATCCGCCCCGCCGTCTGCGATGGACTCGTTACGTTCAAGCGTCTCGATCGCGAAAGCGGAACTCTATTGCGCGTAAATCTTCGCCAGTCGGTTGGTGCTTTCCGCGATACGCGTCAGCGATGACAACGTCAGCCAGGCCGTGCCAAGATATTGCCAAATCGATCGATCATCGTGCCATACTCGTCTAAGCCTACGTGCGCGCGGCCCCCATCGAATCGCTCTGCGAGACCAAACTGTGGTTGGATGACGAGCCTGCCACGCGGGTCGAGGTATCCCCACTTCCCGTTGATCCGCACGGCAGCGCGACCTTCTGAGAACTCGTTAGCCCGGTCGAAGATGATCGGCCCGATCCGTTCACCAAATTGATTCACGTAGCCCCACTTTTCCCCGCCGCGGACGGCTCTGAATCCGTTTTCGAACGGTCCTTCAATCTCATCGTACTTGACGGGCAGGACTAAGATCCCCTGACGATCGATACACCCAACCTTGCCCTCGATCGTTACGGTCGCGAGGCCGTCGGCAAACGCGGACGGCTCTTCATTAAACCGGGGCTCAATGACCAATTGACCGGCGCGGTCAACATAGCCCCATTGGTCGCCAGTCATTACAGCGGCTCGACCATCGAAGAAGCTTCGAGCATCATCGAAGCGGGGTTCGATGGTGAACTGACCCGCCCGGTCGACAAAGCCCCATTGGTCGCCGACCTTGACGGCGGCCCGGTCATCAAAAAAGCTTTGAGCATCGTCGAAGCGGGGCTCGATGATAAGCTGACCCGTCGGATCAATGTAACCCCATCGGTCGCGCCATTTGACCGCGGCGAGCCCGTATTGAAAAGGCATTACGTTGTCGAATCGGGCCGGTACGACGATGGCACCGGAGTCGCCGCTGTTTTCATTGTATGCCTTGAAACCGAATTTCTGGTGCATACCCGCGGCGTTTACATAGGGAACATACCTCGTATCGACATGAGCGAACTGCCGCATCGAGTATGGTCGTGTGGGTACTGGATAGTACCTCGCACGAGTTCTCTTATAATTCGCCCACCATACGAGCTTTTTTTTCATAAGCCGATCGCGCGGATCGACATACCTCTTGAAGTGTTCCATAAGCAATTTAGAACGGTGAGATTGCTTTCGGGTCGATTTCTTCTTGGCGACCGTCGATTTGTTGGAGTTGACCGCCAAGTTCTTACTGCGCGACGCAGCCGACTCGTCGCAGCCGAGTAGCAGCATGACCGTCAGCAGCCCAGATTTCACTACCAAAGCGCGCAGGAACGCCGACGGATGGGTGCGCATTTCGCGATCCACGGCCGCTGCCGGCTGACGTCCCGAAAGACAAACGGTGGTGTCATCCAAGTTGCACAAAGCCATTCTGGTTTCTCCTCGGGTTCTGTTTCTGGCCGTAGTTCACTTGCGGTGTTGTGATGGGACTGGGTCAGTGTCGATTGGAGTCGGTGCGGCGCTGGTGTCTGGCAGCGTGCCTTGGACAATGGTCTCCAGCCCCGGGAGGGCGCGGCGAAGTCTTGCCACGGCCTCATCGGTTACGTCGCCGGTCAAGAGCAGGACGCGAAGATTCTCAAGTCCATACAGATGCTCGAGGCCCTGATCCGTGAGCGAAGCCCCCACAAGGCTCAATTCGCGAAGCGAATGCAGGTCGCTGAGATGTCGCAGTGCTTCGTCGCTGACGGGAACGTCAAAAAGATGGAGCGTTTCCAGTTCGACGAGGCCGCTGATGTGTGTCAACTCATCGACGTCGAAGGGACAGTTGCTCAAGTTAAGCGTCTTGAGCGAGGTCATTTTGGCCAGCGGCGCCAAGTCGTCGACGCTCGTCCAGCTTACATCGAGCGCCGTCAGGCTCGACAGATCGGAAAGATCGGCCAAGCCGGCAGACGTAATTCGTGTCGCGGTCAGCTTGAGCCTTTGCAGGTGCTTTATCTGGTTTACATATCGCATGCAGCCATCCGTGACGCCCGATCGACATAGGTCCAGATGTGTCAATACATCCATCATCGAAAGAAAACTCAGTCCATCATCTGTGACGGATAAAGCATGGATCGACAGGCGGCGCAGCGCCAAACATGTTGGCAGATCGAGTTCCGCCAGCCTGGTATTGTCGAAGTCATCACCGTAGCAAGTCAGTCCGATGAGAATCGTTGGCGGCTCAGAGTTTACGCCCGATTTGTCGTCGACGGAAACACCTGCGAGGAATTCAAACTCATCGATCCGTCGCACGTCGCTGAGTGTGACCTGCACATTCGGCGCGGCCTGCGAAAACTGCTCCAGCCCATCGTGGGTGACCGACGTTGAGTCGAGTCCGAGCTCATGTAATGACGACAGACGAGTTATCGCGCGCAGATGGTTGTCCGTCACCTCGCGTCCGCTCACGTACAATGTCCGCACGCCGTAGAGCCACCTCACGTGATCGAGCGTCCGTTCCGTCAACTCGCAGTCGCGTAGATCCGCGTAGACGATTTTCTGCGGCTCGGCTCCGACGAGCCGGTGCAGCCAAGCGGCCTGGTCCGCCTCGACGCGGATCGTTCCGCCAGCCTGCCGAAAGTCCTCCGCCGCTACATCCTGCATGCGAAGCGGCGTAAGATATAATCGCCACAAGCCTAACATGACGACTCCCAGCGTCATCACCAACAGCAACGTCTTCAAGCTAAACCGCAAACGCAGACGCGGCCACGCGCGTGGAATCTTGCGTCGTAACGCCTCGTAACGCGAGATTCGCCACGCTGCGTCCGGCGTTTCAGTGCCTTCCGCCGGCGCAGACGTATCACGCTGTTCCGCATCGTCCTTCGTCGGGTTGGATTGGGCTGGGGAGGTCATCATGGGGAGTTGTTCAGTTGCGATTTGGGCTTGGGGTGGTTTGGGTTTTGGTGATTCTTGGTTCGGAATGGTGCGAGAAACCCCAGGCTTCCGCCCGGGGCTGGGGTTTCTTGGAGTTGGAGCGTTCTTGGTTGTGCGCGTATGTGCGGCGTTCGGTTTTCGAGGCGCTTTCTTGCCTCGCCGTTATTGTAGCGGGGCATGGCATGTGGGGGTATAGATGGAATGTTAAGACGAGGGAGGGAAAATTTGGGATTTGGGATTTGACACCCCAGACGCATCTTTTGCCGTCGGCGGATGCGGGGTATACTGGCGCCGTTCACGCGGGTCGGAGCCGAATTCGCAAGAATTCCGCCGGCTTCGCGATAAGCTGGGCGATGTCGGAATTCTTGCGAATTCAGCTACGGCTCAGCGGAGTTGTAGCCGCTCATTCACTCACCAACCCACCACCATCATGCCTAAATACGTCGTTCGACATGGGAGTATGCGGGCGCTGGGCGTGTTTTCGGCCGGGCGGAGTGACTCGTATGCGCGGGGGACGCAGGTCGTGACGCGGACGGATCGTGGGCTGGAGGCGGGGGAGGTGCTTTGCGAGGCGACGGAGGAGGTGATCGCCAAGCTGCGAAATCCCGATCGCGGACAGATCATGCGCGTCATGTCGGCCGGCGATATCAACGAACGCCTGCACATGCGCGAGCACGAGGCCGAGCAGTTCGAGACCTGCCGCAAGGCGATTGCCGAGAGTGGGCTGGAGATGGAACTGGTCGACGTCGAGCACGTCTTCGGCGGCGAGCGGCTGATCATCTATTATCTGGCCGAAGAGCGGGTCGATTTTCGCGAGCTGGTCAAGAGCCTGGCCAGCGAGTTTCAAACCCGCATTGAGATGCGGCAGATCGGCGTGCGCGACGAAGCCAAGCTGCTGGCCGATTACGGCGACTGCGGCAAGCCGGTTTGTTGTAATACGCATCTGACGCAGATGCCGCCGGTGTCGATGAAGATGGCCAAGCTACAAAAGGCGACGCTCGACCCGACGAAAATCTCCGGCCGCTGTGGCCGGTTAAAGTGTTGCCTGCGTTACGAGTACGACACCTACCTCGACATGCAGAAAGAATTGCCGCCGGTGGGTGCCGACGTGATTACCAACAACGGACGCTGCAAAGTGTTGAACCAAAGTATCCTAGCCGGCCAGTTACTCGTACAAACCGAAGACAACCGCCGCGTTTTGATCGACGCGGGCGACGTGTTGTCGGTGTTGTAGGAGGATGCAACGGAGCCGCCGTGTCCCCACGGCGATGCGTGTTGGCAGCTTCGACGTGCATCGCCCTGGGGACAGGGCGGCTCCGCTCAAGTCTGAAATCGCAAATCGCAAATCTGAAATCTGAAATCTGAAATTCCAAATGTCCGCGTTCGACCCCACACATCCGCTGGCCAAGTTCATCCGCGAAGACGGCCGCTACCGGTTCAACGCTTATGTATTTGTGTTCGAATCGCTCAATTATGCGCAACAGCACCTCGATATGGGTGGCGGCCCTGCGGGTGAAGATCCCATGGAGGATATGGCGGACGATGATAACGACTTCGAGGGCGAGTCGGCTCCGGATGATCCGCCGGAGCGTCACGTGTCGGGTCAGGAGTTGTGCGAGGCGATTCGGTTGTACGCGCTCGATCAGTTCGGTTACATGGCCAAGTGCGTGCTTAATAGTTGGGGCGTTCATAGCACCAGCGACTTCGGCGCGATCGTCTTCAACATGATCGAGATCGGCCAGATGCGCAAGACCGAGCAGGATCGGCAAGAAGATTTCGACGACGTGTTCGATTTCGAAGAAGGCCTCGTCGAACAGTTCAAGATCACCATGCCGGAGCAAGGATGAGCCGACGCAAGAAAGCCGGCCGCGGCGGGCTCCGCGGCTCCAACTCCGGTGAAGTCGTGCCCGACTGGAAAGCCGAGATGCCGCCCGCCTCGCCGCCCCGGCCGCGCAAGGCGCTGTTGATCGTCACCGCGGCGCTGCTAGGCGTCTGGATGGTTTTCCTGGCGGTTATGGCGTCGATGCAATGAGGCAAGATGCCGCGTCTACTTTTACCCAAAATGGGGGTTCAGGCCGTTCTGCGCCCTTGTGGCGGGTCGCGGCGCGTGGGACAATCGCCCGTTTGCCGTGGTGGGAGAATTGGGAGGTTCGCAGGAATCGCCCCGTTCACCGCCGCCGTTCTGTCCCAGGAGATGTGAAGCCATGAAAATCGTACCGATCGCCGACAAGGTCGTCATCAAGAGGCTTTCCGCCGAGGAAACCACCGCCGGCGGCATTGTCCTGCCCGACTCAGCCCAGGAAAAACCGCAGCAGGGCCGCGTCTTGTCGGTCGGTGAAGGGTTGCGGTTGGCCGACGGCGGCCGGGCCGAGGTACAGATCAGCGAGGGCGACCGGGTGCTGTTTAGTAGCTTTGCCGGCACCGAAATCGATGTCGACGGCGAGGAGTTGCTGATCATGAACGAGGTCGATATCCTCGCCATTATACGATAAATCCACCATGCGGGTGGTTTTTTTGTTGTTTTTTCGGCTGGCAAACGGGGTAGAATGGGGGCAGGCTCGGCGTCGGCTCAGAGTTGGCGAGGAAAAACGGCGCAAGCGGTGGGCGGATGCAATAAACACGCGCCCTGGCTGCGAAGTGACCTGGGAGGGGTGTTTCCCCGCCCGGGGAAAACTGAGGATTCACGCGGAATATCCGAGGAGAGAGATCATGCGTTTGCTGTCTGGACTGTTGCTGTTCGCCCTGACCGTGTCGGCCTCGGGCCGGGTTTCGTTGGCCGCTGAGACGAACGTGACGAAGAAGGCACCGCGCAGCTACGGGCAAATCGTCAATCGGGCGATCGACTACCTGCAAACCCGCGGCCAGGCGTCCGACGGCTCTTACAGCAAGCAAGTCGGCCCGGCGGTGACGGCCCTCTGCACGACCGCCATATTGCGGCACGGCCGCAGTCCGGACGATCCGGTCGTGGCCAAAAGTCTCAAGTATCTTGAATCGTTCGTCAAGAAAGACGGCGGCGTTTACCTGCGGGGCACCGTCTATCGCAATTACGACACCTGCCTGAGTTTGATCTGCTTCGCCGCCGCCAACAAAGACGGTCGCTACGACAAGATCATCAAGGGCGCCGACCGCTTCGTGAAGGAGCTGCAGTGGGACGAAGGCGAGGGCAAGAACAAGGCCGACCTCAGTTACGGTGGCTCCGGCTACGGCAAACACAAGCGGCCCGACTTGAGCAACACGGCCTATTTGGTCGAGGCCCTCAAGGCGGCCGGCAACGGCGCCGACAGCGAGGCGATGAAAAAAGCGCTGATCTTCGTCTCCCGCTGCCAGAACCTGGAGACCGAGCACAATCAGACCCGCAATGCGGCTAAGAATCCCGACGGCGGCTTCTACTACACGGGCGTCGGCGAAGGCGAAACCAAGGCCGGCCGCACGCCCACCGGCGGGCTGCGCAGCTACGGCTCGATGACCTACGCGGGACTCAAGAGCATGATCTTCGCCGGCGTCGGCCCGGACGATCCGCGGGTTAAGGCAGCCTACACCTGGGCGCGCAACAACTACGACCTATCAAACAACCCCGGCATGGGCGCACAGGGTCTGTATTATTACTATCACACCTTCGCCAAGACGCTCGACGCCATCG
This sequence comes from Planctomycetota bacterium, assembly GCA_022564995.1. Taxonomy (GTDB): domain Bacteria; phylum Planctomycetota; class Planctomycetia; order Pirellulales; family JADFKK01; genus JADFKK01. The sequence continues at coordinate 15,984 of JADFKK010000057.1, read as the reverse complement.
GTCACGACACCATCGAAGACGCCGAGGGGGTGAAGCACGATTGGCGCCAGGAACTGATCGCCGAATTGGCCAGCCGCCAGCACGACGATGGCTCCTGGGTCAACAAGAAGAGCCCCCGCTGGATCGAAGGCGACCCGAATCTGGTCACCGGGTATGCGCTGTTGGCGTTGTCTTATTGTAAGGTGAAGGTGGAGAAGAAGGACTGAGACGGCGATATGAAAAAAGTTCATGCCATCTACGAAAACGGTGTCTTTCGCCCGACCGATCCGATTGAGCTTCCCGAGCATTGTGAGGTGGAGTTCGAGCCACGCGTCGTTGAGCAGCACGTTGAGCCGTCGAGCGAAGGGGCCGACATGTCGGCGGTGTACGATGTGCTTTCCGAGCGTTACGCTTCCGGCGAATCCGACGTGGCGGCGCGGCATGACGAGCACCAGCCATGAACGGCGTGTTTCTCGACACGGTCGGCTTGTTAGCGCTTTGGGATTCGAGCGATCAGTGGCACGAACCCGCAGCGGCGGCATTTTCCGAAATCTCCGAAGCGAATGCAGATTTGTTGACAACCACGTTCGTGTTGTTGGAATGTGCCAATGCGGCCGCGCGGAGACCCTACCGCGATGCTGTCGAACGGCTCCGAACGGTGCTGGAACGCGCCAACCGACTTATCGTGCCCAGCGATGAGATTTGGGAGCAGGCTTGGATCGCCTACCGTCGTGGTGAAGCGGATAGTGCGGGTGTCGTCGATCACGTTTCGTTCCTCGTGATGCGAGATTTGGGCATTCACCGTGCCTTCACCAACGATCGTCATTTTCGCGCGGCAGGTTTTGAGACTCTGTTCTGAAACGGTGACTTAGCCAGCGCCATGTGCGCCCCTTTCGCGTTCGGCGCTTCACCTACCATGATTGAATACTCCTCGCTCGAATCATCGACGCAAGAACCGCTCGATCCCGAGCCTGCGGACGATCCACGGTCGTTGCACGGTTCCCAAACCAGCAGACGACTCATCCTCTTTTCCTGTTTTACGCCGATTTGGGGCTCCGGGCTGTTGCTCGCTGCGTGTTTCTTTCTACCGCTATGCCTTCTTCCCGGCTGTACAGACGACACCGGAACGACGATCTACTTTCAGTATTCTCCCTCGGAGAAATATGACAATCTGTCGAACAAAACCGACGATCTCGCGGCAACATTCTTTTTATTCCAGCAATTTGACTGGCACTACGGGTTTGGCGCTTTGGCAGCTTTCGGCACGCTGTTGGTGTTGGCAACTCGCAATTTGCAAAATTTTCGAGCGCTCTGGTTTCTTTACGCCGCGCATGCGATTGTGCTCATCGGAGGTATTTGGCTCTCGATGGGCGATGCGTTTAGAGAAAGCCGAGAGACGGAAGGGCCGAACTCCGGGATAAACATTAGGTGGGCAATTTCTGTGCTCGTCCCTTCAACGATCGTGCTTATCACGTTGGTTGCCTCGTATCTCAATTGCCGCACGTGGTTTTCCGCGGTTATGTGGGTGCAGTCGACATTGGCCGTGCTTTCGATCGTCTGGTTTGCGATGCTTCGCTTTCTTTTCGGTTTCGAGTTTCTGGTCGGAGGCACACTGTCTCTCGTCGCGAGCATCGTACTGGCAATCGCCACCGTCTGGACATGGCGACGCGGTCCGCCGACGTTTGCCCCATCAGAAATGACGATGACACCTTGACGTCAAATGCAAGCGAACGCCTGATTGCCCAAGCCCCGCGATGCACGCCATCTCGGCCGTCACGTACGGGCGATTGGGAGAAGGATCGCAATGGTGGCCCGCGAGCCGCGTTCGGCCGGTTCGTTGTTCCGCTGCAAAGGCAGGTTGGGAAACCTGCCCCACGCGCAACCCTACATCTTCTCCACCACCTCAATCCCCAACAGCGCTAACCCCTGTTTGATGACCCTCGCGGTCAGGTCGGCCAGCTTGAGCCGGCTGGTGCGCAGCTCTTCGGTCTCGGCCTTGAGCACGTGACATTGCTGGTAGAAGGTCGAGAACTGATTGGCCAGGGCGAATAGATAGTCGGTCAGCAGGTTCGGCCGATAATCGACGAGGGTTTGCTCTAATGCCTCGGAGAATTGCAACAGCGCCAGCGCCATGGCCCGTTCGGCCGGGTGATCGACGATGATCGCCGCGGTGTCGGACCGCAATGCCGCCGCGTCGATCTGGCCGCGGGCGAAGATGTTTCGCACGCGGGCGTAGGCGTACTGCATGTAAGTGGCCGTGTTGCCGCTCAAAGCCAGCATCTTCTCGTAGCTGAACGTGTAATCGCTGCTGCGGTTTTGCGACAGGTCGGCGTATTTGAGGGCGGCGATACCGACCACTTCCGAAATCCGGCTGCGAGCCTCTTCGTCCAGTTCCGGCCCGTCAGGCTTGGCGTCGTCGCCGGCGCTGACGACCTCGTGGGCCTTGCGAATCGCCTCGTCCAACAGGCCCTCCAGCCCGACCGTATCGCCCGAGCGGGTTTTGTATGGCCGACCGTCGCCGCCCAATACTGTGCCGAAGACCACGTGTTTCAGTTCAACTTGGTCGTATCCCCAGCGGCGCGCGGCGGAGAATAAGTGCTCGAAGTGCAACGCCTGGCGATGATCGACGACATACAAAATCGCATCGGCACCCCAGGTATCGACGCGATATTGCAGCGTGGCCAAATCGGTCGTGCTGTACAGAAACGCGCCGTCCTGCTTCTGCACGATCATCGGCACGTCGTCGCCCTCGAAGAAGACGCACATCGCCCCGTCGCTTTCGACCGCGATTTTCTTTTCCCGCAGATCGTCGACCACGGCGGCCAGCCGGTCGTGATAAAAACTTTCGCCGAGCGTGTAATCGAAGGTGATTCCCAGCCGGCGATAAATCCGCTCGATATCTTCCCGGCAGGGCGGCAGAAATTCTTCCCACAGCCGAAGGTTATCCGCGTCGCCGTCGTGCAAGCGGACGGTCTCGGCCAAACAGGCTTTGCGGATGGCCGGGTGTTCGGAAAGCTGCTTCGACAACACCGGGTCGGCGTCGATCGTGGCGATTTTTTCTTTCGTTGCTTTCAGCTCGGTGCGCAAGTCGTTGACTTGTCCCTGGCGCTTTCGCACCGCCTTGGCCGATTTCTTGTCGGCCTTTTTGTCGCCGGTCGGCGGCGCCGCCTGTTGCGTTTCGAGAAGCTTGCTCTTCTCGGTGATCTGCTGCTCGATCGCTGCGAGACCGTCATGGCTCGCCTGATAATCAACCAACGTGTTGACCAGCCGATACAGCCGGGCCAACTCGGCAACCGGGCTAGCCTCGTAGGCGTCCACATCGCAGAAGTTTCGATAGCCGTAGATAATCATCCCGAACTGCGTGCCCCAGTCGCCGATGTGATTGTCGCCGATCACCCGATGGCCGAGGAATCGCAGCGTGCGATACAAGCTATCGCCGATCACCGTCGAGCGAATGTGGCCGACGTGCATCGGCTTGGCGACGTTGGGGGCCGAATAGTCGATGACGTAGGTTTTTGGATCGGCCGTCAGTTCGACTCCCAACCGCTCGTCGACTCCGGCCGCCTCCAGCCGCTCGACAATCCAATCACTTCGCAGCCGCAAGTTGATAAAGCCCGGCCCGGCGATCTGGGGCGGCTCGCACAAGTCGTCGATCTTCAGATGCTGCACGATTTCTTCGGCGATCTCCCGCGGCGGCCGAGAAAGCCGCTTACCGAGCGGCATCGCGCAATTCGCCTGATAATCGCCAAACTTAGCGTCCTGGCTGGACCGAACCATGTCAAGTAATTCACTCGGGTCGTCGACCAACTGGCCCAACGCCTGGGCAAATCGCCCTCGAATCTGTGCAAGAATGTTCATCGCGGAAAGCTAAGGGTTATGCGGCTGAAATACGAGCCCCCTATGTACCCGAAAGACGCCGCCGTGTCAGCGGGTGCGCTGCTCGTTCCCAAGCGGAGCTTGGGAACGCATCTCTACAGAGCTCTGCTTCGCCGACGCTGATGTTGTCTTCTTCTACAGAAACAGCTCCCCACCGGGCTTGCCCCGGTGGAAGCGGGGTTTCTGCACTACCGTCGCTGCCGACCCCTAATCTGTCTCGACGCACCGACGCCTCCGACGCCTCCGGCGTCGGTGCGTCGAGACACGAGCGGACGCGACCGTCCGTGAAGTAGTGCAAAAACGTGCGCTCCACCGGGACAAGCCCGGTGGCGGCGGAGCGTCTCACCCAACCGTTCAAGTTTCCACGAAATCACGACACTGACATTGCCCACTCCCGCCCTCAAACGCAATAATGCCCAGGCCATGACGACCACGACCCAAGAACCGAACCGAAAACGCCGCTGGTTTCAAATCGGCCTCACGGCCACCGCTCGCCAGGGGCCGGTAAAATGCCGAAGTTGTTCTTGAGTCGTCACTTAGGTTGGCGCGTGGAACTGGCCGGCGAAAACTTGAACACCGCGCTGCCGGCGGGTGGGACGGGGGAAGTTGACGTCTTGCCAGGTTCCTAGCTTGGCCCATTGGTTGGTTTTTTGGTCGAGTTCCCAGATCATCGTTGGATTGGCTTTGTCCTGTATGGGCGCTAGGAGGCCGCCTTGCCAGGCCAGGGCGTTGTGATTGGCAAGGCAGACGACCTGCGCGCCGTCTTTGAGTTTGAACACGGCGGCGAGTAGCTCGCCCTACTTGACCTGCGGCGAGAAGTCTTCGGGAAATGCCGCGATGCCTTTGGGTAAGCCCGGCTTCTTATCGCGGTTTTCTTTGGTGCGCGCGGTCATCGTCGAATACACGGCCACCGGCTGCTTGCCGTCGGCCAACAATTTCTGCTCGCCCAACAACTTCCCGATGCGACGAATGTGATCGTGTGGATCGTAATCGACCGCCGCATCCCGCCCGTCGCCCGTCGGCTTCGCGCTGCCGGGCTTGACGTTCTCGAAGCGGAACACGCGAGCATCCGCCGGGGGAATCGCGAAGTTGACCTGCGCCAGCGCGCCGAGCGGCTCCCACTCGGCCGTCTTGCGATTGAACTGCGAAACGACCCGCGGCGATTTTTTGTCCTGCCCGATCGCCATCACCACATACCCGATGGGAAACGAAATATGTTTCCATTGCAGTTGGTTCGCTTTATCTAATGCAACAGCAATAACTTACGGCATATCTCGTGAGTCCAGACCGGCGAAACGATCCGGGTCCGCGGCAAAGTCGGCCAAGGCACGCATGTCAACGCTGCCATCATCCGCATCGGCAACACGAAGTCGACCACGGCGCCGACGGGTCACATGATAGTTGGAATTCGATTTGTCGTCACGCTCAATGTCTACGGACTTGCCGGATTCATCCCCATCGCCGCTGGCCAAGAGGTCGACGGCTTCGGTTAGCGCACCAAGCTTGCAAGTCCGCATGGTCACGGTACCATCCGGAGAGCAGACAATCTTGTCGATGTGCAACGACAACTCCAGATTGCCAAGCGTTGGATTCTGCTTGGCCAATATCATCCATGGTCGACCTCCTTGTTACGGTTGAAAACACGAAGCGCGGCGACGCTCTGATGAACGTCGCCACGCAGAAATCGATCTCCAGCGTCACGTTTTCGATATTGCCCATGGTCAACATCTCTGCGCTGAGTTTCGGAGAACAGTTCTCCCCTTTCCAACTCCATCGTGACACTTCGCTATGTCGCTTGTCAGTCGTAATCTCATCGCGAGTCCGGAGATTCCTGTCAGGCCTTTACTAATCGAGCCCTGTCGCAAGGGATCATTTGCACATCTTGGTGGACCTCATCTTCCGCACTCTCGACTTGGATTCCTGACAATCCATTGTGAGCCACGAGTCTTTTGTGGGTGTGAGCGAGGATTCATGTTGCAGGGCATTTCTTCTCGTGGTTTTCGATGGCTGAAGAGCATGCAGAGGAACGCTTCGTGTGGTGTGGGTCTTGTCGATGGAACATTTGCCTGAACGATCATTGAACGATCTCCTTTCAATGGGGACCGCCCCGGCGGGGCGGTCGTGTTGAAATAACACGCCGCCCCGCGAGTCGCGTAGGGCGAAAACAGACAAGGGCCACGGACCTGCCGAGAAGGGCAAAGTCAGCGGGCGGAGGTGAGAACGGTCGTATCCGTTTCACCAATTGCATCTTGACGGGCGAGGCCGCGGCATCCCCGCCGCCACTGCATCGCCGATCAACACATAGTCGCCGTGGTTGTCGATGTCCACGGGGGTACAAGGCCAATCAAAATGTGTATCAACTTACGTCGAGGCGAAAATCCACAAGTTCTTTCTGCAACAGTGGGCATCGCGCTGAATGCGGTGCAGCAGATGCGGATCTTCAGCAGATATGGCTTCGATCTTCTTGTCGATTCGTTTTTCGATGCGATCCTTCCAATGTCCCTTCTCGGTAACCGTTAATCCTGGCAGGGTGACTCCTTTGCTATGGTATGGTTCGGTTCAATTCATCCCTGGCATGCGCGGCAGGAATGCCTACACTCCTCGATCAAGACCCGACGACGAAACCGCTGTTGGCAGCGTCGTCGCCGAGTGCGCGAGTGTTTCCGAAAACTGCTGTGTGCGTCACGTCACTGTCCATTCCCCCGCCAGCAAGCTGAGCGTCGAGTCGAAATCGACCGGAATACCACGCAGCCAACGGGTGAACTGGCGGGCCATGATCCCGGCGGCGATACTGACGGCGTAGATGGTGCTGCGCGAGGTGTAACTGCCGTGTCGCGCGTCGGCCTGTGGAAACAACGTGTCGGCGTATCGGGTGATTCCTTTGCCAGCCGCAACAGGTTTCTTCTGCGATGATTCATTCACCGGCTCCTTGATCGGGCTTGGAAAGGCGGACGGCCGCAGGTGATTGCTACAACCGTCCGCCGGGATGTCCAGGCTGTTAACGACCGCCCGCCCCCTCGATCTTGACGGGCGTACAACTGATGCGATCGCCTTCGCGAAGCACGCAGTCAGCAGCCGCCGGCTGGCGGTTCACGCGGATCAAGTAGTCTTGCGCCTTGCCACCCTCGATCCGCTGCTCGAACAGCTTGGCGGCGGTTGACGGCATCCGCGGCGGCTTGGTGCTTTTTGGTCAGCGGCGGAAAATCACGATCGAACAAGTGGAATTCCGCAGTCCCCAGCGGCGCCAAGCGATGCGCCCACATCTGGCGATCGCTGCCACCCACCGGAAGAAAGACAAGACGACCGTCTCGTTGCATCTGATCGAGATCCGCAACGCCTGGCTCCGCCTCGTGCAGCATCGCGCTGGTGCGTCGCAAAAACTCCACGTCTCCTCGAAGCTGCGGAGAAGACGCTCGGCAAACCTTGGGAAGAAGTCATGGGAAAGGCGCTCGCTGATGAGGACTTCTCGCACGTGCTGTCAGAACTGTATCCAAAGAAGTACATGTCACCGATGAGTTGGCTGACGAGCCACGGCGGCAAAACCGGTCCAGGCAAGGCACCCGAGGACGCGGTCAATGACATTCGTGATCACCTCGGCTACAGTGAAAAGCAGGGCTACAAAATCCAGTCCACCGCGGGCGAGGAATGGGAACGAACCAAACGGGAGATCGGAGTTTCACGGGACACGATTAGCGACTATGTCCAGGAGGCGTTGAAAATCCTTCTCCCTGCCGCCGAAAAGCCCTATACCGGATGGTATGGGTCTGTGGCGATACGACGGCCATTGACCAAAAGGTCCGCGACCTCGCTCGTTGTCGAGGAATGGTCAGTAAGTACAGCAAGATCCGCGAGTCACTCAGCCCTGCCAAGAAACTGCTGCTGCAGTCCGAAGAGATTCGCGAAGAAGAACTGGAAACAGAAGTTCGGGACGCCGTTGCTGCCTCGTGGAAGTCGGGGAAGTTTTACTTTGATGGCGAGAGATACGAAGCCAGGGAGCACGGTTCGTTTGCGACTGCCGTGACCAGGACGGCGACGACCATTCTTCCCGCGCTTTTTCCCCACTTCGACGCTACCACGATCGTACCGTCGGAATTGGCGCAGCTACTTGAACCAGAGTTGAGCGGGCCGAGCATCAAGTTCATGGAAGACCACTTGGGAATCCTCGGGAACGCTCGACACCCTCGAACAACGACGCATCGAATGGCGAGCCAAGCGCGATGCGGGCGAAGTCGAATTGACCGAGCTGATGCCGCTGCACACCGAGATGGAACGACACTGGGCGTACTACGTCCCGCGACCGATTCCCGAGGATGCAGTGGAGCACGCGAGCGAAAGTGTGCGTGATTTGAAAATCCTGGACCCTGCGGTTGGATCGGGTCACTTTTTAGTCGTGGCGTTCGATCTGCTGTTCGCGCTATCATCCGGGAGCCGAAGCGAATGATCGCCAACGACACGAAGATCGCATCAGCCTTGAATTCGTCGATCGGTTAGTGGACGAGGTAACCAGCGGGTTCAGGGGTGATGTTGGGATCGTCCCGCGACAGTTTTTGCGACAGTTCGTCGACCAAATGGATCTGGTCGACGAACACGAGAACTACGTCCCGATGACCGAATACGGTTTCCAGCCGAGCGAGTCGACTCCAGAAGAGCAGCTCGCACTTTCAGGAATGGGCGCGATGGTTGTCGATGACGATGATGCGCCAGTGGCTAGCGAGGATACCTAGTGAACGTCTTTGCTCAGTTCGCACCACGATTACAGGAAGCGATCGTCGCCCCGATCAAGGCGTTGCTGAATAACCAATCGCATCGACTGGATCTATACACCGAGATGGTCGGCCTAAAACGATTCGTTTGGCACGGGGACACGCCAGCTGGCGCCCGACGTAGATTTCTTGAAGAACCGGCACACCTGTTGATGACGACGCCAGAGTCGTTGGAAGTGATGCTCATGTCGCAGCGTGTCGATGCGGCACAGTTGTTTCAGGATTTGCGCATGTTCATCGTGGACGAGGTCCACGCGATCGCCGGCAGTGACCGGGGCTCGTGCAAGTAGCAAGCGAAGCAGCCGAGATAGCGAGGGGGGCAAAGAGCCTCTTTTTTGTCAGTCACGCGCAACAACCGAGGCGGTGGCCGAGCAGATGAGCCGTCACGGGACGACGGTTTTCGTGCATCATAGTGCGGTGTCGAAAGAAGAACGCGAGCTGGCCGAGGAACGATTTCACAGCGGTTCTGACACCTGCATCGTGTGTACTTCCACGCTGGAGCTAGGTATCGACGTTGGCGACCTCGACCATGTGCTGCAATCCGAAGCCCCCGGCACCGTATGTGCGTTTCTGCAAAGAATGGGACGTACCGGTCGCCGCGCCAACCAGGTTGCAAACACCACGTTCTTCTGTGAGACGAGCGAAGGTGTTTTGCGGGCGATTGCGATCGTCGAATTGGCGAAGACGGGCTGGGTGGAAAGCGTGGACGTCAATCATCGCTGTTGGCCCGTGTTAATCCATCAACTGCTGGCGATGTCGCTTGCAGCGGGTGGTGTTTCCATACAAGCAGCATGGGATCATCTGTCTCGCGTGCCGGATTTTTGCGACATAGAGCGGGAGGAATTCGACCGAATGGTCGCTTGGATGATCCGCGACGGTTCGATGATCCTGACCAGCGGTTTATTGTCGCTCGGCCCTAAAGCCGAAAGGCGTTTTGGGCGTCGCAACTTCATGGAGCTATTCGCCGTATTCTCCAGCCCCAAAACATATTCCGTGGCGACAACAAGTGGTCCTGCCATCGCCGATCGGCCGCCAACCATCATGGGGCGGTTTCTTGCCACAATTCCTCGGCAAGGAGCTTTGCCAACAGATCCTACGTGTGGTGGCTACCGAGCAGTCGTACAACTACCTCGCCGCTCAGGCCCTGGCAGTCCTTCAGGAACAGCGCAGCGCGCTCTCAGGCTTCCTGGACCCAGAACGCGGCGGAATCTCTGATGGCATGACGTGGTTGTTGCCGCACAAACACAATTGCGAATTCCGCCAAATGTTTCTAACCCTCGAAGATCCCCGCGCGAAAATCCAGGGATCTCGGGATCCACTCGGAGCGCAGCCGATCTGGTCTCGCTTCGGCCGCGACGTGGTCACTAATCTCACCACGGTCAGTCGAGCTGTTCGTGGTTTTACGGTGAATCTGCTCGGCAGGTATTACACGCAGCGTCTTATTGATGAGAATCGCGCTGGCGAAGAAGACGCTGTTCCGATTTTTCTGTGGATCGAGCAGATTGCGGCTTACGCTCGTTACGTTGGGCGACCGGACAGCGAACGCGGTCGAATTCTTGGCGTTACACGTGTTGCGCGATTCTTGGAGGAGCATCGTGGCAAGGTTCCAATCAAGAACTCCTCGTCTGGCTTTATCCTCTCAGACCAAAAGACCTACGGGCTGTGGGGTCTATATTCTGTTTCGGCGAGGGTCTCGGGTTTGTTGGCGGATGGTCCGGTGGGACTGACCGACTGGGCTAACGACTTTGTCGAACAGCAGTATGTGCCACGCCTGCGTTCACACGAGAGCAAACTGATCAAGCTCATTCGGGACGGGGGCACGCTCGACGCGCTGACCGACAAGCTACAACGGATTCTGCGCATCGAGGCGCTACTTGCCCCAGCGGAGGCGTTGTTCGAACTCATCCTGGCGAGAAATGGTCAGGTGCCGGCCATTCTGGCTTCGCACGTTGCGGACCATTGGGGCAGTCGCGTTCCAAATCTCCGTGACCCACTCGCGCCGCTCATGAAAGATATTTGTGATGCAGTTGGCGACGATCAGGCATCCACTTTACAGCAATGAGATGCCGCTTTCGCCAACGGTAATTACGAGAATGCCATCCACGCACTGCTGGAATTGAATCGTTTGGTCATGTAAGCGCGAGGCGCCGCCCCTTGGGTACCCCACAGTCTAACCGCCTCGATACCGCGCACCAGACGACCAGCGTCTTCCATCACGAGCACGTCCAGTTCGTCGCTGCGAATCATTCGCTCGATCTCGGCCAATTCAGGGCGGTCGAGTGCTTCTCCCTTGCCCGTGGTCGCGATGACACGATACTCGGTTGGGCCGCTATACAGTTCGGCGATTTCTTCCTTGCCATGATCGACCTGATCGTCAAGACTCAGATCCTTTTGGCTGGCGCAGCCACTGATGCGGGCAACAATACCAACGACCAAAGTGTGCCCGTTACGCGGGGCAAGTTCGCGACTTCTTCTACTTTTCATCAGAGCACCTCTTGAGAAAGAGGTGTCCGCAACGACAGACGGCACGACTCGGAGAATCTCAGACTCTCCGCGATGCGGGCCATCTCGCGTTTGTCTCAGTGAGACAAAAGAGGTGACAACAGGTGAGAATGCGTGATCACAGCCGATCACGGTTGAGCAGAGGTAAGTCAAGACGATGACTCGACTTACGCGCGCAAAGTCAAGCAGCAAAAGGACTTGCGAAACGTCGCCAGACGAATCCTGTCCTCTCCGCTCTTGCCTGCTGCCCATCAGCGTAACTCGTTTGCTGATGGGCATTTGCGTTTCTGGGTGATCCTCAGAAGTTCCCGTTTGTAGCGCTTTTTGTAGCGTTTTGTAGCGGAGAGCTTCTCTGAGGAGAGCCTGGAATGTCGTCCACCAAGTCCCGCAAGCCGGCCAAGAAGTCCAAGTCGTTGCGTATCGGCCGCGTCCGCGACTATCTTCGCGGTCGCGTCTGGTATCTCTGTTACCACGAGCACGGTCGGCGTCATCAACCGCGGGTCGGCCCCGACCGCGATGTCGCGCGGCAGATGGCCGCCGAGATCAACGCCCAACTCGAAGTCGGCGCGCCTTCGGCCCTGGGTTTCGAGCCAATCTCCATCCTCGACCTTCGTCGGCGCTGGTTAGAACACCACGAGCATGTGCGGCGGTCGTCGCTCCAGACGATTCGCCGTTACCGGGCCGCCACCGAGCATCTAATCCGCTTCGTGTCCGAGATCCGACCTCTTCGTCGCGTTTCGGATTTTCGGCCGGTCCACGCCGAGGAGTTCGTCCGCTATCTGCGTTCCCTGCAGGTCGCGCCGAATGGCCACCGCAACACCTCGAAGCGGCGTCTGCGTGACAAGGGGATCAAGTACATCCTGGAAACCTGCTCTACGCTGCTGAACTACGCCGCGCGTCAGCGACATCTGCCGCCCTACGTGGAGAACCCATTTCGCACGATCGAAATCAATCGCATTCCGGTAGTCGTCGGCCGACCGCCAAGACGTTGAAGCCGCCGCGAAGACCGTCTGGCGGGACATCGGGGCCTTGAAGGAAGACTGGATCCGCAAGGAATTCATGCGCGTTACGAGCCAAGTCGGAATGCCGGAGGTCACGGCTCCCAAGACTCTGCGGCATACCTTCGCCACCTGCCTGCAAGACGCCAACGTGGACCCCCTCATTCGCAACGAACTGATGGGGCACGCACCCGGTAGCGCTGCAATCGGCCAGAGGGGATTGGGAATGACGGCGGTCTACACGCATACGCGTCCCGAAACCAAACGCAAGCAATTGGAAGACGCGCTCTCGGGTCGACCGTCCGCATCACTGCTGAGAGTGTGGCTGAACACGCGCGGCCAGTGAAACGGCGACGCGAAGAACTCGATATATCCTGAATGAGTAGGCGTTTTTCCCCGCACGTGTGCCGAGTGCGGTGGCCTAGCAACGCGTACCGGCAACAAGCCGTGCATTGTGTAGCAGGCGAGCGTTGGCCCGAGGTGGAAAGTAAGTCTCGCTTAGTGGGTTCGGCCGCAAAGTACGATGCCACCGCCGGCTGCTGGACCGCTCGCTCCTCATCTAAATTGGACCTAGGCGATGGCGCGTCGGAGTGCGCCTTCGAAGCGCGCAAGTTGCCATTTTCCGCTTAGGTGGTGATCACCTCGGCCATCTCGGCAACTCGCGTTCACGACTCATGTCGGTTAGACCTTGGTCATTTGGAAGCGCCGCAGGCAGGGCGAGTAGCGACTGCCTTGCGCCGTCAATCTGATGCCACGGATTGCACCCCCGTCCCCAGCCCAATTCTGCGGCGGTCGATGCAACCGCGAGCACGAAGCAAATCGGGAAACTCGCAGAGGTCTCGATCACCGAGGGCGGGTAGCGAATCGCAGTTGTATTGCCTTGATCGCGCGTCAGGCGCAGCTTTGGTGCCCGCTTGAATGTCATTCAAAGCGGATTTCGCGCCGCAATTGACGTGGAAGCCGCCATGGCAGGATTGACGGAACCCAGCAGAGCCCCAAACCTCCACAGCGGCAAGAAAATGCTAGAAAATTCACCAGGCGCTCGACACGGGGGGCGCGATGTTAAGATAGCGTGAGATGTGCCTGGAGTTGTTCCGGGCTCAACTCCGTTCAACCCAAATGGGAAATCCCGGCTCAACGAAATTTTCGAGCCGCCATGTGTCTACTTGTATCGCCCGGTCAGTCGGAGCGCACCATGTTGGGTTGTAAGATGTCCGCGTTGGTTCGAGTTATCGTCCTGCTTTCGCTCTGCCTCGGCGCGCTGCCGGCGATATCGGCAGAGCCAACCTCGGTGAAAGGTCTGGTGCTTTGGCTCAGCGCCGACGACATCGATGGAGACGGAGTTGCCGACGAATCCGCCAGCGCGACTCGCGCGCCACGATGGGTCGACAAGAGTGGGCTCGGCAATCATCTCAAACAGCCATCGGCCGAGCGGCAGCCGAGGCTGCTCGATTTACGCGGTGATGATTTCGAAAAGAAAGAACCGCGACGCGGATTTTGGGTCGGCTACCAGAACAACGGCCGCAATCGCCTGGGGATTGCCCACGGCGACGAAGGCGAAGCGACGAGCGTGGCCTGGAACGGCAAGCCGAATCTGTTGGAAGTCATCTACGAGGGCCGAGGACGTTGAGCCCAGTATCTCAACGGCAAGCTGGACGGGCGCGGCACGTTTGGCAATCGGACATTTCTCGGATTTCAAAAACCGATTCGCCTAGCCATCGGTCAACATGCCGGCATCACGTCGGCCAATACGTTCTATCGCGGCGATCTGGCCGAAGTGCTCTTGTACAATCGCGCGCCGGCTCCCGACGAACGAAACGCGCTGGGCGATTATCTGAGCCGCAAGTACGGGATTGAGACAACGTATGGCCCGCTGCCGCGATTTGAAAAGGACGTGGCCCCGATTCTGGCTTGGCATTGCCAGAAGTGTCACGCCCAACGCAGCTATTTCCTGGAGATGATCGACTCCGGCGAGATGCCGCCCGAGGGTGAAAAACGGTTGGCCAAGGAAGACGTCGCGTTGTTGCGCCGCTGGGTTCAACTTGGGGCGCCGACCGACGAACGTATCGTGCTGACAAAGACCGCCGATTACTATCGCGACGAACACCGACGGCATTGGGCATTTCAAAAGCCGGCCCGCGTCAATCCGCCGATGGTTCAGCAGCAGAAGCTGGTTCGCACACCGATCGACGCGTTTCTGTTGCGGCGATTGGAAGCCGCGGGGCGGTCGCTCGCGCCGCGCGCCGCCCGCGCGATGCTGGCACGGCGGGCTTGGTTCGACCTGACCGGCCTGCCGCCGACACCGGCCCAGCTTGACGCGTTTCTGGCCGACGATTCTCCCAAGGCATTTGAAAGAATTGTCGATCGGCTCCTGGATTCGCCCACCTGCTCGCTACCGAGGGCACGGCCGACGCCGCGCGATCGTCAGATCGTGCGGCCAACCCATACGCAGTCCGACAGCCGCATCACGTGGCTCGCGCCAAGCGCGTCATCTTTCTCTACATGCCGGGCGGGCCGTCTCACGTCGATCTGTTCGATCCGAAACCGCGATTGGCCAAAGACAACGGCAAACCGCTGCCTTTTGACAAACCCAAGCTCGAGCGCACCAAGACCGGTAACCTGTTGGCGTCGCCGTGGAAATTCGCCCCGCACGGCCAATCGGGAACCGAGGTCAGCGAGTTCTTGCCGCGCGTGGCTTCGCACGTCGACGACATCTGCGTGATTCGTTCGCTGGTGGCCGACAACATCAACCAACCCATCGCCGCGCTGCTGGCCGATCTAAAACAGCGCGGCCTGCTGGAAGACACGCTCGTTCTGTGGGGCGGCGAATTCGGCCGCACACCAACGGCCGAAGGCAACAACGGCCGCGACTATCGTTTGACTGATGTGCATGGCCGCGTCGTTGAAGAAATCGTGGCGTAAACGTCCCTGCACTCTCTGAAAAGCCTGCCTTTCCCATTTGAGCTCCCTGAAGTGGTCCAGCGAAACGTGCGATGCGGCCTGGGACGTTTTTTGACGCGATTTCACCGCAAGCGAATCAGCAAATCGTTCCATGCGTTCGGGGTATAGGCGGATTTGGGATTTTGCGACCGCCTGATCGACTAGCCGAGAATCAGGTGATGTCGACGGCGTACGCCAATTCTACTGCGGGGACGGTCTGGAAAAGTCCGACGCGGGATTCGATGGAGTTTGACTAAATGAAGGTGGGGGCGTTGATGGTCCGGGCTTTCAACTTGCCCGGCGAGGGCTGCTGGTACTGGCGCATCACCGAGCGCTTGCGCCCACTCGCTTAGTGCTAGAAACCATTGACATCAATGATCGCTTATGTGTATGCTGAGACCGTGTCTGGCTGGCCGATTCGTGCCCGTGGGCCAGGGCCGAGAAAATTCGCATCTTGCGCGAGCGGCAGTCCAAAAACAGAGAGCGCCGCAAAGCGATTCGATCCGCTGGGCATCTTTCAGTGACGATGCGTTAGACAATTCAAGCGTCTACAACAATCGGGGATCCGACGATGAATTCTAACCTTTGTCCGGGGCCGGCTTCTCGGCGATCGTTGCTCAAGATGGGCGTTTTAGGTCTGAGCGGGCTCAGCTTGCCGGAGGTGATGCGGATCCGCGCCGCGGCGGCGAGCGCGACCAGTCGAGTTCCCGATACGTCGGTCATCTTCGTGTGGCTTGCCGGGGGGCCGCCGCACATGGAGACCTACGACATGAAGCCGGACGCGCCCGAGGATTACCGGGGGCAGTTTTTACCGATTTCGACCAATGTGCCGGGGATCGAGGTTTGCGAACATCTGCCGCTGCATGCCAAGTGCGCCGACAAGTACACGTTGATCCGCAGCATCGCCCACCGCTTCAACGATCATG
>JADFKK010000365.1 GCA_022564995.1 Planctomycetota bacterium | reverse complement strand
ATCGAAATTCAAAAACCGTAGATTTCGCTTGATCACTCGATTCGCCCTAGCCCTCGCCGGAAGGCGGGGGTTTAGATTTTAGATTTCAATACAAGAAGCGCCCCATGAAACGCGCCTTCGCCGTCGCTGCCCACCCTGACGACATTGAATTCTTCATGTCGGGCACGCTGATGCGCTTGGCCGCGGTTGGCTACGAACTGCACTACATGAACGTGGCCGACGGTTGTTGTGGATCGATGCAGCACGACGCGGAGGCGATCGCGGCGATTCGACTGCAAGAGGCGCAAAACGCCGCGGCGCGAATTGACGCTGTGTTTCACGGGCCGCTGGTGCATGATCTGGAGATTTTCTACGATCGCGAGACGCTGGCCCGGCTGGCGGCGATCGTGCGGCAGGTGGCACCAGAAATCATGTTGATCCACGCGCCGGCCGATTACATGGAAGATCACATGAATGCTTGTCGTTTGGCGGTTACGGCGGCGTTTGCTCGCGGGGCGCCGAATTTTCCGGTCGAGCCGCCGACTCCGGCGGTCAATAAACCGGTCACGCTGTATCACGCGCAGCCCTATGGAAATCGCGATCCGCTCGGTGAACCGGTGCGGCCCAACACGTTCGTCGACGTCAGCGAATTGCAAGACCGCAAACGCGACATGCTGGCCGAGCACAAGAGCCAGCGGGATTGGCTCGACGAAAGCCAGGGGGTCGACTCGTATCTGGTCAAGCTGCAGGAGTTGGATCGGGAAGTCGGCCAGATGTCGGGCCGATTCGAATATGCCGAAGGCTGGCGCCGGCACAATCATCTGGGGTTTTGTGGACCGGACGATGATCCGCTGGTCGCGGCGCTGGGGGAATGCGTGTTTTGCGGGGATTTTTGAGGGTTTTCGTTTAACGAGTCACAAGTGGTCGATTGACGATAAGTAGGAAAATTCCCTTGTGCGGCGAATCACTGGGCGGGTAGACTATCGGATGTCATGTCGAATCGTAAGCATCACGTTCCGCGGCATCCTCAGCTCTCGCGCCGAGCGATGATTCAGGCCGGCGCCGTCGGGTTGCTGGGGCTGGGCACGAATCATCTCGACGCTTTGCGGGCCGTGGCCGCCGACTCGGTTCGCGCCAAGTCAAACGCCAAGCGGGTCATCTATATCTTCCTCTCCGGCGGGCTGGCCCAGCATGAGAGCTTCGACATGAAGCCCGACGCGCCGCAGGCGATCCGCGGTGAGTTCAAACCGATCAAGACCAAGACGCCGGGCATCGACATCTGCGAACACTTGCCGATGCTCGCCGAGCGGAGCCAGCGCTGGGCGCTGGTTCGCTCGCTGACCCATCCGTACAACGAACATTCCGACGGACACTTGGCGATGTTCACCGGGCGGACGATGATGCCGCCGGGCTTCGATCGCAGCAAGCCGAAGCTCAGCGATTGGCCGTCGATGGCGGCGATCACCGGCGCCGTGAAGCCGTCGGTCAACAACCTGCCGCCGGCCGTGATTTTGCCCGAGCGATTGGTCCACCGCACGGGGCGCGTCATTCCCGGGCAGGCGGCCGGTGAGATGGGCTCGTCGCACGATCCGTGGTTTGTCGAGGCCTCGCCGTTCGACGCGAAAACTTACGGGGCGTATCCGCAGTACACGTTTCATCATGCCCAAGGGGCGATCAAGGATCACCAGCGAAAGTTCGAGGCGCCGAGTTTGTCGCTGCCCGAGGGCGTTTCTCGCCAGCGGATTCTCAGCCGGCAGGAGTTGCTCCGCACATTGAACCAACAGCGCCGCGCTCTGGAGACGGCCGCCGATACCGAGCAGTTTGATCGTCATCGCCAGAACGCCATCTCGATGTTGACCGACGGCAAGATTCATCGGGCGTTCGATCTGGCTGGGGCGAGCCCCAAGGATCTGGAGCGTTACGGCCAGAACTCGTTCGGCTGGTCGCTGTTGATGGCCCGGCGGCTTGTCGAGGCGGGTGTGCATCTGGTGCAGGTGAATCTCGGCAACAACGAATCGTGGGACACCCACCAAGCGGCGTTTCCGAACCTGAAAAATTTTCTGCTGCCGCCGACCGATCGGGCGGTTTCGGCATTGCTGGACGATCTGGCCGAGCGGGGGCTGTTGGACGAAACGCTGATCGTCATGGCCGGCGAATTCGGCCGCACGCCGAAGGTATTTAAGCTTCCCAAGGCTCCGTTGGCCGGCCGCGATCATTGGGGCGCCGTGCAGACCGTGTGGTTCGCCGGCGGCGGAGTGCGCGGCGGCACCGTCATCGGCTCGTCCGACAAGATCGGCGGCTACCCGGCCAGCGATCCGCAGCGGCCGGAAAATATGGCCGCCACGATCTATCAAGCCCTCGGCATTCCGCAGACAGCCGTGTGGAAAGACGCCCTCGACCGTCCGCATCATGTTTATTATGGGCGGCCGATCGAGGGATTGACGTAGAAGCGGTTCGGAAATCCGAAGCACGAAATCCGAAACAAATTCAAAACACTGAAATTCTAAACAAAGGTGGCTGCACGACTCCTCCATTCACCCTAGCCTCCGCCGGAAGGCGGGGGTTCTGTTTAGCGCTCATTTGAATTTCCGTCATATGGCATTTGTTTAGAATTTCGTGCTTAGGATTTCCCTTCTCGGCCGGCGCTGCCACCCTACAACCCCTCAATCCATTCATCGAGCGCCTTGTAATAAGCCCCGCTCGGCATCTCGTTGTGGCCCGCGCCGGGAATCTCGATGAACTTCTTGTTGCGGCTCGCGGCGGCTTCGTGCAAACGGCGACCCAATTCGAACGGGATGATTTCGTCGGCCGTGCCGTGCGACTGAAGCAGCGGGCCGTGATACTGGTCGATCTTCTCGATCGACGCGAAGCGGTTGCGCATGATCAACCGCACGGGAATCCACGGATAATGATGCGCCGCGGCATCCGGCAGCGAAGTAAACGTGCTTTCCAGAATCAATCCGCGGGCGCCGTCCTTAGCGGCCAGATCGACCATCACCCCGCCACCCAAGGAGCGTCCCAACAGCACAATGTCGGTCTCGCCGATGCCGGCCCGCTCGGCGAGCCAGGCCCGCGCCGCCCGGGCGTCGGAAAGCAAGCCTGCTTCATCCGGCTTGCCTTCGCTACGGCCGTAACCACGATAATCGAAGATCATCACGCTCAGCCGCAGCTTTTCGTTCAGCAGCCGCAGCACCAGGGCTCGGTCGCTGAGATTGCCGCCGTTACCGTGGGCGAACAGCACCACGGCCCGCGGATTCGCGTGCGGCACGTACCAACCGTGCAGCTTGGTGCCGTCGGGGGCGAAGAAATCTGCATCCTCGAACGGGATCGTGGTCGGATTCCAGTTACCGGAAGGATATTGCGAGGCGGGATAGACGAGCGTGCGTTCAAGAAACATCAACATGAGAAGCACGACCAGGTAGGCGATCAGCGGCAAGCGAACGATCCGCCAAGCCCACCATCCCACGGCTATGATCGCGCGACGCCCGCGGGCCGATGGCGCTGCGGTGGCGACCGGCTGGTCGGCGGGTGTCGCGTGCTGGCTCATGGCAAATCAAGCGTAGGACATGCTTCCAACCCGGCTTTCCGCGACAAGCTGGAAGCCTATCTTGCGGGCCGGCCTTCTGCCCATCACCATCATACCACTTGCTTCGTTCCCGCGTAGCGCGGTTATCCGGTCCGGAAGATTCACAGTGATCTGCTTGCGGTGTTGGTCGGTTCCAAGGTACAACTCTTCCATCGACCCAGACAGGCAAGCTGCCCACGGCGGCCGAGAATTATCCCGGAACCAATCAACTTCACCTAGGATTTTAACCCATGGAAATGGAAAAACTGGTCTCGCTGTGCAAGCGGCGGGGCTTTTTGTTTCAGTCGAGTGAGATTTACGGCGGCATCAACGGCTTCTGGGACTACGGACCGCTGGGCGTCGAGCTGAAGCGGAACGTCAAGGAAGCCTGGTGGCGCGACATGGTCACCGGCCATGACGACCTAAGCGTCGCCGACGGCGCCCCAGAGACCCATTCGATGGTCGGGCTGGACTGCGCGATCATCATGCACCCGCAAGTCTGGAAGGTCTCGGGTCACTACGATCTGTTTCACGATTACATGATCGATTGCCGGCAATCAAACAAGCGTTATCGACACGATCAGGTGCTTGGTCGCTGGGTAAAGCGCGGCGACCAGCGGGCGTTCGTCACCTCGATGGCCGGGGAAAGCGTCGAGGACGACTTGCAGCAAAAAGCGCTGAAGCTGTTCAGGCTGCGGGCTAAGAACGTAGACGAACTTTCCTGGGATGGCCCAGTCGCTAGCTTGACCACGGTCGACGATTTCAGCCAGGTGCTTGGCCCCGATGCGAAGGAACTTGGCACGCTGACCGAACCGCGCGAATTCAACCTGATGTATGAGACCCACACGGGCGCCATGCGCGACGAGAAAAGCAAGGTCTTTCTCCGTCCCGAGACGGCCCAGGGCATCTTCGTGAATTTTAAGAACGTGCTCGATTCGACACGGCTGAAGATTCCGTTCGGCATCGCGCAGATCGGCAAGAGTTTTCGCAACGAGATCACGCCCCGTAACTTTACGTTCCGCTCGCGCGAGTTCGAGCAGATGGAGATCGAGTTTTTCTGCCATCCTGATTCATCGGCCGATTGGTACAAATACTGGCGCGATCGGCGATTTCGTTGGTACACCGATTTAGGCTTGGCGGGTGAGCGGCTGCGGCTGCGAGATCACGACCCGAGCGAGTTGAGTCATTACTCCACCGGCACGGCCGACATCGAATATGCGTTTCCGTTTTTTGCGGAAGGTGAATACGGCGAATTGGAGGGCGTGGCCCATCGCGGCGATTTCGATCTGCGCAGCCACTCCGAGGGCAAGCTCGACCCGAACACGAATCCGCTCGAAGTGGAAAAAGACGAACACGGCCAGCCGCGCTGGCGGGGCAGCGGCAAAGACCTTAGCTATCGCGACGAAGTGAACAACGAGAAGTACATACCGCATGTCATCGAACCCTCGGCCGGCGCGGATCGGGCCACGCTGGCCTTCTTGTGCGAAGCCTACACCGAGGACGAAGCGCCGGACGACAAGGGCAACATGAAAACGCGGACCGTGCTGAAGCTGCATCCCCGCCTGGCCCCCATCAAGGCGGCCGTGTTTCCGTTGGTCAAGAAAGACGGCATGCCCGAGGTTGCCAAGCAAATTTATCGCGACTTGAAACCACACATGAACGTCTTCTACGACCAAAAGGGCGCCATCGGCCGCCGCTACCGCCGCCAAGATGAAGCCGGCACGCCCTACTGCATCACGGTCGACGGACAGACGCTCGAAGACGAGACGGTCACCATTCGCGATCGCGATTCGCTCGAACAGTGGCGCGTCAAAGTCGACGAAGTGGTCGTCGAGATTCAGGGGCGGCTGAGTCAGTGAGACGTTGGCATTTGGACCGTAGGTTACGCTTTAGCATAACAAAACCTACTGCCCATTTTCGCGGTCGTCTTTAGGCCGGGTTTTGCCCATTGTGCCGGTAAGTTCGACGCTGCTCAATATGTTTTTCTTCAGGGGCGATGCGACATAATCCCGATATTCGTCGGTCTCGAAGAGCGGTCGCCGTAGCTGTGCAAACCACGCTCACCAAGATTGGTGGAAAGGTGATAATTCTCTGCCCCGCTGCTCGATCCAAGCTTAAGATTCACACAAGACCGTGACGAACGTCTTGTTACCGCGATCATGGAGTTTCACGGTGCTGGTCCAGCGAATGTTTCGCTGCGACCTGCCTGGAGCGAATCTGCAACTCCCTGATCCCCGCCCGAACGGAAGTCGATCGCGGAAGGATTTCTCGCACGACCTCAATCGCGTTTTCGTTGGCGTCATCGTTTAAGGAGCAAGAAACCCATGCGGAGACGTTTATTATCCATCGCATCGTTTGTTGTTTTGATGACCTGCGCATCGCAGGCCGCGTGGTCTCAGGAACCGGACGACTCCGGCCCGGGTTACCTCAATGTGTTCGGCGACTTGGAGGCCGCGCCTGAATTAAGGAACGCCCCCGTCGTCAAAGCGGAAGCGCCCAAGCGCGTGGCAAATGAACCGACGGTCGCGACGCTCGATGTTGCGATTGATTCGGCCATCGTATCGACTCCGGACCACGCCAGCCCCGACGCACTGGCGAGCGATCCGGACGCGCTGGCGAGCGAGCAATTGCTCTATCCGGCTAGTTCAAGTCTCAACAATTCAAGCCTCGACCTCGAAGGAAACTACGGCGCAGCAGGCCCGAAGTGCGACTGCAAGAAGTACAACGCGTTGGCCAAAGCGGCTGCCGGTTCGCACAAGGTCGTGTTTTGGAACAACAACTTCGACTATCTGTGCGACGCATGTTATGACGGATGCCTGCTGGGCGATGACTGGAAGCGGATGTGCGTTGGCCGCAATTCGGTGCTCGACGTCGGCGGATCTTTCCGGCTTCGCTACCACAACGAACACAACCATCGTGGCCTGGGACTGACCGGCCGTGATGATAGTTTCTTGCTCACTCAGATCCGGCTTTATGCCAACTTGGAAATGGGCGACTCGATTCGTGTCTACGCCGAGATGATCGACGCCGGCAGCAGCGGAGAAAACTTCAATGCTCGGCCGATCGAAGAAGACCGCACCGACCTGCTGAACCTGTTCATCGACGTCGAACTCTGGAGCGACTGCTGCGGAACGCTAACCGGGCGTGTCGGTCGTCAGGAGTTGATCTACGGCAACCAGCGTCTCGTGTCGCCGCTGCCCTGGGGAAACACGCGACGCACGTTTGAAGGTGCCGCGCTGAAGTGGAAAGGTGAACTGTGGGATGTCGACGCTTTCTGGACTCGTCCGGTGTCGAACAACACGGCCACGTTCAACAGCCCCGACCAAAGCCGAGAATTCATGGGCGTCTATTCGACCTATAAGGGCGTCGAAAACGAAACCCTCGATCTGTACTTCCTGCGTTTTATCGAGGACTCTGGCCCCGGCTTCCACTACAACACCATTGGAACACGTTGGCAAGGTTCTCGCTGTGATTGGCTGTGGGAGACCGAAGTGGTCGGTCAATATGGCGATGTTGGAACCACCTCGCAGGCCGCTTGGGCTTACACGCTCGGTCTGGGTCGCAAGCTTCCGTTCATGCCCTGCTGGAAGCCGACCTTTTGGGTTTACTTCGACTTCGCCAGCGGCGACGACCGCGGAAACGGCTTCCATCACCAGTTCCCGCTCGGCCATAAATATCTGGGGTTCATGGATCTGTTCGGACGTAGAAACATCGAAGACTTGAACTTTCAGTTCAGCGTCAAGCCGACCGACAAGCTCAAGCTGCTGGCCTGGTGGCACATTTTCCACCTGCAAAACGGCGCCGACGTGCCCTACAACGTCAACATGACGCCGTTCGTTGCCACGGCCGGCGGAAGTAACGACCTGGGACAAGAACTCGACTTGATCGCCGCCTACAAGCTCACCCCGCGATCAAATGTGTTGCTCGGCTACTCACACTTCTTCGCCGGCGACTTTTACAGCACCAACCCCACACCGGCGCCGTTCTCTGGCGATGCCGATTTCTACTACGTGCAGTTCACGCAGAATTTCTAGGCCCTCGGGTTTGAGGAGTTAGAACGGGCGGGGTTGTTCAAGCGGTGGCCCCCACTTGACGCCCAGCCCGTTCTATCCTTTTTGACACGCTGCCCCCGTCATCGAGACAGACGCACCAGATCGCAGGCATCTGTTCGTACACCGACCATCTTCTTCTCGGAAGCCGCTTTTCCTCGACCTGCCGATACGGTAGAATCGCTCCTCGCGGCACCGGTCAGAATCCGGCCCGGCAGATGCCGTAGCTGGTCAACTCGGCTCGGGGAGTCGCCCCACGCGCAAACCGTCCGAAGGGGGGTAAATGCCCGTCGGGCCTAATTGTCGAGGAAGCCGAAAACACAAAGAAAACAGCGTTTAGCTCGGGTAGCTCAGTTGGTAGAGCAACGGACTGAAAATCCGTGTGTCGACAGTTCAACTCTGTCCCCGAGCACTCCGGCGGGGGGCGTTTTCGATCGGATATTTGGCCGAAACGAATTTCCCCGCCCAGTTCATTTTGCCCATGGTGAGAACCACGGTCCATTGCCAGCAGCAGGCAACCGCGTGAGCCGGCGTGCCGCTCCGGCGAACAACGAC
>JADFKK010000364.1 GCA_022564995.1 Planctomycetota bacterium | reverse complement strand
GCGGGCGATTGCCGCATTCTGACGGGCTTCGTAAACCGAGTGGGTCAGCGGCTTCTGGCAGAAGCAGTGCAAACCGAGCTTCATCGCTTTGATCGCCGCGGGCGCGTGGGTGTGGTCGGGCGTGCTGACGGTTACCGCGTCGAGGCTCTTGCCCACCTTGTCGAGCAATTTGCGATAGTCGTTGAACTTTTGGGCCTTGGGGTATCGCTTGGCGGCGCCGTCGAGCGTATTGTCGTCGACGTCGCAAATGGCCACGACGTCGCCGGCCTTGTTGGCCGAGGCCGAGTCGCTGCCGCCCTTGCCGCCGACGCCGATGCAGCCGAAGGCGATCTGTTCGTTGGCGGCCTTACTCTCGCGAGCGGCGAGGCCGGTCCAGACACCGACACCGACGGCGGCGGTCCCTTTGACAAAATCACGGCGATGGAGTTTCCTGGACATACATGTCTCCTTTTTAACGCACGAAGGGGGGTTTGTTGGCGGGAACTACTTCAGCAAGAATGGTAACCTCGCGGCCGCCCGATTGCAAACAACTCGCTCCCAGAGGGAGACTGTCAGGCGCGCATCCGTGTCATTTTGCCGTAGGGTGGACACTGCCCGCCAGTAAAAAACGGCCCTCGTCAACGAAAAACCACGCTATCGCTGGTGGGCAGTGCCCACCCTACAAATCTCATAATGACCGATGCAACCCGCGATTTACCGCCATCTGAGAGCCTTGCCGAGGCGATTTCACGATTCCAGATCGAGCTACCCATCGATCTAACGGCCGAGCAGATCGCCGCCCTGGAGCGATACTGCCGGTCGCTGTGGGAGTGGAACGCCCGGCTCAATCTCACCCGACACACGACCTGGGACTTGTTCGTGGCCCGCGATTTGGTCGATACGCTCGTCTTTGCCCGGTTTCTCGAAGAGGGCGAAAATGTGCTCGACGTCGGCACGGGCGGCGGCGTGCCGGGCGCGCCCTTGGCGATTGTGCGGCCCGATTTACAGGTGTCGCTGTGCGAATCGGTCGCCAAAAAGGCCAAGGCGGTCGCGGCGATTGTCGAAGAATCGGGCCTGACGATTCCGGTTTACCACGCCCGGGCCGAGTTACTGCTGCCCGACCATAACTTCGACGCCCTGTTGGTCCGCGCCGTCGCCCCGCTGCCTAAGCTGCTCACCTGGTTCGAGCCCCACTGGCAACACTTCGAGCGCCTGCTGGTGCTCAAGGGTCCCAAGTGGGTCGAAGAGCGAGCCACCGCCGGCGAGCGCGGCCTAACCCGCCACGTTGCCATCCGAAAATTGCACAGCTACCAATCGCCGACCACGGGCGTCGAGAGCACGCTGCTGGGAATTTGGGCGAAGGGTGAGGGGAGTGGGTAAGATGCAGACCAACAATGCGTTTAGAACGGCTCGCCTTTGGCAAGGCTCTCAGCAATCCCATCGGGCGTCACAGCCCTCATCTTCGCCGCCACCGGATCAGGTGGCCTTCTTTGTCGTGCTGAGCGGCACATCGTTTTGACACGCCACGACCTCTGCGAACAAGCTGCAAAGTACGTTTTAGTATGTGATGATTCGTGCGCGACCAGCGGTCGCGGCTTTATGACGATTGATTCGATGTAACTATTCAGCGATTTTTGAATTGTGCCTATTTTAACCTACATGATGTGGGATCCAGTTGTACTACCCACAAGTGGCAATGCATTATTTTGAGTGAAACACAAAATGTAGTGGTCAACGCAAGACACATACACAACTCAATGATCGCCGCTGAATAGTTACGTCAAAACTAAGCCCCCGGTTATCGGCGCACCAACCGGGGGCTAACGCCGCGGCTCATCCTCAATTTGAGCCCCGACATCACCGTATCTCTCTCTATCGGGAATGTGGCCATTAAATATCTTCGCTAAACTAGGCTGATCGGCCCAAGGGATCCCAGCGGCGTGCCCCAAGGAGCGGCTGCCGGCCCCTGTTCCCTCGGAATGGTCGGGATATACTTGGATACAGGCGTCTTCAGCGACGACCGATGGGCTCACCGGCGGGACGCCGGTGCCACGACATTGGCAAGCGTCGCCGTCGGAGACGCCTTCTACAAACCGGGGCGCTACAATCCATGAGCACATCGGCCACCGAGCAGGTCCGTCACGATCTGGCGCCATATAAGTCGCTCGATAACGATGCGCTGGCCGAGCGAATCGACGCCGTGCGTGCCGAGATGGGGCCACGGCTGTTGATCCTGGGACATCATTATCAGCAGGACGAGGTGCTCGCCCATGCTGATTTGAGCGGCGACAGCTACCGGCTCAGCCAGCTTGCAGCCGAAAGCGACCAGTGCCGGCAGATCGCCTTTTGCGGTGTTCACTTCATGGCCGAAACGGCCGATATTCTGGCCAACACGCCCGAGAAGCTCCAGCAGCGCGGCGGCGAGCGGATCAAAGTGATCCTGCCCGACATGGCGGCCGGCTGTTCAATGGCCGACATGGCCGACATCGACTCGGTCGAGGCCTGCTGGGAAGATCTCGCCGAGGTCATCGGCACCGACGACATGACCCCCGTTACCTACATTAACTCAACCGCCAGCCTGAAGGCCTTTTGTGGGCGGCACGGCGGCATCGTCTGTACTTCGAGCAACGCCCGGGCCGTGTTGGAGTGGGCATTCGAGCGAACGGGGCGGGTGTTTTTCTTTCCCGATCAACACTTGGGCCGCAATACGGCCGAGGCGATGGGAATCCCGCTCGACCAAATGCCGGTTTGGAACCCGTTTGATGAGGAACTCGGCGGCAACACCGAACAGCAACTGACGGGCAGCAAGGTGCTGCTCTGGCAGGGCCATTGCAGCGTTCACCAGATGTTCACCCCGGCCCACATCGAATTGTTCCGCCAGCAACACCCTGGCATCAAGATTTTGGTCCACCCCGAGTGCAATCGTGAAGTCTTTCAGATGGCCGACGTTTACGGCTCGACCGGCAAGATCATCGAGACGATCGAGTCAGCCCCGGCCGGATCGAAATGGGCCATCGGCACCGAGCTGCATCTGGTCAACCGTCTGAAAAACGAACATCCCGAGCAAGAGATTCACTTTCTCTCGCCGGTCGTGTGTATGTGTGCCACGATGTATCGCATCGACCTGGCGCATCTTTGCTGGACGCTAGAGAATTTGGCCGCCGACACCCCCGTCAACGTCGTCGAAGTCGACCAAGAGACCGCCCGCTGGGCACATGTCGCGGTCGAGCGAATGCTCAAGATTCGCTAGGCTTTGCCGCCGAAATTTGACATGTTTGGCGGGCCGTTTTACAATGAAGCACGCGTTGAGCATGGGCCATTCGACCGACAAATCACCGTTCATGGATTGGGTTTCCCCATTCAATCGGGCACTTCATCAAGATGGACTCATCGATGATTCCTGGGGCTCGCGCCCCAGGCTATTGACTGCCGTCCCTCCGGGACTAAGGGGTATCCTGCCTCGGTCCATTGTTCTATGAACGCTCTCCAAGCGATCTTCCGCTCTCTTGCCTGCCTACTCCTGGTCGGCATCTGCGGACAATCGGCCTCGGCCGTCGATTTCGCGCGGGAGATTCAGCCGCTCATCGAGTCGGCGTGTTTGAATTGCCACAACGAGAAGAAGGCGGAGGGCGGGCTGCGGTTGGACACGCGCAAGGGCGCGCTGACCGGAGGAGACAATGGCGAGGCGATTGTGCCCGGCAGGCCGGCGGACAGTCCGTTCTACGCATTGACGATTTTGGCGGCCGACGATGACGAGGTGATGCCGCCGGAGAAAGAGGGGCCGCTGGCCAAATCGCAGATCGAGCGGCTCAAAAAGTGGATCGCCGAGGGGGCCAAGTGGCCGGAAAGCGCGAAGCTGAAACTGCGCCCGCGAATTGACTTTGTGCAGCATGTGAAACCGATCCTCCAGCAGAACTGCCTGGCCTGTCACCAGAAGAAAAACGCCGAAGGCGAACTCGATCTGTCGACGCACAAGACCGCCTTGATCGGCGGCGAGAACGGCCCGGTGATTGTGGCCTTTCGGCCGCTCACCAGCAAGCTCTACACGGCGACCATCGCCGACAAGGACGCCGATGAGTTGATGCCGCCGGCCGACAAGGGTGGCCCCATGACCGCGTCGCAAACCGGGCGGCTGCGCGAGTGGATTGCCCAGGGCGCGATTTGGCCGCGCGGGGTGACGCTTCGGCCCCAGGCGAAAGCCGGCGTGACGCCGACGACCGACACGCGGGAACTAATCGCGAAGATTCATGCCCGCATTGTCAAGCGTTCCAAGCAAGACGCCGCTAAGAAACCGGCCGACTACAGCAGCAAGGTTCCGCTCACCGGCGCCGCGTATCAGATGGTCGCCATCAAGGGGGGCGAGTTCCTCATGGGCAGCCCGGCCGGGGAAGCCAATCGCCAGAAGATCGAAGGGCCGCAGGTCAAAGTCAAGATCTCGCCGTTTTGGATCGGCAAAACCGAAGTGACCTGGGACGAGTATGAACCGTTCATGATTACCCAGGCACCCCGCGAGAAGCACGGCGGACGTAAGGATTTCGATCCCAAGAAGCACACGCTCCTCGACGCGATCAGCCAGCCGACCAAGCCCTACATGGAAATGAGTTTCGGCATGGGGCAAGAAGGTTATCCGGCGATCAGCATGACGCAGCACGCCGCCAGCAAGTATTGTCAGTGGCTCAGCGCCCAGACGGGGCATTTCTATCGCCTGCCGACCGAGGCCGAATGGGAATACGCTTGCCGGGCCGGCACCACGACCGCTTATTCGTTCGGCGACGACGCCGCGAAGATCGGCGAGTATGCCTGGTATTACGAAAACAGCAACGAGAAATATCAGAAGGTCGGCGTCAAGAAGCCGAATCCGTGGGGCCTGCACGACATGCACGGAAACGTAACGGAATGGACGGTCGATCAGTTTTCGGCCGATTATTTCACGCGAATCAAGGACGGGGCGGCCAATCCGCTGCTGCGGCCCGAGCGGCTTTATCCGCGTAGTGTGCGGGGCGGGCACTGGGACGACGACGCCGAGCAACTGCGCTCGGCCCAGCGCCGCGGCTCGGCGGCGGCTTGGAAAATGTCCGATCCCCAATTGCCCAAGAGTATCTGGTATCATACCAATGCCCGCTGGCTAGGGTTTCGGATCGTGCGGCCGGCGAAGGTGCCGTCGGCCGAAGAGATGTATTTTTATTGGAATAGCGCGGCGGGGAAGCTGTAGAATAAGCCAGCTTCGTTTAACGGCAAGCCGCAGGCGACTGCGTTTTTTAACGGCAAGCAGGAAACCGCTAATCGACGCTGATAAACGCTAATCAACTCAAACTGAAAAAGGTTTTATTAAGAACCACGGATAGCACGGAAAAACACGGATAAAAGAAAATTGGGAAACGACTTGGTACAGCCCAATTCAGCTAACCTCTTTATCTCGTTTTCATGTCTTGATGGTCCGTGACATCCGTCGTTCCCTTTTTGCTGGATTCCTTTCATCCGTGATCTCCGTGTAATCTATGGTTCCCCTTTTCAGTTTGAGTTGATTAGCGTTTATCAGCGTCTATTAGCGGTTCGTCTGTTTCAGATTTCGTGGAACGGATGCGTTTTGAACTAAACCGAAACGCAGTCGCCTGCGGCTTGCCGTTAAACGAGGAAGTGCTTGCCTTACAAATCACGCCAACACCACCTAACTCGCGAGACATTACCATGAACGAAAACCAACCTAACGAATCGACCCGGCCCAGTCGCCGCGGTTTCATTCAGGCCGCCGGCGCCGCGTCGGTTTTGGGCGGAGTCGCGATCCCGCATGTGTTCGCGAAAGAGGGCAAGGACATCGGCACCATCCAGTTGGCGCTCGTCGGTTGCGGTGGGCGAGGAACCGGGGCAGCCGCCGACGCGCTGCACGTGACCAACGCCCCGACCAAGATTGTCGCCATGGCCGACGTGTTTGACTATCGCCTGCAAATCAGCCAGCGGGCGATCAACTCGGAATTTCGCGGCGACCCCAAGAAGATCGACGTCCCCAAGGAAAACCAGTTCGTCGGCTTCGACGCCTACAAGAAAGCGATGGACGTGCTCAAGCCGGGCGACATTGTGCTACTGACTACGCCGCTGGCCTTCCGCTGGGTCCATTATCAATACGCCATCGAGCGCGGCCTGAACGTCTTCATGGAGAAACCGGTCATTGCCGACGGCGCCAGCGCGAAGCGGATGTTCGCCCTGGCTAAAAAGGCCGACGCGAAGGGCCTCAAAACGGGCGTGGGGCTGATGGTCCGACACTGCCGCGGCCGACAGGAACTTTTCAAGCGGATCCAAGACGGCGAGATCGGCGACATCATCGCCATGCGGGCCTATCGCATGCACGGCCCGGTCGGCTCCTGTTTCTCGAAGCGAAAGCCGGCGGACAAGTCGGAGGTGATGTTCCAGATCGAGCGCTTTCACAGTTTCATTTGGGCCAGCGGCGGCTTGTTCAACGACTTTTATATTCACCAGATCGACGAAACCTCTTGGATGAAAAACGCTTGGCCGGTCAAGGCCCAGACGCTCGGCGGCCGACACTATCGCGGCGATTTCATCGATCAGAACTTCGACAGTTACGCGGTCGAGTACACCTACCCCGACGGCACGAAGCTGTTCTTCGACGGCCGCACCATGCTCGGCTGCAAAAACCAAATGTCGAGCGTCGTGCATGGCAGCAAAGGCTCGGCCATCGTCAGCACCTCCGGCCACACGCCGGGCCGCGTGCGAATCTTCACCGGCCAGCGACAACACCGCAGGGAAGTCGCCTGGGCGTATCCGCAGCCGGAAAAGAATCCCTACCGGCTGGAATGGCAAGACCTCGTCGATGCGATCATCAACGACAAGCCCTACAACGAAGTTCCCCGCGGCACACAGGCCAGCCTGGTCACCAGCATGGCCCGCATGGCCGCCCACACCGGCCAAGACATCACCTACGACCAGATGCTCAACGCCCCGCAAGAATTCGCCCCCAACGTGGCCACGATGACGGCCGACGGGCCGGCGCCCGTAACGTCCGACAAAGACGGGAAGTACCCGATCCCGATGCCGGGGATTCATCGAGATGTTGAGTATAAGGTGTAGGCCGTCGGCTTGCCGCGGCGCGATGGACTACATTTGTGGTTGTGACGCTACGCGCCCATAAAGCCGCGACCGGTGGTCGCGTCAATCGCCGTCCCAGCCCGTAGGTTATGCTTCAGCATAACACATCGTCGGCGATGGCCTTGCGTAGATATTGTTATGCTGAAGCATAACCTACGTCACTGCTGGGCAAGCCAGCAGTGATGTCACCGCGAAGCCTCCCTATCGAAGGCCATCAACATGATCGGCGAATTCTGTCGGCTGCTTCTTGTTGCCGTGGGAATCATCATCGGCTGGAATCTCTCAAGATCGCGCAGGTCACTTGCGCGAAGAGCTTCGCGTGCGTTGGTAGGAGTTTTTGGGGTGATGCTCTTGTCACTGGTTGTGACAGGCTGGCTGCGTCACTCTGAACCGGCGATATCGATTCACCTGTGGTTCGGGCATGTGCTGGTGATTGTCGCGTATTTGGGCTTTCCATTTGCGGCAGGTGTGATGCTTCAGCGTCAGATTCGCCAACGCCCCATTCTTGCCATTGTCCGACTATTGGCCCTCATTTTCTTTTTCGGATTGACGTTGCTTGCGTCGATGACCGGTTACTTGGGGCCATCGCATGCGTCGCCCTCAGTTTCGCAATTGTCGGAAGAATCGCAGACGAGGTTCGCATTTATCCACATGCTGGCCTTGCCCCTGTTGCTTGCCATCATGACGACAGAATTATGGTGGTTTCTACGCAAATCGAGAGTGATTTCTGCGGAACACGGCTCATCGATGTCCGAACAACGGACTGACCACAAGAAAATTGAGACGGGAAATCCATACCAATCGCCACCGTCATAGACAAATCAAAGGACAAATCAAAGGGGACGGGAGTCATTTATGCGCCAAGTCCGTACGTGTTTCAGCGCCGCGGCCTGCTGAAGCTCGGCTTGGAGACGCAATAGCTTTTCACCGCTTTGTGGTCGCCGATTCACTCACGGATTCTGGTGAGGAGCCGGCAACATTCGATATGTCGCCGTCGCTTCGCGAAATGGCCAAAGCAAGATTTCGTGGCACCAGCGGCCAACCCCCATTATCCCGCCCACCCCGAGCAACAGCGGGGCGGCGGCGAAT
>JADFKK010000056.1 GCA_022564995.1 Planctomycetota bacterium | reverse complement strand
ATGATCGGCATGTGGATGCTCGGCGGCGGGGCGAATCCGCATTTCTCGCTGGCCTTGGCCGAAACGATGCTCCGCGTCGGCCAACACGAGTTGGCCTGGAAAGCCTATCGCCGGGCACTCGACACGTCCGGGCGGTTTTCAACGGACGAAGAGACTCGCCAGAAGTTCATCGTCCACTGCGATGCGCGGCAAGAGGATCTGGAGAAACGAATCGCAGAAATGTCCGGCGATGCGGCTGCGATGGTGCGCGAGCGTCTGGAGAGCGAATTTCAGAAGAATCTCGCCGAAGGGATTGCGTATCAGGAGGCACTTGCCGAGTATGAGGCGGCACAGATCAAGGCCGGCGTCTCGATTGACGATCCAATGTTTTACAACGCCTTCAAAGAAAATCACGGTTCAATCGCCACGCCGGTCGGCGATGACGGCGGCGTGGAATTTACCGCAAGCAGCGCGTCGCGCGCCCGCAGTGCCTTTCCCGCCGTCATCTTCTACGCCGGCCTCGGCTCCATGCTCGGCCTGTTTCTTACACGGCGACGACGCTCCCCCGTGGCACCGGCGTCCCGCCGGTGAATCACGTTTGCACGCGAATCGATCTTACAAGTACTCCACCTGTCCGCACATTTCCTCCGCCGTTCGGTCGAAACAGAGCGAGTCCAATTCCTTGATCAGAAATCCCAGCGAGTGACCCTCCGTCCAGTACACGATGCCGGCGTGTTCGACGCCCTCCGCGTTCAGGACCAGAAAGTCGGTGTCGCGCGTAACTAACACACGTGACTCTGAAAGAGCGGACGCAAGCTGCTCTTCATCTGTGCTTGCGATGAGACCCGCGTCCTTGGACGTGGTCACGTCACGATTGCGTTTGCGAAGCCCGTCGGCAACGGCATTAGGCATGCTTTCGTCAAGATGAAACCGAATCACCTTCGGTATCCTCGCCGTTAGCGTCTGGATCTTGCGATCTTCGCTGGGTAGCCGCCTTCTCGCGATCGGCCTTCATCTGGCCGCGGATTTCCTCTCGGTTGTCGAAGTAATAAGCCAGCGCCGCGTGAACTTGGGCGAGGGAGATGTGCGGATACTCGTTGGCGACCTCGTCGGGAGTTCGCCCGTGACACTCGTGGTCGGAGACGATATCCTGGACTCGCACACGCGTGCCCGCGATGAACGCCTTCACGGAGCCATCGCGGGTGGGGCGAAGTTCGATGTGCTGGGTCAGCGTCGGTTCCATAATTCAATTCTACCGTGCGGTGACCGCCCAGGGCAAGTCGCGTCAAGCAGTCCGTCCCGCCGGCGTCTCGCCGGTGAATCACAGGCGAGACGCCTGTGCCACGGCACTTACTCCGGCCCCTCCACAGTCACCGCCATCACGATCGGCGCCGAACGGTCGGGGCCTTTGACCAGGTCGATCGACTTGATCACCGCGGTGCGTTTAGGATAAATCACCAGGTAGCGAATCTGTTGGCCGCGAAGCTTAAAGGCCAGCTTCGAGCCGGGCACCTCGAACGGGCCGATGTAGTCGGCGAAGTGATGGCCGTCGCGCAGCGGATGATCTTCGATCTTGCCGTCTGCGTACCTCAGCCGCACGATCATCGACACCGGGCCGTCCTTGCGAGGCTGCTTCGCGCCCCAGCCGCTCACGCCGCTGAGAAAGTGAATCGCCTTGGCGGGGGCGTTGCACGGCAGCGAAACGCTCCTGGGCATCTTCGGCGGTTTCGTGCCGTTGGGACCATGCAGCATCACCACGTTGGCCACCCGGTCGCCCTCTGGGTCGACCAATACAAACGGCACGCCCTCGAACGTCTTCGGCTTCCAATTCGGGAAGATCAGCCGTTCGAGCGTGCCGCTATCGTCGAAGAACATGCCCTTGGTGCTGACCACGGTGGCCGCCTTGTCGAGCGGGATCGGCAGAAACTTTCCCCGCTGGGTAAGAAACTCCAGCAGGTTGACGATGTCCGTCTTGCTGACCTGCTTCTCGAATCCGTCGGGCATCAGCGACTTGCGCGAGGCGATCAGCTGTTCGATGTTCTCCCGCAGCACGATGTGTTTCTTGCCCTCGGCGTCAAACAGTTCGATCGTGGTTTTCGTCTCCGAGGCCAACAACCCGGTGAGCGTCAGCCCGTCGACGGTAATGACCGAATACTGCCGGTAATTACCCTCGACGCTGCGGCTGGGATCGATGATGTGCGTCAGCAGTTCGTACTTGGGATGAACCGCCATGCCGGTCAAGTCGGGACCGATCTTGGTGCCCTCGCCGCTGTGAACGTGACATTTGCTGCACTGCTTGGTGTAAATGAGCTTGCCCGCCTTGGCATCGCCGGTCAGCTTGGTGAGCGGCAACAATTCGGCGAGCACTTTTTGGCGATCGGGGCTTGGCAGGCTGCCGCCGCGCTTGAGAATCGCCCTCGCCCGCGCGGCGATTTGTCGATTGGGATTTCTCGCCAGGGCCTGTTTCTGATCGAGCGAGAGTTCAGCGAGTTGGATGCGACCCTTGTCGATCCCGTCAAGCAGCGCCCGGCTCGATTCGGCCCGCAGCAGAAGCACGCGCAATGCCGCTTGGCGTGCCGTTGGCGAAAGGCCGCCGATCGCGGCAACCAGCGCTTTGCCGGTGCCCGGCGCTTCGCTCAGAGCCAATGCGTCGATGATCCCCCGGGCCACCGCCGGCGGTGTTTGCGGCGTGACAGCGGCGATCAATTGTGCTACGGCTTTGTCATCGGTCGCACGGAATTCGATTAACTGCCGAGCCGCGGCGATGCGCTGCGCGTCGGATTGCTTTTCGCTGGTCATCGCCTCCGCAAGCGATTTGACGATTTCAGCCGAATACTTCTCAAAGCCCTTGCTGCCCCACCGGCTGGCCAGCTTGACGAACTGGCCCTTCGCGCCCGGCGAGAGCTTCGTCAGCAGCCGGGCCATCGCCTTTTCGTTCTCGGCAGTGAGCGTCGCCTGTGTGGCCTTCGGCCAACCCTTGGCCAGGCCGGCCACGATGGCATCGGCCGTCTTCTGGTTGGATGCGGCAAGCGAGGCCACCAGCGAACCGACCGATTTC
This sequence comes from Planctomycetota bacterium, assembly GCA_022564995.1. Lineage (GTDB taxonomy): Bacteria > Planctomycetota > Planctomycetia > Pirellulales > JADFKK01 > JADFKK01. The sequence continues at coordinate 29,750 of JADFKK010000056.1, read as the reverse complement.
GACGGACCACCGCGGGCGTAATGCTCCGAAACAATTGCTACGGTCTGCTGAGCGCGGGCCGGCATTTCGCTCGACTTGCCGGCGGCCACCGCTTGCAGGAAGAATAAGTCGTGTGTCGCCGCCGCACTGGTCGCCGCGTCGGGAATCCAGCGGTCGTCCGCGTTCGCCGGAGCAAGGATCGCCTTCGCGATGGCATTGGCCGCTCCTTGCGAGGCCGGCATGTCGGCCAGCGCCAAGAAGGCCGCCAGTCGCACCTGGGCGTTCTTGTCCGTGAGTAGGCCGGCCGAGAGAATCGCCTCGACGGACGAAGCCGTGCGCGGCATGACGCTCACCGCCACGCGTCGCGCTCCGGCCGAACGATGGCGCAGCGCTGCCGCGGCTGCCGCGTTGGAATGCCCTTTCGATCCACTCAGTGCGCCGAGCCCGTGCAGCGTCCACAGCGCGTGATTCACCCCGACGTTCAGACCTATGGCATCGACGCTATCATCGAGCGCCAACTTCAGCAACGCCGGCACCACATCTAGCTTCCCTCGCTCCACCAACAATCGCTGCGCGTGTAATCGCCAGCGCATATTATCGTGCTTGAGCGTCGCGACCAATTTTTCCGGCGTCGCCCCTGCTAGCGTAAACCTCGCTTGCGGCTTTGCCCCCTTATACACGACCCGATAAATCCGCCCGTGCTTCTTATCCCGTAGCTTCGTTATGTACGCATTGCCCTTGCCCCGCTTGAAGCCGGCGGGTACGGGATTGTGCTGCACGATGTAGTTGTACCAATCGATGACCCACATGTGCCCGTCGGGTCCGACCTCGGACATGATCGGGGCGCTCCACTCGTCGTCGCTGGCCAAAAGGTTCCAAGAGTTCCGCGTCACGAAGTCCGATCCCCGCGGCTCGATCTGAAACGTGCCGATCAAATGCCCGGTCGGCCCGTTGACGAACGCGGTGCGGTTCCAATACGTCCGCGGATACGTGCGGGCCGTATAGATCGCATGTCCGGCGCCGGCGGTGAACGAACCGTGGGCGTCGACCTGCCGGATCTTGCCGGTGATCGGATAGAACTTGGCGCTGGCGGCCGTGCGGCCGAGCACGCTGGACGACCAGCCGCGAACCTTTTCGTAATAGCGATTCGCAATCGGCATGTAGACGCTGGGATTGCCATTGGCGGTCGATCCCCAGACGATGCCCTCCTCCGAGAAACTCACGCCCCAGGAATTGTTGTTCGTGTTGCGGATGAATTCAAACTTCGACCCGTCGGGTTTGAAGCGATAAAACCCGGTACGGAACGAATGCCGCTCGCCGCCGATGGTGCCGTTGAAGCCGGCGTAGCCGACCATGCCCCAGATCCAATTGTCCGGGCCCCAGTGCAAATTGCTCGGCCCGGCGTGCGTGTCGCCGGTCGACCAGCCGGTGAAGAGCACCTTGCGCACGTCGGCCACATCGTCGCCGTCGGTGTCCTTGAGGTACAGCGTGTCGGGTGCCTGATGTACGATCACACCGCCCTTGTAAAACGTGATGCTGGTCGGGATGCTCAGCTTCTCGGCGAACACCGTGAATTTATCGGCCCGCCCGTCGCCGTTGGTGTCTTCCAGGATGCGGATGCGATCGCGGCCTTTGCCCTCGGGCTGTTTTTCGTTGGGGTAATCGAAAGTCTCCGCGATCCACAGCCGGCCGCGTTCGTCCCAGTTCATGCAGATCGGTTTTCCGCCGATGTCCGGCTCGGCGGCGAACAGCTTGACCTCGAAATCGACCGGCGTGACAAAGTGCTTCATCGACTCGGCGGGCGAGAGGGGCACCTGCATCTTGCCGTTTGGCTTGCCGAGCGTGCCCCAGCGTTTTCCCGGCGGATAATACGGCACATTGGCCTTAACGTACTCAAACGGTTTGACGTCTTTTCGCAGCGACGTCATCTGTGGCCGGTCGGCATAAGCGGCCACAACGCTCAGGTCGGCACCCGCCGCCCAGCGAATGCCGCGTTCGACGAGATTCTGAAAGCCCGGATGTCCCCAAGTCCGCGCGTCGTGACCCCAGGCGGTGTAAAACACGCGGCCCTTGCCGTGCGTGCGAACCCACGTCCACGGCTCGCGCGTGTCGCCCTCTTGACGATACGACAGCACCGTGCGGTCCTTCTCGTTGTGCCGGTGATGCACGTAGGTTTCGTCCCAGCTTTCGAATCCGCCAAAGCCCTTCATCAGCGGGTGATTGGGCTCGACAATCTGCGTGCGAAACGTACCGGTCGTGTGCCGGCGAAATTGCCCGCCGACCAGCGCGATGTATTTGTCCGAATTCAAAAAGCAAAACGACGCACAGTGCAGCGGCACAAAGCCCCCGCCGCCAGCCACGTAATCCAACAGCGCCTGCTCCTGCTCCGGCGAAATTTTCCCAATGTTGGCATACACGATCAGCGCGTCGAACGAAGCGAGCGTCTTGGCGTTCAGCGCCTCGACATTCTCCGTATAAGTCACGTTAATCCCCCGCTCCCGCATCACCGGCATCAACTGCTTCGCCCGCTCCGCCGGGCGATGATGGCCGCGGTCTCCGAGGAACAATACTCGCAGCGCCTTCGGTTTCTCGGCCCCGCCGGCCGCGGCCGTGAAGGAAGCAAACAACAACGCAAACAGAGTAACGTGACGCATGACACAAGTCCTTGATACGGGAAAGAATCGCGGTCCAGCCAGATGTGCCGCAAGTGGCTACAGTCTACACCAAGCCAACCCGTCCGACCACAGTCGGGGCGAGGTTCGTAGTGCCCGCATTTATGCGGGCCGCGGGACCGGATGAATCCGGTCACTACGAGCGGCCGATGCGTGCCGTTAACGGCGTTCGGCCCGAATATCCGATCGACATCGGTTGCTTTCCGTACGTTGAGTCCACCTCAGAACGCATAACAATACGGCAGTGCTTGCCGGAGTTTCTCTATGCCGGCATCGGTAACGCCGGTTTCATCCAGCCGGAGTTCCCTGAGATTGGTCAGCCCCGTCAAGTGCCTCAGTCCGGCATCGTCGATATTGGTGCTTCGAAGAATCAAAGACCGGAGACTCGACATACCAGCCAAGTATGCCAAGCCGGAGTTGGTGATCCGAGTATAGGTGAGGTCGAGCGAATAGAGGTCCAGTCCTCTCAGGTGCGCCAAGCCGGAGTCGGTGATCTGCGTTGATGAGAGATTAAGGTCGCCAAGTGCGGTGTGTCCTCGCAGGATCTTTACGCCGCCATCGCCAACAGCCGTGTAGGAAAGGTCGAGGCTTCCGAGCAACGTCAGGTTGCGCAGCTTTCCCATGCCCTGATCCGTCACCTTTGTGCCGGCGAGGGATAGGACTTTGAGCTTCGCCATCTTGCTAACATGAACCAGATCTGAATCACTGATCCCGGTAGCGCCAAGCCACAGTTGTTCAAGATCAGCAAGTCTTGTCAAATGGCGAAGTCCCTCGCCTGTGACATCGGAACCGCGCAGGTCGACCTCGCGAAGCGTGGGCATCCGATGAAGGCGATTCAAGGTGGTATCGACACCCTTGTGAAGTAGCTTTATCTTGCGCAGCGACGGCAATTCTCCTACGTGCTCGAAGAATCCGCTGGTCTCGCCGAGCGTAAGTTCCGTGAGGCTCTTGAGCCCCGGTAAGTCATCCGGATCAGAGCCCTCAACGTGAACCTTTGACAAATCGAGCGACTGAATGGACCCGAGCGCGCCTAAGTGTTCAACCTGAAGAAGGCGGAGCGAAAGTAATTCAAGTCCCTTCATTTCGCCGACCTTCCGCAAGTTGGCGTCGCTGAGGTTCACCTCGCTGATCTCAAGCAGTTTAAGGTTGTCCAGCTCGCTGATCAGATCCAGAGCGTCTACGTTTTTTATCCGGACCGCGCTGACGGTTACTTCTACAATCGGATCGTCGGAATTTCCGGTATCGTCGAACAGCTCCTCCAGCCAAGTAGGCTTCCTTTCGTCGTCGTGGCGCGAAAAATAAACACGGCCCCCCAGCTTTTCGATCGCGGCGACGGCTTCTACAACACGTCCCACCCGATCACGATTCGCCTGGGCGCGCTTCACTCTTGTTGCGAACCACCCTGTGCCGACCGTCAATGTCAGAAGCAGCAGGAGAATCGTACGCAAGCTCAACTGATACCAGCGAGATCGTTCGCGGCATTCTATTCCCACCGGAGCGATGCGCATTGCTCGCCTGAGGCAAAGTGCGAGAGCGGCAAATAAAGCCAAGAGAAGCTCGCACGCGGCGGCGGCAATAATACCGATGAGAATCCACGTTTCCGTGGCGTAAATTACTCCTAATGCAGAGAGCAGCGGGTGGTCCGATCGGCCGTCTTGAAAACCCGCCGGCAAATCGTGCAGCCGTGTATAAGACAATAGAAGCGACACGACGAGCCACGCGGTAAACAAACCCAGCAAGTGCTTCGCGACATGGCCCACGAACGCTCCCAAGCGGCGGCCAACCAATCTCGTAGCGAAGATCGTAACGAGCGGAAAGATGGCGATTAACGGATAATCTTTGCCCGAGGCGGTCGCCCAGATGAGCCCGCCGACGAAGGATACAAACAACGCCACCCATCCAACGCGATCCGAGACGACATCGAATTGCCGCGGAAGCGACATAGTGTTCGTCTTCTTTGCTGGTTTCGCCGAAGGATCTGGCATTCTTGGATCTCCTCATCTCAGTATAACAGTCGCCCCTTGTTCCAAACCAGCGAGCTTACTCGGTTCCGCGCCCCGCTCCGACGAAATTGACTCGCCCGAAGAGCGTCGACGGACGTGGCCTGCGCCGCACGCCGAGCATTTCCTTGACTCCATCTTCCCACGCTTCGTGCCGCTGCGGGGTCGAGCGCAGCGACCGTTGTGACTCTCCGACCGCCGGATTACAATGTCCCGTGTCGCCGCGCCGTATGATTGGCTCGTTTAACGGCAAGCCGCAGGCGGCTTCCTTCCTTTGCGGCCTTTGAGACCTTCTGTTCCAAAACTTCTGTTTGAGAGAAAGCCCTCTACCGAGGATAAAATGGACCCCACTGTTTTAACAGAAGGTCGCGGAGGTCGCAAAGGAAAGAAGAAGGCTGGAAAGCCGTCGCTTCCGATCGACGGTCCCATTAGAAACCAACCCGATGACGGCCTCCATTCATTTGTTGCCAACGTCACCCCGATCTTATTAGCATTTATCAGCGTCGATTAGCGGTTCTTTCAAACCCGGGAACGGTTAATTCAAAACGCAGCCGCCTGCGGCTTGCCGTTAAACGAATGAATTGCTAATTTCATCTGCGAGTGAGAACCGCGAAAACCAAGGAACACATCATGCCGTGCCGACGAATGTTTCTTTTCTTGACGCTGACGATCTGGCTCGCCGCGGCCCTGCCGACGAACTTGTCGGCCGAACCGGCCGCGAAGCCATCCGACGCCGAACGCCAGCACGCAACGGGCCTGCGCATCCTTTCCGCCGGGCATAGTTGGGTGGCGCCGGCGATGAGAACGCTGCCGAAGATCGCGGCCGGTGCCAACCTCGACGATCATCGCCAACGGTATCACCTTCGCGGCGGCGCGGGCGGGTCGGCCCAGGCGATTTGGGCGGCCGAACATGGCACGAAAGGAAAGAAAAGAGAGATCCTGCTGCCGCTGATCGCCAGCGGCGAGTGGGACGTGTTGACCATGGGGTCATATTATTTCGACAAGCCGGAGCATTACACGCCCTGGATCGATTACTGCTTGAAACACAATCCGAAGATGACGTTCTTGATCCAAGACGGCTGGGCACGAGTGCCGAAAAGAACCAAGAGCACCGCGCTGAAGCTCGAAATGTTTCTTCCCCAGCAAAAGAAGATCGACAACACGATTAAGGCGATCGTCGATACGCTCAACGCGAAATATCCGGGCAAGATCCGCGTCATTCCCGTCGGCGCCGCGATGGCTGAAATGCTACGACTGTACTTCGCCGGCAAGCTTCCCGGCATCGACGGCGTTTCGCAACACCTCGGCAGCCGCCACGCCCTCTATCGCGACGGCGGCCACCTGTGCGGGAACAGCGGCATGGAATGGTTCGAGGGCTACGTCTATTACGCCGCGCTCTACAAGAAGTCGCCTGAGTTGATCGAGTTCAAGTCGAAGGTTCCCAACGACAAGCTCGACAAGATCATGCGCCGCGTCGCCTGGAAAGCGGTCGTCGATTATCCGCTCGCCCGCATCGACGACGACAACAAGAACGGCATCGCGGATGAAATCGAGAAAGCGGCGGGCAAGCGGTAGGGCGATCTCACGTAACCAAGAATCACACGCATCATGGATAACGCGGTCTTGTCGCGACATCGAGTCCGCTTAATCCATCGTCGTCGGCCGGCGCCAGTTGTTGTCGCACTATTCTTGTCGCAACGTCGCCCGCAAGGAAGGGCCCTGCGAGCGATGGGTCGACTGCATCCCGTCTGGCCAGCGGATGACCAATTCGTCGACCTGGCCCGTCTCGCCTAGACCAAAAAAGAGCACTCGACTCGATTGCGACAGATACCCGCCCCCGGAGTAGACCTCGGTCGTCTGCTGCGTTCCATCTGTGAGTTTCAGCATGACGCGAGCGCCGACCGCCGTGGGATTGCCCGGTTTGCCTGCGAGCCGCACGGCGAGAATCCGCTTGTTCGGGTCGCTTCGATTTTCAAAGGCCAGGAGCCGGTCGTTGTTGACGCCGACCACGAAATCCGGCCGGCCATCGCCGTTCAGGTCCGTCACCGCCAGACTTTTGGCGTCGCCGGGCACAACCAGCCCGCTCTCGCCCGGTGCGATCGGTCGAAACGTGCCGTCGCCACGGCCCAGGAGCAACTGGCTTAGGCCGCCGTCCATGCGGCCGGTCTCTAACTGCGGCGTGAAGAAGTTCTGTACCAGGTAGACGTCGAGATGTCCGTCGCCGTCGACGTCGGTCATCACGACGCCGAAGCCGGGAGCAATCTGGGCGATGCGGGGCAAGGCCCGAAACGTAAAACGACCGTGTCCGTCGTTGATCAACAGGCCCGTGCGCAATTCGTTCGCCTCGAACCGGTCCGCATCATTCAAACACTTGGGCGTATAAATCGCCGCCAAATCGGCCAGCGCAAAGTCCTTGTAGCTGCCAAACTTCTGCGCCAAGTGGGGAATTGCCCGCGTCGAGCAGCTCCTGCCGCGGATGGGAAAGAGCACTTCGCCTTCGTAATCTGCTTCTACGAGCTTCTTCACGCCGCGATTCTCAAAATCGCCATAATAGAGCAGCGCAGGCCGACTCTGGCTGGCGTGATACTTTGAGTTCAGGCCAAAATTGGTGACGACGTAATCTATGTCGCCGTCGCCGTCCACGTCGCCGCCGGCGATGCCGTTCCACCAACCAAGTCGTTCGGCCAGCCCGGCCTGTTGCGTGTGGTCGACGAGCTTGCCCTCGTTGTTGTGAAACAGCTTGACCGGTCCCCATTCGTGCGTGACCAACAGATCGAGCCAGCCGTCGCCGTCGGCGTCGGACCAGAGAGCACTTGTGACCAAGCCGCTGCCGGCGAGCGCCGGCGCCAGCGTCTCGGTCACATCGACAAATCGCCCGCCGTCGTTTCGCAGCAGCCGACTGCGTGGCGTCGACGGATACGCCCCGGGAATCACCCGCCCTCCGACGAACAAATCCAAATCGCCGTCGCGGTCGAAATCGGCCGCGGTGACCACACTGCCGCTATCGAGCACGTCGGGCAGCGCGTCGGCCGATGCGCGGGTAAAGTGACCCTGTGCGTCGTTCAAGTATAGCCGGTCGCGCAGCCGCTCGTTGCCTGCCGCGCACTCGACTCCGCCGCTGACGACATACAGATCCAGGTCACCGTCGCCATCGACATCCAGTAGCACGGCGGCCATGTCCTCGTGGGGCTGGGCATCATCGAACTGCCGCGCCCGGCCAAGAGCGAACCGGCCTCCGCCATCATTGATCCACAGTTGCGGTATGTCGCCCGCCGCCGCGCCGAGATACAGATCGTCGTCTCCATCTCCGTCGACGTCGCCCCAGGCCATGCCGGGCCCGAGCTGTGAGAGCTTGTTGGGCAGCAACGGCTGTCGGCGGAAATCGTCGAACGGCGTTTCGTGATGGCGAATGTGCGCGAGTGCCTGGCTGCGGCGAAACATCGTTGGCGGCAACGACGACTGTGGCGCGGCTCGGATGGTCGGCGCTTCGGCCGGCTCGCTGATCGTGTAGAAACGATCCGCCGCGAGTTGTTCGAACTGTTGCAGGTGACCGCTGGGCCACTGGACCGATAGCCGACGGATATTCGCCGCTTCGCCCAGTCCGAAGTGAAGCAGCGGTTCGTTCGACGATTTGAAGCCGGTCATCGGCTGTAGCGTGCGGACCTGCTTGCCAGCTTCAGTTTCGATGGTCACTTTGGCGCCGATGCCGAAACGATTGCCGCCGGTCCCGCGGAGCCGAATCATCACGCGATGCCCATCCGACGAGCGATTGCGATAGACGCTAACCGGCCGATCCATGTTCACCACGACCAGATCGAGGTCGCCGTCGCGATCGAAGTCGGCCCAGACGGAGGCAAAGCTCATTCCCTCCTCATCGAGACCCCAGGCGCTGCCCGACGGCTCGAACTGCAAATCGCCCCGGTTGCGAAAGGCCATATTCCTCTCCGGCCGCGGCGGCGTGGCTTCGTACAGATCCCATTCCGTACGGCCGCGCAGCAGCTTCTTGCTGAACTTGACGTCCGAGTTGTTGAAGTTGCGCGTCATGCCGTTGCTGATGAACAGATCGATGCGACCGTCGCAATCGAGGTCGCCAAATTTGACGGCCCACGACCAGTCTGAGTCGGCCACACCCGCCAGATACGCCGCCTCCAGAAATCGCCCCGCGCCGCTACTGACGTACAGCGCATTGCGCATCACCTGCGGCGGCGGCCCGGCGACGCTCTGGATGCGGCGGTTGTTCATCGCCCCCATCGTGGTCTTCGACTTGTAGTGGTTCGTGCCCGACATGTCGGCCACGAACAGATCGAGCCGCCCGTCGTTGTTGACGTCGGCCACGTCGGCCCCCATCGAAAACCAACTCGTGTGCGGCAGCACTTCGGCGATCACGTCGGTAAACGTGCCGTTGCGATTGTTGTGATACAGATGGTCCGGGTCGTCGTAATCGTTGGCCACGTAGATGTCGGGCCAGCCGTCGTCGTCGTAATCCCACCAGGTCGCTGACAGCCCGTGGCCGATCTCGCTGATGCCGGCCGCCTCGCTGATGTCGGTGAAGGTAACGCGGCCATCGTCGTCGCGGTCGTTGCGCAGCAGCCGGTCGCGCCGCGGAACGAGGACCGTCTCCACGCTCCGCGGTCCGGTCTTGATGACACGGTAATACCTTTTATACTCGGGCAAGAGTTGCGGAAGGCCCCGCTCATCGAGTAGCGGACGGCCTCGCTCATCGCGCGCGGCCGCGATGGCCGTGGGGAATCCGCCATCTCGGTAGAAACGATTGGTGAGCAGATACAGGTCGAGGTCGCCGTCACGGTCGAAATCGCAGAATGCCGGCACCAAGCTGGCATCGACGACGTCCAATCCGAATTTCGCGGCCTGTTCGACGAACACTCCCTCGCCGTCGTTAATGAAGAGTTGATTCGCCGCATCGTAGTTGGCGACGTAGATGTCCAGGTTGCCGTCCCCATTGACGTCGACCATGGCCGCGGCCGAGCCCCAGGGATTGCCGACGTTGACGCCCGCAGACTCGGTGATTTCTTCAAACTGAAAATCACCGCTCTGGCGAAACAACCGGTTGCGCCCCGAGGTGCCGACGAAAAACAAATCGACCCGCCCGTCGCCGTCGACGTCGCCCGCCGCGACGCCGCCGCAGGCAAAGCCGCTCACGTACAACCGCTTCATGGGGTGGCGCAGGTCGATGGGGTAACTGACGTCCAATCCGGTCTGCGCCGCGTCGAGGCGTTCCATGAACGGGCCATCGAACGTCGCAGTCGACCGCTCCGGCAAGTCGGACCAGGAGATTCCGGTTTTGGCCTGCTGGGCATTTGGACCAGATGATTCATCGGGCGGCGAGTCGGTGTCAGACCAGCACCCTGTGATCACCGAAAGCCCTGCAAATGCGAACCAGATCAACCGCCATCCAGCCAGGTTCCGGTAAGAAATTCGCTCGGTCATTTGATCTAAGTGGTTCTGCGGCCTTTGTTTCGCTCTCCATTCCAATATAGCGAACTTAACTGCGGAAGACAGAAAATGCCCCTACTCCGTCGCCTCAAGCGGTCGCAGACGGTGTTTTGAGAAAAGGCTGCACGGGGCGGTATCTGGTTTTCACGCGGGATCCCCCCAGAAAGTGGCTGTTTCGCGAGCAGCTATTTGGTCGATTATCCGAGAATTTCGTTGACTTTGCCTTTTCGGCAGTTCAAAATGCGGTGTTAGTGGATGACTTTGATTCACGACCTATTCGGATTCGCATCTTGCCGACTTTGTTTTTGAACGGTTCTTCAGGAGATGACTCGTGACAAGACGATTTGCACCAGCCCTATTCTTTGTCTCCGCCCTCGCTCTTCTTCTGCCAAGCGTCGCTCGCGCCGGCGCCCTCAGCCTGGACGGGAACAGTTGGGTATCGTTCGTTGGCACTAACATTCCGGTCGGCAACGATCCGTTTACGATCGGCGTTTGGATCAACCCGACGAGCATTCCCACCGGCGGCGGCAACGGCGGCCAGATCACGTTCTGGGGAAACCAAGCCGGCAATCAAGCCAACGGTTTACGACTGCGTGGAAACGAAGGCACGCGGCACTATTTCTGGGGCAATGACCACGACGAAAACTTCGGCATGAACATTATGCCGGACGACACCGGCCCCGAAGGCGATGGTTGGCATCATCTTGCGATCACCCATAGCGGCAGCGAGACCAACTGGTATTGGAACGGTGCCCCGCTTGGCAACCCGCGGGCCAATGCTGGTGTCAACGTCGCCGATGCAAACTATCGCATTGGCTCGCGACTCGGCGCTGAATTCTTCCACGGATTCATCGACGAGCTGTCGATCTGGAACGTCGAACTCGACGCCGCGACGATCGCCGCTGGATTCAAGGCGCCCATCGACGCGAACAACCCGGCAGTTTCCCCGTTCCTGGTCGCCTACTGGAATTTCGAGAACGGCTTGGTCGACGTGGCCGGCGGCGACAACAACGGCACGGCCGAGGGAGGCGGCGCCTTCGTCGAGCCGGGCATCAACGCGCCGCTAATTCCCGAGCCGACCAGCATCGTGCTGATCTGCCTGGGAGCATTGCTGCTGCTTACGCGGCGCTTCACCGCCCGGCGGCGATAGCGAGTCGGCTAATAACTCGACACTCTGAAAACCGGCCGCCCAGTTGGCGGCCGTTTTTTATGCGCCGCGATCATTTCTTTGGCGACTTTGTCTTGCTGGCTTTCTTGGCCCGGCGGGGATTGAGCGGCAGCACGTTAGCTCGCTCGGCCCATTGTTGCCACAGCTTGACCATGCGGCGGGTTCGCTGGGGATCCTTCTGGGCCAAGTTATTCGTCTCGGTGCGATCCGTCGCCAGGTCATACAACTCCCACGGACCGTGCGCGCCCTTGGCCACCAGTTTCCACCGGCCGACGCGCACGGCCCTGTTGCCTTCGTGCTCCCAGTAGATCGCTTCGCGGTCGATCGGTTTGTTGTCGAAGGCCGGCAGCAGGCTCTTGCCCTCGCGGGGCTTGATCTTGTGGCCCTTGAACTCGGTCGGATACTTGGCCCCGGAGACGTCGACGCAGGTGGCCATGATGTCGATCAGGTGGCCCGTGCTGGTGGTCGGCGGCGTGACGCTGCTGGTCATGCTGGCCGCCGGACTGATGTCCTGGTTCGGTCGCGGCGGGCCCGACCCGGCCGGCCCCGAGTTGTCGACTTCTCCTACCGATCGAAACGACGATCCAGGCAATGACAACTGGGAGAGCGAGAACTTCAGCACGAGGGCCGCAGCGCAACTCGCCCGCATCGGCGCACTGCTGGAAGGCGAGAAGGCGTCGCAGGATCAAAGTCTGTCGTCGCTGGTGACGGAAGATTTTTCCTGCCAGCCGCTACGACCACCCGGCCGGCAAATTGTGTTCGACGAGCGAGTGCTGAAAGTGTGGCACTCGGCGGCGGCGCTGGATCCGCAAGATCGCCAACACGCGCTGGAAGGTGCCAGCGGTCTGGCCCATGCGCTGCGGGCGATGCGCCAGCCGCTGGTCGGGGCGACGCAGATTCGCAGCAAGCTGAAAATCGTGCGTGTCGACGTTGCCGAAGATTCGATCAGCACGACGGTGCTCGTCGAATTGCGCGGAGAGTTGCGCGAGGGGAGTTTCGCACAATCGTCCACTTGGCAATGCCTTTGGGCAGCGCCCGCAGCAGACGCCGACCCGCGTCTGATCTGGATTGGACTCGCCGATTATGAGGAAGTCACGGCCCAACTGGCAGGCAAAACACTGCTGGCCGACTGCACGCAGGCGGTCTTGGGGGCGAATGCCTGCTTCCGCGAACAACTCTTGCCCAGCAGCAACTCTTGGCTCACCCGCATCGAGCGATTTATCACGCTTCAGTCTTTTGGCCACTCGGGGCTCACCGTAGGAGATTTCAACGGCGACGGCCTGGACGACGTCTACGTTTGTCAGGCAGCGGGTCTTCCGAATCGTCTGTTTGTACAGAACCCGGACGGCACAGCGACAGACGTCGCCGCCGAAGCGGGCGTCGACTGGCTGGAGCCGACGTTCAGCGCGCTGCTCGTCGATCTGGATAACGACGGCGATCAGGATCTCGTGCTGGCCTGGGTCCACGGGTTAATGTTTATGTCGAACGACGGCCGAGGACACTTTCGCCAACAGTTTTTGGCGCCGCTTTCCAACCCGGCCTATTCGCTGGCCGCGGCCGACTACGATCTCGACGGCGATCTGGACGTTTACTCCTGCGTCTACGGATCGGCAACCAGTCGACCCGGCGAATTGGCCGATCCGATACCGTATCACGATGCCAACAACGGAGACGCCAATCATCTTTGGCGCAACGACAACCTCAAGGGCACGTGGAAATTCACCGACGTCACGGACGCCGTCGGCCTGGGCGAAAACAATTCCCGTTGGAGCTTTGCCGCGGCCTGGGAAGATTTTGACAACGACGGTGACATGGATCTCTATGTCGCCAACGACTATGGCCGCAACAACCTGTATAAAAACGAGCAGGGACGCTTCACCGACGTGGCGGCAACCGCAGGCGTCGAGGACGGTTCGTTCGGCATGTCGGTGAGTTGGGGTGATTACAATAACGACGGGTTAACGGACCTCTACGTTAGCAACATGTTCTCGGGGGCGGGAAACCGCGTGACCTACCAGCGAAACTTTAAGGCCGATGCCTCCGAGGAAGTGAAGGACAAGTACCGCTACATGGCCCGCGGTAATTCGCTGTTCGAAAACGTCGGGGACGGCACCTTTCGCGACGTCGGCGTTGAGGCGGGGGTGAACATGGGCCGCTGGGCCTGGGGCTCGCTATTTGTCGACCTGGACAACAACGGCAGCGAAGACCTGTTGGTCGCCAACGGATACCTGACCAACAAGCGGCCGGACGACTTGTGAAGCTTCTGGTGGCGGCAGGTCGTGTCGCTCTCGCCCGAACATGTCACAGGTTCGACCACCGCTTCGACCACAGTGGCCGAGTACCAGGCGGCCCGCGACGAGTTTCAGAATCGGCTCCGAAAGGGAATGTCGTGGAGCGGCCACGAGCGGAACTGCTGCTTCTTGAACATCGGCGGCGGCCGATTCGCCAATATCTCGGGCATTAGCGGCTTCGACTTTATCGATGACGCCCGGGCCGTGGCGACCGTCGATTGGGACCACGACGGAGACCAGGACGTGTGGCTGACCAACCGCACCTCGCCACAGATTCGCTTCCTGCGCAACAACATCTCGGCGGGACACCACTTTCTGGCAATTCGGCTCCAAGGAAACGGCCGCCGCACCAATCGTGATGCGATCGGGGCCCGCCTTGAGTTGACTTTGTCGGGTCCACGCCAGGCCCGTCTGTTCAAGTCGCTTCGCGCCGGCGAAGGTTTTTTGTCCCAGTCGAGCAAGTGGGTCCATTTCGGCCTCGGCGAGGCGACCGAGATCAGGCGACTGGTGGTTCACTGGCCAGGCGGTGAGCGTGAGGAGTTTGACAAGCTCGAGGTGGATCGCAGATATAGAGTCGTGCAGGGAAGCGGCTCGGCAGTCCGCTCGCCAATGCCGGATCGCTCGGTTCGATTGACGCCCCAGCCGCTCGCCGCGTTGGAGCCGACGGGAACGGGGCGGACTTTCTTCGCGGGTCGCTTCCCGTTGCCCGCACTCAGCTACGAAGCTTTCGACGGTCGTCAGATTCGGTTGGATGATCTTCGCGGCGGACCGTTGCTGATTAATCTGTGGGCAAGCTGGTGCCAGCCCTGCTTGGTCGAGTTGGGCGAGTTTTCGAACCGACAGAACGAGCTGCGCAGCGCGGGATTGCAGATAGTCGCCCTCTGCGTTGACGGCCTCGACGGCAGCCCTCAGCCCACGGCGCGAGAGCCTCGCGACCTGCTGAAACGATCGCAATTTCCATTCGAGTCCGGTCGGGCGAATAAACTGCTGCTGGGAAAGCTCGAGACCTTGCAGCGGGCGTTGTTTGTGCATGCCGAGCCGCTCGGCGTGCCGACCAGCCTGCTCATCGACTCGCGGGGGCGGCTGTCGGCGATCTACCGAGGCACCCTCGACGTGGATCAGCTTCTGGGCGACGTGCGAAATCTCTCGGTAAGCGGAGCCAAGGCAGTCGATCTGGCACTCCCTTTCCCCGGTCGACGCAGCTCCGAGCCCGGGCAGGTCACGCTGTCTGATGTGGCCCTGCAATTCCTGCACGATGGTTACGTGGCGGCCGCCGAGGCCTACCTGGTCGAGTACGAGGCAGCGATCTCGCGGAGAGAGGCCCGGCCAAGCGCTTTCTCTTACGCCCAGGCTCACTACGCGTTGGCGATCGCCTTGCGGCGCGCAGGCGAATCCACCCGCGCCCAGCGTCACTTCCAGAAAGCCGTCCAGATAGATCGGGGGTTCGGCCGGCGCACCACCACGTCGCCGTCCCATTCGCGAGACGGGGGAGAGTAGCAGAGGTGCTCGACGGTCGTGTCGTCGAAAACGGTGAAGATCAGCACAACCGCCGTAATATTTTGGACGCCAACAAATTCGTCGGACGATAGCGAGTTGGCCAATAACTCAACGCCAATAACTCGACACTGTGAAAACCGGCCGCCCAGTTGGCGGTCGATTTTTATGCCCCGCGATCATTTCTTTGGCGACTTTGTCTTGCTGGTTTTCTTGGCCCGGCGGGGATTGAGCGGCAGCACGTTGGCTCGCTCGGCCCACAGTTGCCATAGCTTGGCCATGCGGCGGGTTCGGCGGGGTTCTTTCTCGGCGAGGTTGTTGGTCTCGGTGCGATCGGCTTCTAAGTCGTACAACTCCCACGGTCCCCGCGCGCCCTTGGCGACCAGTTTCCATTGGCCGACGCGGACCGCGCGATTGCCTTCGTGTTCCCAGTAAATGGCCTCGCGGTCGATCGGTTTGTTCTCGAAGGCCGGCAGCAGGCTCTTGCCTTCGCGGGGCTTGATCTTGTGGCCCTTGTATTTGGTCGGATATTTGGCCCCGGAGACGTCGACGCAGGTGGCCATGATGTCGATCAGGTGGCCCGGCTGATGACGCAGCTTGCCGGCGTCTTTGATCTTCGCCGGCCAATGGGCGATCAGCGGGGTGGAGATGCCGCCTTCGTGGACCCAATGTTTGTATTCGCGAAACGGCGTGTTGCTGGCGTTGGCCCAGGAGAGCCCGTAGCTGGAGAAGCTCTCGTCGCTGCCGAGCTTGCCCGTCTTGTTGCGATCGAAACCCCAGATTCCGCCCTCGGCGCAGCCGCCGTTGTCGGCCAGCAGCAGGATCAACGTGTTGTCGAATTGTCCGAGTTTTTTGAGCGTCTCGACCAGCCGACCGACGCCCTGATCGACCGTGTCGATCTGCGCGGCGTAAATGGCCATCCGCCGGTCCATGTTTTCTTGTCGCTTCGCGTCGAGTTCGTCCCAAGCCTTGGCCTTTGAATCGCGGGCGGTGATCTTCCACTGGCTTTTCACCAACCCCATTTTGATCTGTCGTTTGTGGCGCTCGGCCCGAACGACGTCCCAGCCCTTGCTGTACTTTCCGACGTACCGCTCGATATCTTGCGGCTTGGCGTGCAACGGCCAGTGCGGCGCGGTGTGCGCGACATAGCAGAAAAACGGTTTGTCGGGCGTCCGCTTGACGTGCTCGGTGATGAACTCCCCGGCCGTGTCGTTGATCGCGTCGCTGTAGAAGAAACCCTTGGGGAATTTGGTCACTGGCGTGTTGTCGCGAGTGAGCGTCTTGGGCGTAAAGAAGCTGCCGGCTCCTGTGATCGTGCCGAAGTAACGATCGAATCCGCGCTGCCGGGGCCAATTGTGTTTGTCCTCGTCGCTGCGGGCGGTCATATTCTTCGTGACGTGCCACTTGCCAACCATGTACGTGCCGTAGCCCGCGGAGCCGAGCACTTCGGCGATTGTCACGCAGCGGCGGTTCAAGTCGCCGCGATAGCCGTCGTGTCCGCGGTCGTTGGTCATGTGTCCGACGCCGGCCTGATGCGGATACAGCCCGGTGAGCAGGCTGGCCCGCGTCGGACAGCAGCGGCCCGTGTTGTAGAACTGGGTGAACCGCAGCCCGCCGGCGGCCAGCGCGTCGATGTTGGGCGTGCGAATCTCGCTGCCGTAACAGCCGAAGTCGGAGAAGCCCATGTCGTCGACCATCATCACGATGATGTTGGGGCGCTCGGCGGCGGGGGCGGGCAAAGCCGCAAGCGAAAGGAAGAGCAACGCAAGAGTCGATGAGATGAGTCGATTGTACATGGATCGTTTCTCCTGTTATTGATCGATCGCGGTTTATTCGTTACTTCCTCGCGTCAGCGTCCTCTCGCACAAAAAACCAATCAGCCGGAATCTCTCGCTTGCCGGTTTTGCCGCCCTCGACGAACACTTTCAGCGTCTCGTCGCCGGTGGCTTCAAAGAAGCTGATGGTGATCGGGTGCAATCCGGCGGGCAATCGCATCAGCCCGGCGGCTTGGCGGGTGGCGTGCAGGCCGTCGTTGTCGACGATCTTTCGGCCGGCGATGGTCATCCGGCTGCCGTCGTCGCTGGAGGTGTAAAAGCTGTACAGCCCGTCGGCGGGAATCTTCACGAAGCCGGTGAACCGCACGCCGAAATGGTCGCCGCCGCCCTCTTGAACTTTTAGTGTCACGCGGTCGGTCCGTCCGGTTTTCGCCGGCTTGAGCTTGTCGAAGTCCGGCAATTGCGACCACTTGCCCAGGTACGTTGCGAAGTTCAAACCCGGCACCATGCCCTCGGCCGCGACCGGCTCGGGCAGCTTCACGGCGGCGAGCTCGAGCTCGGTGGTGATCGACTTGTCGCCGCGGCGGACTTCGACCTTGAGCGTCTGACCCGGCTGGCGATCGACCAGCGCGATATGATAGTCGAGAGGGCTGCGCGTCGGCCATTTGTCGATGCGGCGAATCACATCGCCCAGTCTGAGGCCGGCCTTCGCGGCGGGCGAGTCGCCGGCCACCGCGGTGATCTTCGCCTCGCGGGCGAGCATGTCGACCTGGAGGCCGGTGGTGATCCCGTAGCGCTCCTCGGCCGCGATCATTTTGGGAAACATCTGCCGCACGCGATCGATGGCGATGGCGAAGTTGGCGTTTTCCAGTTCTTCTTTCTTGGAGGTCATCACGCCGATCTGTTCGCCCAGGGCGTTGATCAGCGGCCCGCCGGAATTGCCGCCGCTGGAGGCCGCGCTGGTCTGGATCATCCACGGCAGGAAGGCGTCTTCGGTGTTGGTCGAGCGATTCAGCCCGCTGATGATGCCGGTGCTCGCCGTGTGGGGCAGCCCGCCGGGATTGCCAATCACGACGACCGGTTCACCCAGCAGCAGGTCGTCGCTGCGGCCGAGCTTGATCGCCGGCAGCGGCTCCTTGGCGTCGATCTTTATCAGCGCCAGGTCTTCGTGCCGGAAGCGGGCGATGATGCGAAAGTCAAACGAACGTCCATCCGAAAAGCCCGCGATGCCGCGGACCGCGTCGCGGACGACGTGATCGTTGGTGAGAATGAACCCGGCCGGGTGAATCACCGTTCCGCTGCCGACCGAAATAACAAACACGCCCGGCGTCTCGTGCTTGCGAAAGGTCTGAATGGCCACGACCGAGGGCAGGCACTTCTTGAGCAGCCGCACGGTTGGCGTTAAGCGGCGGAAGTCGACCGGCGGCGCGTTTTTTTCGTCGGCCCGCGCGGTCGGAACCGCAAGCCCGACAAACAATAGGGCAAGAACTACACGATGGGAGCGAAAGGTGAGTTTCATGGAGAGATGAATCCTGGACGAGCATCGTCGCCCGACGCGTAAGTTTTGGAGTCGCGCAAATCAGCCGCGGAGCGGCGGCATCAAATAGCCTGGGGCGCGAGCCCCAGGAAATCGTGGTCGAAACAGGTTTTGAAGCCCCGGAGGGGCGGCACCGGGGGACGCCTTATTCCGTGTCGCCCCTCCGGGGCTTTCCGTTGGTTAATCGTAATTACTCCTGGGGCTAACGCCCCAGGCTATTTGATGCCGTCCCTACGGGACTATGAATTTCAACTTCAAATGATGTGCGTCGAGCTATGATCGGCGGGCTTCCGAAACCTTCTCAAGATCGGCGGGCTTCCGAAACCTTCTCTAGATCGCCGCAGCTTCTACTATAACCGTAGCGGCCAGCAAAATCATCGAATTCTTCGACCGGATTGTTCGTGGCGAGTCGTATCGGTCGAGAGTGTGGCGACGATCGGCTCGTCCAAGGCGGCGTCGACGGCGACTCGATCCAGCGGCCGGCGGAGTCGTTTGCCGAGCGAGCGGTCGAACAGACGGCGGCTCGTGCGTCGCGCCGTCTGGTCGCTACGATCAAGGGGCGCTCCCGACGATTGCACGCGATTGGAAGAAGTCGAATCAGCCGCGATGCCCGCCGGCCCGGGCGAAGGTGCGCCGAGCCGGGTGAAGAACGCTTCGGTGGCGACGCGGGCAGGGCTACCGATCGGTGCCAGTGGCTCGCCGCTGGGCAGACGAGTGCCCACGCGCAACAGCGTGCTGCGCAGGTCGGCCAGATCGATCCGGCCGTCGGCGTTCACGTCCAGCCGGGGCAAATACGCCGGCTCTTCCGTCGTCGTCGACAGCCGCGAAATCATCGCCAGCAGGTCGCTTCGCCCCACTTGGCCGTCGACGTTCGCGTCGCCGATCAACACGTTCAGTCGGAACGAAAAATGATCGTTCGATTCGAGAATGCCGTTGCCCGAGGGGAAGCTGCTCACGGCGTCGACCCAGTTGCCGTCGAGCGGTCGACCGGTTTTGTCGTGTACGCCGGATAGCCGCAGCAGCACTTTGTCGGCACGTATTGCGTGTTTCAGCGTCCAGGTGGCAACGAACTGATTCGCGTCGTAGGTAAAATCGGCCAGTGGATAACGCGACTCGTTGATGCCGGCAATCACCAGATCGCCCTTTTGAATTTGCACGTCGAGCGAAAATCGCAGCGAGATCTGATCGACGAATTGCTGCGAAAGGGGCGTGAGTTGATCCGGGCCGCCGGGAATCGAGAAACCGCCTTCACCCAGGCCGCGGGCTTCCAGCGCCGACAGAAACGCCGGCGACCACTGGCTGCTGCCGACGAGAACCTGGGTGACTTGCGGAATGATGTCACCGGGCGTGGTGCCGCCGACGCTGGCGACCCAATTCGCGGGATCGTTGCCAAAGGCTTCCGGCGAGATTCGTTGGAGCGACGCACCTTCTCCGTCGGCCTCGACCGGCCAAGGAAACTTGTCGTCGTAAGTCACCCGATCGATCAGGAAGGCCGGCACGACGCCGTCCGCCTCCGGCTCACCCGGACGGTATAGTTTGAAACTCTCGCCGCCGTTGTCCAGCGCGCCGAGATACGGCCCGAAGACGCTCACCGTCTCCGGCAACCCGCGCTCCAGCCGAAACTCCTCGGGCGTCACGGGGGCGACGATCACCAGGCCGTCCGGCTCGATCGACGTGCCTTCCGGGAACGCGAACCTGATCCCCTCGAAGTACCAACCCGCCAGCGAAACCGGAGCATCGGTAATGTTCCGCAATTCGACAAACTCCGAGGCGTCGCGGTCCTCGGGATGGTAGAACAACTCTTGAATCACCACCGGGCCGACGACCGGCGCGGCGTTGGCGGCGTTGGGTGTCGGCGCGACCATCGCGACAAAATCCTTGGCACCGTTCGATTTGATATGACGCCCCAACGTGACTTCCCGCTCCGAGGCGAAGAAGTCTTCCTCGGCGCGGAACCCGGCCAGCTCGCCTCCGCCGCCGGCCTGTAAGATTACGTCGTCGCCCACTTCGCTGAGCGCAAAAGCGCCGCCGAAATGATCGGCCTCGGTCAACACGAGATAACCGCCGGCAGGAATTGACAGCCCAACGGGAATCTCATAGGCCGTCAGATCGGTTAGCGTGTCGGACAAAAACCAGCCGCCGACGTCGACCGACTGCGTGGTCGTGTTGTGCAATTCGATCCAGTCGCCCAGCGGCATGTCGCTGTGGGCCAGCACCTCGTTGATGACGATCGCCCCCGGCAGCGGCACGGCGCCGGAATCGGGCCCGGCGGGCGAGCCATGCAGGCTGCTGCTGGGCCGCCACGTTTCCGACTGTCCGAACGTGCTTGCCGCCGCGTCTTCGCTACGCAACGAGAGCGAAAAACCTTCGCCGTCGACCAAGTCGTACCAGCCGCCGCCGAACTCGAAATCGAACAGCACGCGGCCGGTGCTGCCCTCGACGAGCGTGAGGTTTTCGCCGCTGTTGCGCAGGTTGCCGGAAGTAAATTGGCCGGCGATGCGGCCCACGTCGACGCCGGGGTATCTCAACTTGAACGCCACTTGATCCTTAACGACGACGGTGTACTCACCGGCCGCCAAGCTGGTGACGTTGCTGCCGGTGAAGTCGAAGGCGATGCCGTCGGTGAATTGCACGCCGGCCAGATCGATCGTGTCGGTTCCGTTGTTTTTCAACTCGATGAATTCAAAATCGTCGTTATCGAGCCCCGAGCCAATCGCCACGCCAGGATTGTAGTGGATCTCCGTGATCTGCAAGGCATCGATCGGCAGACCGGACGGTTCGCCGGCGGTTAGCTCCAGCGGCGCCGACCAATGACTCCAGCGGCCGCTGCTGTCCATCATGCGGACGCGGGCTCGGTAGGTGTGGCCGGCTTGGGCCGCCACTGCCGGCACCTCGATCTGATTGCTGAAGGTCGTCAGCTCGCCGGAATCCCAACTGGCGTTCCATTCCAGCAGCACGGGGTCGTCGGCGTTGAACGCCGGCGCATCAGGATCGGTGATTTCGGCCAGCCGCCACTGGACGGCGGCGAACGTGCCGGCACCTTGCGGATCGGAAAATGAGCTTGTCCGCAGCGCCAGTTCGTTGCTGGGGAAACCGGCAGCGCCGACGTAGCTGATCGTGGGCGTGCGCGGGATTTGCGAACCTTCGCCACGGGAGGCCTGTAGCGAGTCGAGATGCGCACCCCGTCCCCCGCCGCCGACACCGCCGCCCGGCCAGCTTCCGCCAACGAAGGCGAAGTTCTTCAGATCTCGAACGAGGGCCGCAAAGGAAGAACTCCCCGCGCCGCCGAGCCCGTTGTAGTTTCCGGCATCGGCCGGCGCGTTTTTCCATCGGGCCCGGTCGGCCACCTCGAAGGGCGCAATGATGGCGGCTATCTCGTCGATCAGCGGATTGATCTGGTCGGGCTGCCACAACAGATCGCGCAGTTCGCGGACGGCGTTAAAATACCCCGGCCAAAGTTCCGGGGTCGAGCCGCCGTCGCTGCCGCCCCCGGAGGCCGGAAACAGGCTGTTGTAGACGGCGTCGTGACCATTGTTCCAGGTCGGTCCCCACGAGGCGTCGGTATCCCAGGGAAGCGTCCACAGTTTTCCGAGGTTGTTGTTTTCGGGCAGGTAATCCGGCTCGAAGTAGTAGACGAGATTCTTGTTGGCGCTGGGCCAGTAATCGTAGTGCCGGATCGCTTCGGTCATGGCGTGGTAGGCATAATAAATCTCCAGGTTGACGTGTGCGTCGATGAAGTCGGCACTGCTGGAACCCGTCAGATTGCCCTCGTTCGGGGAAAAACCCTCGATCGTATTGTGGTCGGAGCCGTTGGTCACCGCGCCCGCGGCCTGGTAACGCTGTTGTCGAATGGGGTTGTTGATGGTGTCGATCAGTTTGTAGAGGTTGCCTTTCTCCAAACCATGGCCATTGAGGAAACGCACGTCGTAAGTTTCCAGGGCGAAGTTCAGCCCCCAAAAATCGCCACGCCACTTATCGGGCGCCTCCTCGGCATCGTCGATCACGCGGAAATGAAACCAGTGCGTCTCGGAGGCGGGAACTCCGATGGTATTGAACAGCCGTGAATTGATCCCCTCGTTCAATGCGTAGGTGAGCGTTCCCCGGTTCTCGGAGCCCTTGGCCGTGGTGAGAGTTCGCTGTTTTTCGGACCGCAGATTTCCGTCCTGATCGCGAACCTGGAAGTAATGCCCGTTGTTGAAGCGGAACCGCATGCTCCGCTTGCCCGAAGCCTGGTAACGACCGTTGCCGCCGCGCGTGCGAAAGTTGATGTGATCGTAGACGATGCCGTCGTAAAAAAAAGTGGCCGGCCAATTGTAGGAAAACCGCGACTCAGCTCGCCGACTGAGTTGATCGCTCGAGCTATAGGCCATCACGTCGACCATGTCCTCGGCCCGCACCAACAGATGATAAACTGGCAGCGACTCCAAAACCTCGGTCGAAATGCCTTCGTACTCGGGAACCCCGTCGTAGACGAAGTAGGCAAAGTTGAGCGAGGGATCGTCTTCGTAGGGCAAACGGGCCGACGCGCCGAGCTTGTCCGCGACTTCGACCCGATATCGCATCAGCGTGCGATGGTTCTGGCCCGGAACCACCGCCGTGTAGACGTCGTCGCCGGCCGTCTCGTCCGATCCGAGCCCGTCGTCGCGCATCACAACCCGCGTCCAGTTGGCGGGGTCTTCAAACGCCGGATTGAGTTGTCGCGGTTGGTTCAAATTGATCAAATTTCCACCACTAGGTAACCTCGCAAACTCGTACGGAATGTAATCGCCCGGCGCCACAACCTGGTAAAGCAATTCGACCGACTCGACACCATCCGGATCGGTTACCTTGGCCGTAATCACGGTCTCTTCGCCAGAGACCGGCACTTTGGGGCTGTGTTTGATCTGCCGCGTCTGCGGCGGGGCGTTGAGCGCGAACACGCTGTTGCGAGACCCCGGCGTCGGCACGAATTGCAACGAATCGTCGTCGACCGTGCTCAGCGAAATGTCGATCGACAACGAAGCGCTGCCGATCGAACGGTTGATCGCCTGAATCGCCACGGTGTTGACGCCGGCGACAAGGTATTGATCGGCCCGCTCCAGCAAAAACGTCTCCAGCCGCCGGCCGTGCAGCGACTCGCCCGTCCTGGCGTTGTAGGCCTTCTCGCCGGGCGACACATGCGCCCGGACGACTTCGACGCCGTTGATCCAGATGATCGCGCCGTCGTCGATGTAGACTTGCATTTCCAACTGGCGAGGGATGTCCTCCGGCAATTCGATCGTGAACTGTTTCCGCAGAAACACGCTGATGTAGTTGTCCTCCATATCATTCAGCACGGTCTGATTCAACGAGTAACCCATGCCGATCGGCGCAGGGCCGGTGAGCCAGGTGCCGTCTTCGACGAAATCGGTCACACGCCAGGCGTCGGTCGGGCTGGAGGCCTCGCTCAATCCCTTGCGATAGCGCCACGTTGCGCCCAATTCGATGAACTGCTGCTGCAGGATTTCGTGCGCACCGAAGCCGGACGAACGCCAACTGCCGGCCAGGTCGTTGTCGAGCGACGGATGGATCAACTCGATCGACGATCCCTCGCCGTTGGCCGCCACGGGCCAGGGCGCACCGACGCCGTAATCGACCGCGTCGACACGTCCGCCGGCGGCGGCCCGCAGGCCGATTTTCTCGCCGTCGTTGTTGAGCGTGCGGGCGGCTTCGTCACCGAGGTTTTCGCCGAACTCGCCGAAGGCCTCGACGCCGAACGTCTCCAGCAGGTGTTCGGCGTTTCGGGTAATCACAATCATCTCGCCCGCCGCGATCGTGCTGCCGGTGGGAAACACATAGTCGATCCCGTCGTCAAAAAACCAGCCGGCGACGTCGACCGTGTAGTCGTTCGTGTTGACGAGTTCAATGAACTCGGTCAACTCCGTGTTGTCTTCGGTGTTGTAGTTGATTTCGTTGATGACGATGCCGATGACGTCGGGCGACTGGAAGCCGATGCCGTTCGGCGCGCCGGGCGTGGGCGAAACGAAAGCTCGCGCTTCGCCGGCGTGCGGGCCGTCGGCCGCTGAAATACCGTAAGAGATGAGCGGTTTTTGGTCGGGAAACGCCTCGAACAAGCTGGCGATCGTCGTCCCGTTTGGCTCGACCAGCGCGAGATATCCGCCGCCGCCGTCTAACGTGAAGTTGGTGTGCAGCGGCGAATTGGGACGCGTGCGGTCTTTTCCCGAGGCGAAAACTACCAGCCGCGCATCTGCCTGGAGTGTCACGTCCGGAAACTGCCACAGATCCAGATCGGTGGCCGTGTTGGTCAAGTGCCAGCCGGCCAGATTCGCTGGCGCGTCGCCCGCGTTATGAATCTCGATCCAGTCGGGCGTTTCGCCGTCGTCGTCGCGCAGCGGACCACTGGCCACGGCCATAAATTCGCCGATGACCGGCGCGGCATCAAGCATCTGTCGCTGTTCGAGCGGCTCGAAGTTGAGCCGGCGCGGGCGGAGCGAACGAGCCGCCGAGCGCGTGGATGTAGACTTTTTAACCATTCTGACTATGATACTGGTCGTGCGGATTAAGTAAAGCGATGGGTGGAAAATTTGTGCCAAGGGAGATTTGTCTTGACCCGAGACCCATCCGGCGAACTACGTCGATGACAACTGCCCGGCCCAACGAAGAAGGGCCGCCTCGGTGGGCGGCCCTTTTCAAGGATTTATCTTGCTAGTGCTTTGTCGCGGCTCAACCTTGGGATTAGCCGCTGAGCGCTGGCCCACGGTTCCCCCGCGAGAACCGGACGCTAGCGCGTCGCGGCTGATCCAACACCAATGGTTAGCTTTGACACGGAACTAGATTCGCGCTGTTATACCTGCTTCGCCATCCGGCGACGCTTCAGCACGGGCAGCAGCAACAGTCCGCCCAGGCTGATCAGCAACAGTGTCGAAGGCTCCGGAATCGGCTCCCGCTCCAGGTGATGGAAATCCATGCCCATCCAGTCACCGCCGCCATCGGCGTTGTGATTGATTCCACGCACAAGGACGACGTTATCGAAGCCGGCACCGCCCATTGCGCCGACGTCCCCGGCAAAGAATACGTCTGAAGTGATCACCGTATTCAGGTCCGCCGTGGCGATGGTCAGTTCAGGAAAGATCACGATCCCATTAAACGAAACCTCAATGCCATATCGCTCAGTGCCGCCCTGGTCGTGCAGATTGTTCGCTTCAAAGGAAAAACGGAAGCTGTCGAGGGGATTCAAATCAGCGGGCAGGTTGAAGTGGACGCGTAGATCGTTGTCCGTATTGGCGAAGGCCCGCTCGAAGGCCTTTTCATCCGGTACGGTGCCGATCGGAGCGGGATACGTCCCGGCAAAATAGTAGTCGTCATCGGCCTGCTGGGCGACGGACGGGCTGTTCGGGTCGCCGGGCGGCGGGTTGGTTCCTGCTTCCTGAATGAAATCGACGTCGGGACCGCCGCCGACGCCATCCACCGGCCATGCACGCCCCGGGACGCCTGCCTGCCAGACCGTCGTAAACTCGGCATGTGCCAGGCCGACAAAAATGAAAACCATCGCAACCGGCAGACACGCGCCGGCACATCGAACCATCGATCGTGCAGTCATTAGATTTCCTCCAGTACCAGTTCAAGAAAACGAACGATTTGCCATTGTGAGCGTTTACGCAATGACTTCGTCGCCTTACCGCAAGCCGAAGCGGTCCCGACAAGATCCGCAGCGCAATACACCCACCAGTGTAAACTCCCTGGGCCGGCCGTTCCAGCTATTTTGCGAAAGTTTTATAAAAAGAACTCGCCCATCCATATGGGGTTCCGACATAACGAGTTGTGCCGTTGAGGTTTACGGCATCGGAGAAATGCCGCGACGCGACACCGCGGACGGCCGAAACGCCCCATCAAACGGCCCAAATTCGACCAGAAGAGGCTTCCCGGGGTGAAAACAGGGGAGGCAGGTCCAATTTGTGCGAAGCACCCTCCGGGCCGTACCGGCAAATCGGACCTGTCCCCTTTTTCACTCGGAAGCGGTTTCCCGCGCTATCAACTCGCGCAATTGCGAAACCGAGGGCAACCCGGCGACGGTCAGCAGAACCCGCCCGGACGGATCGGTGACGATCGTCGAGGGCAACGCGGCCTCGGGCAACTCGCGCGCCAATAATTCCTCCACCGCGCTGCGCTGCGGGGCTTTGAGGCCGACCAACAGGCGATAGGCCGGCTTCCACTGCGCGGCGTAGGCCCTGAGCTTTTCGGCGTCGTCGTTTTCATCGACCGGCAGGCCGATGATGTCGACCCCGTCGGTCGCCGTCATCGATCGCAAATACTCCACTTGCGGCAAATGGCTCCTGCACGCCGCGCACCAAGTGGCCATCGTGGTGTACACACGCAGCTTCGTCTTCGATGAGTCGCCGGGTGGAAGCGACTCGACGCCGTCGAGCATGAGAGTACGCGCGGCCGGCCGGTCCGCGGTTAACCGAGCGACGTCGATCGGCTCCCCGCCAGTGCTGCGATACGGCTGCGACACGAACGGCGACCCACTGGGTGAGTCTGCCGGGTTCTCATAAACCGTCAACAGCGTCCCGGACATAACATTCCGGACGGTGTCGATCTTCCCCGATGGCCAACGCACGCTCACGGACTCGGCCGAAGCACGAGCACCGATGCCAACGATCATCGTCGCGCTGTTCTGCGCCCCGTAACCGTCGCCGCAACGATGCTCGCGAGAGAGACTCATGTTGCCGAGTGCTACCGTGACCTTGGCGCCATATCCGTCGCGGCAAGACTGCGAAGTCGACGGCTTCGACTCTCGATTGGCGCCGATGAAGCGCAAGGCGATCATGCCATGCCCGCCCGATGTCGCGGAGGATTTCGCCGCGCCCATCTGATTGTGATAGAGATTCATAAGCGGAGAGTTGGCGTTGACGAGGGCGATGTCTTGCCAGCCGTCGCGGTCGTAGTCCAGCAGCACGAAGGTCCGGCTGTCGGCCGGTGTGTCTAAACCCGACAGCAGCGAAATGTCGTCGAATTGCCGCCCACCGCGATTGAGAAACAGGTGGTTGCGCTCGCTGCCGCTCAGGGCGTGGGCGATGTACCGCCCATCTCGGACGCTGCCGCCTTTGAGGCGCCGGTCGATCGCGGGGGTCTTCTCGCCCGTTTGCGCGTTGGTTTCCCATTGGCTGGAGAAGCGAAACGAGTTGCGGGCCAAGTTTTCGTCGGTGCGCACGAACGTGCGCCAGAGGTTGCTTCACAAGTCGAGGTCACTGGCGAATCCCGGTGGCGGCGTGAAGTAGCCGCTGAGCACGTACAGGTCGAGATAGGCGTCGTTGTTAAGATCGGCGAACTGCCCGCCCCACGACCAGCCCGCCTTGGCCACGGTCATTTTGGGCGGGGCCTGGCCGGAGACCAACTCGAATTTGTCGCCGGCGTTGTGATAGAGATAGTTTCCTTCGACCGAGCGTCCATAGTCCGGGTTCAAGTCGGAAATCTGCGAGGTGATGCGGCGTCCGGCTTTGCTGTACATGTTAGAAACGTAAAGATCCTGGCGGCCGTCGTTGTCGTAGTCTCCCCAACTGGCTCCCATGGCAAATCCAAAATGCGCGGTGCCGGCCTGAAGGGTCACGTCGACGAAACCGTCGGGTCCGTCGTTGCGAAAGAGATGATCCGGAGCCCAGTCGTTGGCGATGTAAAGATCGACGTCGCCATCATCATCGTAGTCGCCGAACGTCGCCTGCAGCGTGTTTCGCCAGAGACCGACCTGCTCGTTTTCCGGCGCCCGCTCGAAGCGTCCGCCGCCGCGATTGATCAGCAACACGTTCGGCGGACCAAGTTGGTTGAGCACGTTCTTGAAACGATCCCCCGTGCGGCGTTCGGCCTTGCTGCGAGAAATAAACTCCGCCGCTTCCTCTTTCGATAGGAATTCGTGGGGCCAATTGGACGCTTGCGCGGCAACGTCCTCGAATGGGTTACGCGATGCGCCCTCAGCATCGCGCGGCATGCCCTCAGCAGCCGACGACTCAGAGAACTCACCACCTGAGAGAATGCTCTCCATGGCGGCCGGACGATACGTGCAGATATACACGTCCAACAGCCCGTCCCCGTTGTAGTCGGCCGCCGACATCGACACCACGAGGGCCGGCAGCGGTTCACCGCCGATCGACCTGGAGCGATCGACGAATCGACCACCGCGGTTTTCCAGATAGAGCGACTTCTCCAGGCTGCGGCCCAGCATCAGGTCGAGGTCGCCGTCGTTGTCGAAATCGGCGAATATCCCGCACGTCGAGTTGCCTGGGAAATCGAGCCCGAAACGGCCCGCCGCTTCCTCGAACGTCCCGTCGCCGCGGTTTCGCAATAACATGTTCCTGCCAGATCGTACCATCACATACAGATCGTCCCAGCCATCGCCGTCGATGTCGACCACGGCCAAACCGGGCTTCTGATTGGCCGATATCGGAGTGAAATACCGCGATGGCAATTGCTCGCCGCCGCCGCGATAAAAGTGGATGACTTGCTTTTGGTGCTCCGAGGTTCGCGCGCGTGCCAAGTCGTCGGCGTCCGGCAGCGCGCCATCCAACACTTCGGCGAAGAGCGGCTTTCGCCCGTCCATCATTTCCAGGCTCTTCTGGCGCCAGGCGATGATGCGCCAAGAAACTTTCTCGTCTCCGCCGGAGGGCTCGCCACGTTGCCAAACAACCGTCTGCTTGGCCGTCACCGCTCGCGGCGTCCCCGCCCGGGTTCGGGCCAGCCCGGCGAACCCTACCTCCGCCTCGAATGTCTGTAACGATTCATCGACGAAATTGCCGCGGACGAAATAAAACTTGGCGTGCTCGAAGTAATCAACTGCGGCAAACAGCGGACGCCACAGACCGAGGGCCGTCTTATCGCTGGAGTGTTCGTTTTTCTCGATCGGCCAGATGCTCGATCGCAGGGAGACCGAGGCAATCGTGCCGGTTGGCTCGGGCAGCGAGTCGGGCTGCAAATCGATGACGGCGACGCTTTCGCCGAACAGATGGCCGCCGTCGTGGTCGGGCAGCCTGAGGTTCAAGACGCTGTGAGACAGCCGCTTGAGCTGGGGAGTCAGTTCGAGGATCAATTCCTCGGAAGCGACGATCGCGCGAATCGTCTGGGCGTCGTGTGTGCCGCCGCGAAGTTTCAGAATGACGTTGATCGCCATCGCCGCGACCAGGCCGACGACAATCAGCGACAGCAGCACCCAGCGCCGCTTCCATAACGGCTTGGCTTTGACGACATGACCCTCCGCGTCCTGGCTCACCGTGGTGCTCCTCAGCGATGATGAAACCGATCCGATATTGCCAGTTTACGACGCGAATCACGCCACCGCAAGATTGCCGGTGTGCGGCAAGTTTTTCTGGCAATCTCGGCAGTAGCTGAATTCGCAAGAATTCAGCGATTCTCG